>JAPLAE010000060.1 GCA_026393455.1 Actinomycetota bacterium
AGCATCGACTTCGAGAAGCGCTTCGCCGGGATGAATTCCGGAAGCAGCGATGATGTCCTCGGCCGTCGTCACCGTTGCGCCATCGACCTTGATTCGATCGACATCAAGCAATGACGTGCGAGTGAGGAACCAAGCGCCAACTACGACCGCGATGACAATCGCAGCCACGAGCCACCAGCGACCGCGTTGTCGACGCTTTTCGTCCTGAACTGCGTCGCGTCGCGCAGCGATTCGCGGATCGATCTCTACTTCTGCAGCGGAACGATCAAGGACGCGACTTGCCATTAGTTGATCGCCTCGACTCGCCGCGCTCCAGCGGCCTCAGCTACTTCAGCAGAGAAACCAAGGAAATGAGTTTCCGCGTGGAGGTCAACACCCATTTGCTCGTACACCTGTGCGCGAACGAGAGCCATAAGCTCGGCGACATCGTTGGCCGAACCACCGTCGTCGACCTGAATGAAATTGGCGTGCTTGGTCGATACCTCCGCAGAACGGAGACGCAAACCTTTCACCCCCGCCTCATCGACAAGTCGACCTGCCGAATCGGGGAGCGGATTGACGAAGACCGATCCGGCATTGGCGCCACCTGGCTGGTTTTCGCGCCGCCAACGCACAATTTCTGAGATTTCCGACTCGGCGGTTGCTCTGTCGCCCACCGAAAGCCCAAGTTCGACATCGGTTACAACCAGTGAACGCCCGAGTGTTGAGGAGCGGAATCCCAGTCCGAGGTCGGCCGATGACATCTGTCTATGGTCGCCGCTCGCAAGATCAACCACGCGGACCCCGACGAGACCTTGGGCCATATCAGAACCATGACCACCAGCATTCATACGAACCGCGCCGCCAATTGAACCAGGAACGCCGACGGCCCACTCGAACCCAGTGAGCCCAGCGGCTGCAGTTCTGCGACCGACCACTGGCAACAGAGCTGCGCCACCAGCGTGCACCGTGGTTCCGGTAATCGTGATGCCTGCCAGACCATCGCCAAGCGTGACGACGATCCCGTCGAATCCCTCGTCGGCAACTAACAAATTTGATCCACGACCAATAACAGCAAACGCGGAACCGAATTTTGCGATGACCTGACCAATCACAATGACATCTTCAGGCGATTCTGCACGAACGCGAACAGCAGTCCGTCCGCCAACCCGATAGGTCGTGAGTTCACCTACACCTGCATCTCGCACAACACGATCGCCGAAATCAGTTTGTAGCGCTGCGAAAACGGCTTCGATGGTCACAACGCGCTTCCTTGTTCAAGGAGCAGAAGAATTTCATCGGCAAGCGTCGTGATATCGCCTGCACCAAGTGTCAGACACAGGTCGCCAGTGCGTAACTCAGCGGCAAGAACTTTCGCCAGCGATTTCCGTTCAGCGACGTACATCACGACCTGTTCCGGATGCGCAGCCACCACCGCGTCGACAATAAGTTGGCCAGTGACCCCTGTGCGTGGGGCCTCACCGGCCGCATAGACGTCAGTGAGAACAAGCAGATCAGCATCAACGAACGCATCGGCGTAGTCCTGCCACAGCGTTTGCGTGCGGCTGTATCGGTGCGCCGAAATTGCTGCCTTGATCTCGGTAGGAAGATGAGCGTAATCGTCAACAAAGACAACTCCATTCGCTTCGCCTTTGGGTTCGAAACGACGGCCAATCCCACCGAATGTTGCGAGTGCTGCAACACAATGATCGAAGGAAACACCCAGTTGCAGTGCGAGTGCAATTGCCGCGCACGCGTTGAGCGCATTATGAGTGCCAGGAACAGGAACATGGACATGCCCGAGTTCGTCACCACCAACAACAATCGTGAAATCAACGCCAGAGCGCGAACCTTCAAGTCCAACAATGCGAACACTTGCTTCGTTGGAGAGTCCGTAGGTAATCGCATCCATTCCACGAGCGATTTCAGCGGTGTTGGGGTCATCTGCGCACAACACAACTGGTCCGCTCGTCGACGCTATGAAGCGTTCGAATGCCCGATAAAGATTTTCAAACGAACCGTGAAATTCAAGGTGGTCGGCTTCGATGTTGGTGACGATCACAGCTTCATGGTCGATTGAAAAACCTGAACCATCACTTTCATCGGCCTCAAGAACAAACCACTCCCCGTCTGACCATTTCGCATTGGTCCCAAGTTGACTGAGTTCGCCGCCAATAAGAAACGACGGATCTAGACCGGCGCCGAGAAGGATCAGGGCGAGCATCGACGACGTCGTCGTCTTCCCATGTGTTCCCGTCACGGCGATGGTTCGTCGCTCCGCCGCTATCGCTGGCAACAGTGCCGTTCGGCGAACTACAGGAAGTAAGCGCGCTCTCGCCGCGATGATTTCAGGATTGTCTTCGGGTATCGCAGTAGAGACAGCGAGGGCTTCGACATCGACACCGATGTTGTCGGGACTATGGCCGATATAGACAACAACGCCCTCAGACCGGAGTCGTTCGAGAACCGCTGATTCGACGATGTCACTCCCCGATACTGCATGACCCATTCCCACAAGCGCAGATGCAATCGCCGACATTCCTGGCCCGCCCACGCCAAGAATATGAATCGACCGTCGCTGTGCGAGCGAGGGAACCGGATCGCTTTCAATCGCGGCGGGCATGACGCTCCACCAGTTCGGCGACGCTGTCGGCAGCATGGGGTTGGGCCAACGTGTGCGCGGCAGCGCCCATTCGCCCTAAGCGACCTAGGGCGTCGATGAGTGGTTCGACCTCGGAGATCAACCGCTCAGCATCGAGTTCACTGTCAGGAATGAGTACCGCTGCGCCGGCACGAACAAGCGCTGCGGCATTGGCGGTCTGGTGGTCGCGAGGTGCCTGCGGAAGCGGGATAAGGACGCCGGCCACCCCCACCTCGGCAAGTTCAGCAACGGTCGTTCCACCGGCACGGCCAATGAGAAGGTCGGCGGCAGCCAGAACGGTGTCCATGCGGTCTTCGTAGCGCACCGCTACGTACTCAAGACCGTCGGTCTGGGGAAGCCTGCCCTGAACCGATTCCCAGTCTCTTGAACCGATGACATGACGTATGGCGAGATCAGTTCGCGCAAGGACCGCCTCATTCACGTTGCGCGACCCAAGCGAGCCGGTCACGACCGCGATGAATGTCCGACGTTCACCAACCCCGAGCGACGCTCGTGCAATTTCGCGATCTGTACTTCTGTTTATGGCAAGAACCTCGGCCCGCACAGGGTTGCCAGTAACCACGCTTCGGGGCAGGTCAGTTTCGACAAAGGGCACGGCGCTGGCTTTCGCGAATCGTCCAGCAAGTCTGTTGGCCGCACCAGCACGCGCATTTTGTTCCATCACCACGATCGGCACCCGCCAAAGGACCGCACCGATCGTGCACGAGACGCTCGCGTACCCCCCAAGTACAAGCACAACCTTCGGGCGACGGCGACGAACGAGAACAATTCCCTTCACGACTGCGCGAATCAAACCCCAGACAGCGGCAAGATTTTCATATGTAAAGCGACGCTGGATGCCTCGACCCGGCAACAACGTAAGATCAAACCCAGATTCAGGCACAAGCGTTCGTTCAAGACCGCGTTCACTTCCAACGAAGTGAATCGTTGAGCGCGAATGGCCACGATCGACTAACGCTGCAGCCACGGCAAGGCCGGGCAAGACATGGCCGGCAGTTCCACCGCCGGCCACAAGGACAAAGGTGGCGGAATCGGCGTTAGGCCGATCCCGCATCAGCGTTCCTGTCGGGCGATGTTAAGGAGAATTCCCGACGCCGCCATCGTGAAGATGAGCGAAGATCCACCCGCTGAAACGAACGGCAAGGGAACACCCGTAATGGGCAGCACACCCACACACGCGCCAACATTCACGAATGCTTGGATGAGAATCCACGTGGTTATTCCAGTTGCTAATAACATGCCGAAACGGTCTCGTGCGCGAAGGGCGGTGCGAACGCCATAGAGAGCGAAAGTAAGAAATAGACCAATGACGAGCACCGACCCAAGAAGCCCAATTTCCTCACCGATGATCGCGTAAATGAAATCGGTATGAGCTTCGGGGAGAAAGCCCCACTTCGCTCGGCCTTGACCGAGACCGGTCCCGAGAACGCCTCCATTGGCAAATCCCACTTGACTTTGAATCGTCTGAAATCCCGTGTTCAACGGATCAGCCCATGGGTCGGAGAATGCCATGAGCCGGCGAACGCGATACGGCGCAGAGAAAGCAAAAAGAGTTGCAAGAGAGACGAGCAGGCCTGAGAAGACGACCAACGGCTTTCCGGGAACACCGCCCACAAACAACATGACCAACACGATGGTCGCCAGGATGATCGTTGTTCCAAGATTGGGCTGAAGCATGAGCAACAACGCAAAGCCGCAAAAGACGACTGCAATCGGTCGCATCACGGCTTTCCAATCGCGGATCTGACCAACGCGACGAGTCAACGTATCCGCTGCGTAAAGAATCACGGCGAGTTTGGCCAATTCAGAGGGCTGCACGCGCAACGGCCCCCATCCCAGCCACCGAGCGGAACCATTCACCGATACCCCGAGCCCCGGGATCAAAACGGCAGTCATCAATCCTGCTGTTACATAAAGTAACGGCTTCATCCACTTCGACAATTGTTCGTAGGGGAAGCGGCTTGTGAAGAACATCGCTCCGGATGCGAGTACGAACCAACCAGCTTGCAATCGGAATTGATACCAAGACGAGCCATATTGGTAGAGAGCCGTTACCGACGATGCCGACAAGATCATCAGAAGCCCAAACAAATTCAGGATGATGATGAGAATCCAAAGGACTTTGAAATCGGTCGTGCGAGGCAGTGGCTCACGAGCCGATTGAAGTAACCGCCCCACGCGCGTGCGAGATTCGGTAACAGATGGGGCGCTCATGGGCCACCTACCGAGACGAAACCAGGAAGCCGGCGAACCGCGTCAGCGAATCGTTCACCACGTTCGCTATAGGAAGTGAACCAATCGAACGATGCACAACCCGGCGACAGCAACACGACATCTCCGGCAGTAGCAAGTTTCGCTGCCAGCGATACCGCGTCGTCGATCGTTGAATCAACGACGTGTACTTCGCATCGGTCGAGAAAACACGCTCGAACTTCCTCTGCCGCCTCTCCGATCGCAACCACAACTCGAACGGGAGGCACGCAATTGGCGAGAACCGAGAGATCGAGGCCCTTGTTCCGTCCGCCGGCAATGAGGACAACCGAGTCGAATGCGGCCAAGGCTGTTGCTACAGCATGAGGCGTGGTCGCTTTCGAGTCGTCGAACCAGCCGATGCCATTGCATTCGCCCACTAGCTCGACGCGGTGATGCAGACCTCGGAAGGAACGAAGAGTCTGACGGACACCCTCGATCGTTGCTCCTGCTGCCATCGCTGCAACCGACGCGGCGAGAGCATTCGTGATGTCGTGCGGAAATCCGCGAGGAAGATCTTCGATAGCAAGAATTTCTGTGCCATCAGGCAGGCGAAGCCAACCATCGACAACCGTCGCATCTGCACTTGTTCCTGGCCCACCAAACGTGATCGTGGAAAGTTCCGGGTTGCGATTCGCAAGCACCACCGGATCAGTCGCCGATGCAACGGCGACACCAGTTTCAGCATCGAGGTGCGCCCAAATCGATGCCTTCGCCGCTTCATACGAAGCGAGCGATGCGTGTGCATCGAGATGATCGGGGGCGAAGTTCAACCACACTGCAACCGAAGGTTGGAACCAGCGAGTAGTTGCGAGTCGAAATGACGAAGCTTCAACAACGAACACTTCAACCTCTGGATCAGCGATCGCTTCCACCAAAGGCGTATCGGTATTTCCGCAGGCAACGGCGCGAATGCCCGACGCAAGCAACATCGCGGTCACAAGGGTCGTGACAGTGGTTTTCCCATCGGTGCCGGTAATGGCAACGATCGGACGAGAATCCCAACGGTCCGCGAGGTCGAATTCCGATTCCACTTCTTTTCCACATGCGGTCGCGAGTTCAAAAATCGGGTGAGTTTCTGGAATCCCAGGACTGGGAATTACAAGATCGCACCCTGAGATAAGGCGCGTGAGGACCTGCGAGGAAGGCGATTCGAAAATTTCCACTCCCATTGATGCTGCCTCAGCGCGAATCGCGTCGGTGGGATGCTCATCGACAGCGACGACGGCGACACCATGTGCGGTCAGCGCTTCGGCCACTGCGCGACCGGTAATCCCGAATCCAAAAACGAGGGCCGACGTCAATGAACCACGCGTCGGGGACTCCATCAGTCGATCACTCCCGGGAGTCGCACGAAGTCTGCGTAGTAGAGACCGAGTGCCAACGCGGTGAACAAGCCCGCAACGATCCAGAGTCGAATGATCACGGTGGTTTCAGGCCAGCCCACTAATTCGAAATGATGATGAAGGGGCGCCATCCGGAAGATCCTGCGGCCGAACATCCTGAAGCTGCCCACCTGGAGCATCACCGAAACGGTCTCCATGACAAACAGTCCACCCACGATTGGGAGGAGAAGAACCGTGTTCGTACTGAGAGCGAGCGCAGCAAGGCCGGCACCAATCGCAAGGGCCCCGGTATCGCCCATAAAGATTCGTGCTGGGGCAGCGTTCCACCAAAGAAATCCCGCGACCGCAGCCATCATTGAGGCCGACACCACTGCCGTGTCGAGGAAACTCTGATCACCATAGATCTCGTTGTGACGGAAACCCCAGAAGGCAATCACGGTATAGGCGGCAAAGCCAAAGATCGATGCTCCTGCTGCCAATCCATCAAGACCATCAGTGAGGTTCACCGCATTGGTTGTCGCATAGAAGATGATGACGGCGAAAATGACCCATCCGACTTTTCCGATGTCGACTCCAGGGAAGTCGAAGCGAGAAAACGAGAGCGTCGTCGTGACGTTCGTAAATGCGAGCATCGACAAAGCGAATGCGGTGGCGACGAAGAGCAACCCAGCCGTCTTCGCTCGCTTCGATAATCCGAGGTTCCGCTCCCGAAACACTTTGAGCGAATCATCAAGCAGGCCAACGGCCCCCGCACCGACGATCGCAGCCATACACAACAACCCACGTCGAGTGAAAACTGCTCCATTGATATCGCTCACGAACCAACCAACCGATGCGGCCGCTACAAACGCGAGCCCACCCATGGTCGGAGTCCCGGCTTTTGTGATGTGACCTTGAGGACCATCTTCACGAATCGGTTGGCCGATGCGGCGGTGTTCAAGCCACGAAATGAGAACACGGGTACCGAACAACGAGAGCGCCAAGGCGATCGCAGCGGCAATGAGAAGACGAATCATCGACGTTCCTCAAGTTTCTTCCACTGTTCGGCCACCACGACGCGGTCGTCGAACTCTGAGCTGACGTCACCGATGATCTGAACAGTTTCGTGACCCTTGCCCGCAATAAGCACAATGTCGTTCGCTGTCGCGGCGCTCAGGGCCAATGAAATGGCGGCTCGGCGGTCTGGCTCAACACTCACGACCGTCGCACGGGGGCTCAACACTCGCTCTGCGCCTTCAACGATCGAAGCGATGATTTCCTCAGTTGTTTCTGTCCGAGAGTTATCGGCGGTAACGATCACCATGTCGGCGTTCGCTACGGCAGTCTCGCCCATCAGTGGGCGTTTCGAACGATCGCGATCTCCGCCACATCCAAAAACAACGATGACCCGCCCGTTTACAAGATCACTTGCGGCAGCAAGAAGTTGCTCAAGCCCGTCGGGCGTATGCGCGTAATCAACCACAATCGCAAAGGATTGGCCCGCATCGACGCGCTGGAACCGGCCGTCGACGACCAGAGGCAGCGACAAACCTTCGGCGATCGTGACATCGTCAATACCAACCGCACGCGCCGCATGCGCGGCTGCCAATGCATTACTCACGTTGAACACGCCGCCAAGAGCAAGAGAGATGGTGTGGCCCGCCCAGCGAAACATTGAACCGTCAACGGAGAGCTGCAGGTCCTCGACCTCATCGATTGAATAGCCATCGGTAGGAACTGTCGATGCGTCGGCCAGAAGTCGCCCATACGGGCTGTCGAGGTTGACGACGGCACGGTCACACCGGGTCTTGTCGAAGAGGCGCGCCTTTGTTTCGAAATACTGCTCTATCGAACCGTGATAATCGAGATGATCGCGACTCAGATTCGTGAAGACCGCGACGCGAAACTTCATTGCATCGACACGATGCTGGTCGATCGCGTGCGATGAAACTTCCATAGCCACCACATCAACACCTTCATCGCGCCATTGCGCGAGTTGGCGCTGCAAATCCGGAGATTCGGGAGTCGTGCGCACACCCGACAATGTCCCAAGCACTTCAACGCGGCGACGTGCCGCAGTAAAAATGTTTTGGATCATCCACGTTGTAGTGGTCTTCCCGTTCGTGCCCGTCACACCGATCACAAGAAGGTCGTCTGCCGGATGGCCAAAACAAGCAGCCGACACTGTGGCCATTGCTTCTCGAACATCGCGCACCACCAGCTGCGTTGCGCTGACATCGACCCGATGATCAACAAGCACAGCGCTTGCTCCTGCTTCCACTGCCTCACGAGCATGCAAATGTCCATCGTCATTTGCCCCAGGAACACAGCAAAAAAGTGAACCCTTAGAGATGAGTCGCGAATCAAACGTCACGTTGGTGATTTCGAGGTCTGCGAAGGAACCACCATCGCCGGCTCCCACAAGGTCCACCTCGCTCAATTCGGCAACGATCGTCGCCAGTCGCACGTGTCACCTCACCGATGCAGTCTTACGAGCTACCGACGTCGTGCTCGTTGTCGCAGGAGCCATCGTTGTTGGCACAGATGCCGCTAGCGCAGCTGGAGAGCCAGCAGTCATCGCGCGAACTCGATCGCCTTCGGTGACAGTGGCTTGCATCGAGGAACTCGGAAGTCCAAGTACTGAGGAAACGGGAGCGCCACCGAGTGCGAGATCAGTCGCAGCCGGAGCGATGCCAAGGCGATTCAGGGCGAACGATCCAAGCTTGGAAAAGACCGGTGCTGCCGCGGCGCCACCGGTGTAATCGCCGCCCGGCTCGTCGAGCATCACATAGACGGAAAGAGCAGGTTGCTGGGCGGGGACAAAACCTAGGAACGTCGACTGGTAGCGCGTGATTCCGAACTTGTCGGTATAGCCACCACCAGGTTGCGGCTTGCGAGCGGTGCCCGTCTTGCCCGCCACCGAATACCCATTGATGGCCGCGCGCTGTCCGGTTCCTTCGTTCACGACGTTACGCAGCATCAGGTTGACTTTGTCTGCTGTCGCAGCGCTCACCGCTCGATGAGAGTCACCCGCAGCAGTCAGATGTTCGACACCTTGAGCATCGATTGTTGAGTCAACAAGTTTCGGAGCGACATAGACGCCCTGATTGGCGATCGCGTTGTACGCGAAGAGCAACTGCATCGGCGTCACCGAAATACCTTGCCCGATCGAAATAGATGGAAGCGAAGTGCCCGAATATTTCGAAGGAGCGAGAACTGATCCCGGCGCCTCGTTCGGAAAGTCGAGCGAGGTTTTTACGCCGAGCCCGAAGGCTTTCTGAGTGGCATAGAACAAATCTTTTCCGAGGCCCTGGCCGATTTTTATCGCTCCGATATTTGACGAGTGCGTCAGGATCTGGGTGGTGTCCCACGTGACTGTGCCGCGACCCTCCGCCTCACCGAACTCGGCGTCAAAGATCTTGAGCGTCGGAGGAAGATTGAACTGGGTCGACGGACTTATCTGACCCGCTTCGATAGCACCAGAGATCGTGACCATCTTCATTACTGAACCGGGCTCGTACTGAGTCGTGAGCGCCGTGTTGTTCGAACTCACATGCACAAGTCCCGTCTCTGGATCAAGCACCATGTTCGCGATGGCAAGAACCTCGCCGGTTCCCGGCTTACTCACGATGGCTACGCCGCCCTTGGCGCCCGTGGCTTTGACCTGGTCGCCCAATAGACGCTCTGCTTCGTATTGGATCGATTGATCAATCGTGAGTTTGAGGTCGTCACCCTTTTGCGCGGGCGTCAGCGAGTGGTCACCGACTGCGATCGTTCTCCCCGATGGACTCCGCTCTAACGAGAGGCTCCCTGGCGTACCCGTGAGCGCGGCTCCGTACTGAGATTCGAGACCCGAAATTCCAACGTTGTCGACATCAACTCCGCCAAGCAATGAACGAGCCGAGTCACCCGCGGGAGCGAAGCGCTCACTCTCGTCAAGGGATGAAACGCCAGCGAGTCCGAGCGCCCCGACCTGATCGGCCACATCAGAAGTTACGCGTCGAGCGAGGTAGGCAAATCTTCCTTTGCCATTCATCTTTGACTCGACCCATAGAGGATCAAGGCCCAGAACCGGAGCGAGTTTGGCTGCCTCGCTCGATGCATCTGTCACAAGTTTCGGATCGACAAAGATTGAGCGACCCGGCCGCGAGATGACGAGTTCAGCGCCGTTGCGATCAAGGATCGCCCCGCGGTCTGCGGCCAATATCTGCGTGTTTGTGCGCTGACCGGCGCCGTAGACAACGTAACGACCTCGATCGAAAACTTGGAGGTTGACGACCTGAGCCAAAACGATTGCGAAGAGTAAAACAATGAGCCCTAGGACAATCAACGAACGTCGACGCTGATTCCCCACTGACGTCTTCACCATGGTGGGCTTCGACCCTTTTCCAGAACTTGCTGGGTCGAAGATTCCTCGGATTGAGGAGAAGATCGAAGCAATGATCGAAGCAATCCAAGATTGGGCAATTTCCGAAGCCGTCATCGACCCATATCTCGAAGGTTGCCTCGAAGACGCCACCGAATACGAGCCGTCAACACGCTCTGCGGGACGAGACGAAACTCGCACTCGAGTTGATCGTTGTGCGGTTGTCCGGTTTTGGGCACTACGAGCCGGAGAGGTTCGTGGCGCCGTTGTTCCGCGTCCAGCCGAATGGCGTGCGGGACGAGATGGTGTCGCTACCCGACGACGACCGCGCGGCAAATAATCAGCAGAATTCCAAGGTGCGTTCTTCGGCGGATGATCCACCGAAGGCGACTCGGGACCAGGAGGCGGGTTCATCGCTTCGCTGCCGTCGAAGCCGCAGTGGTCGGAGTCTTCGGTTTCTGAACCGTTGCCGGTTTCGGAGCCGGTGGCATTTCACCCGCGCGCACGTCGTCAGTTCCCTTGGGCTGGAGATAGACCGGAGTTGGCGCCGGAATCATCCCGAGCTTGGTCGTGGCCAATGCTGTGACATTTTGCGGACTCTGCAATTGAGCGAGCTCAACTCGAAGATGCTCCGCCCTTGATTCTGCCTCACTAATTCGCGTATTCACGCGATCGATATGCGCCTGTTCGGAGATGATGAGCGTCTGGGCGGCAGCGATAGCAAAGAGCACGACCACAACGCCACCGATGGCGGCGATCAGTCCGATGCGGCGCCGTTCAGGTGCGGTGCGATCTACGAGTCGCAGCCGCGATCGAATGCTTTCACGAGGCGCGACCTGCGGTTCACGAAGAGCAGCCGATCGGCGCCCTTCTGCGGCTACTCGAGCGCTGGTCATGATCGTTCCGCGATTCGAAGGCGAGCGCTTTCAGCACGAGGATTCACGCTGCATTCAGAAGCACTAGGCGTTGTTCCGCCACGACGAATGAGGCGAACTTTTGAGAGGGCCCCGCAAACGCACGGAAGGTTCGGCGGACAGGCGCACCCGCCAGATTCCGCGTCGCGCATGACCTTCTTAACAATGCGATCCTCACCTGAGTGATACGACAGCACAACCAGCCGACCGCCGGTGCTCAACGCGTCAATCGCCGCTTCTACTGCGACCGGAAGGACGACAAGCTCATTGTTGACTTCAATGCGAATGGCCTGGAATGTGCGCTTGGCTGGATGCCCACCCGTTCGCCGCGCCGGTGCCGGAATCGCATCACGAGTGATCTCTGCGAGTTGTGTCGTGGTCTCAACGGGACGTGCCGCAATGATGGCGCGTGCAATACGCCCGGCAAATCGTTCATCCCCGAAGTCGCGAAGAACCCGAGCAAGTTGCTTTTCGTCGTACTCGTTGACGACTGTCATTGCGCTCAACAACTGTGAGGTATCCATTCGCATGTCGAGAGCAGCATCGAATCGATAACTAAAGCCGCGCTCGGCGCGATCGAACTGCGGAGAACTCACACCGAGATCAAAGAGCGCACCGACAATTGGTTGATCGGGGAGTTCCGAGCGAACAATCGCCGCAAGCGAATCGAATCGGGCCTGCACGGTGCGAACTCGATCACCGAAGCGAGCCAGACGATCACGGGCCACAACAAGCGCATCGACGTCCTGGTCGATGCCGAGCACGCAAAGGTGCTGATACGCATCGAGAATCGCTGCCGAATGCCCAGCACCACCGAGCGTGGCGTCGATGACCCAACCAGCAGGGACCGAATCGAAGGCCGCCACGATCTCGTCGAGCATCACCGGCTGGTGGTCGAACTCATCGTGGTTCTCGGCCATATCGGATACCTCTCGCTGCGGAGCCAGCCGGCAAAGCCGGGGCCGGTCCTCAGCAGTCCCTCGGAACACGGTCGCCCGCCGGGATTTCTCCCCGGTCGGGCTCGATGGGAAGCGGGCGGAGTAGGGGCCTTCCATCGTGTATTCCGAGAGACTGCTGAAAATCGGGCGACCGGCTCGGTCGCAGAGGTGGTCCTTTCGTTTCTGGGTCAGGGACAAGTGAGACATGACACGGACTAGAGCCCCAAAGACGTAACGGCTTGGGTGAGGCTGTCGTCGGCGAGTGAGGCTTGGTCGTTCCAGCGGCCGGCATTCCAGATCTCGATGCGGCCGAAGGCGCCGATAACGACGGCCTCTTTGTCGAGCGAGGCGAATTCGCGCAAACGCTGCGGAATGGTGATGCGGCCTTGAGAATCGGGTCGGACCTCGTGGGCGTTAGCGGCGAAGGCACGGAGTGATTCCTGGCTGGTTTCGCCCGAGCGGACCTTGTCCTGAAGACGGTTCGCCATTTCGCCGAATCCCTCTTCGGTCCAGAGGCCAAGACAGCGATCGAGCTGGGAAATAAAGCCCTTATCGACCAGCTGGGCGCGGAAGGTCGCGGGAAGGACTACTCGGCCCTTGTCATCGAGCGAATGCTCGAACGTCCCAACGAACATGCCTGCAATCCTCTCCACCGGCTCCCCATGGAGCCCCTACGAGCAGGTATCTTGCCCCACTTTCCCCCACTACGCAAGTACTTCCCTCCCCTGACCGCCCCATCGGCCCATTTCTTCCCTCCAACATGGCAGTTGAGTCGGGAAATCGGCCTCCGCTCAGTCCCGGGGCCAGGCCCTAGGGAGTTCCAAGGACATCGGTGCTGCCGAGAAAACCTGCGGTCACGGCCGCGGCTACCCGGGGTGAGGGCGCGGCGATTCCATCGAGGGCGTCGGCCGACTCACTCAAGATTTCTGACAGTGATTACGCCAGAGCGTCGAGAAACGCGTCAACTACGTCAAACGCAGGGTCTCCGAGCGTTGCGGTAGCTACCGCAACGTCATTGATCGACCCGCCACTCTTTGCAATGCCTGGAGCCAAAAGTTTTTCATGACGCGCTGCGTCCCACGAGAGTGGCACCGAGCATTGGAAGCGAGCGCCTGCACGTGTGCGCCGTTGCGAGATGCCAACGACTTTCGCACCATTGACTGTCACTTCACCGGCAGCAAGTCCAGCAAAACACACAACGGGTGACAACGCGTTCGTAAGCATTGCCCCCCGATGCACAACTCCTTCGACACCCACTGACAGAAGTGCCGCGACCCACACATCCCCGAGCCATTGCGACGCCAAACTGACATCGTCTTGCCACAGCGGATCAGAACGACCAATTACGACATCGACCCATAGTTGCGCTCCGGGATCGAGCAGCACCGCTCCTCCCCCGCTCTGGCGATTGAACACATCGACCTCAAGTCGCTTTGCTAGTTGAAGGTCAACATCCTCGATCGATTGTGCCGAACCGAGGGCGAGCGCCGAACCATCCACGTCGAGCACGCGCACCGAACGCTGTGCGCCATCAGGGATGCCATGGCTATGAAAGCCACGCGCATCTCCCTTTGCTCTCACAACATCCCAACGAGCCACACGCGCAGGTTACCGACCAGCGATACGGTCACCGTCATGACTGCTACTGGCAATGGATATCTCACAGGACGATCGATCATTGTGACGGGAGCGGCAAGCGGCTTCGGGCGAATCGTCACCAAGATCGCGTCGGAACGCGGCGCCAACGTACTTGCCGCTGATATTGATACCGATGGCGTGGCTTCCCTCGCTGCCGAACTCCAGGCTCAAGGTCGAGTAGTGCACGCGTGCACGGCCGATGTGACAAACCCCGCCCAAACGATGACGATGGCGAGCGCATGCATCGACCACTTCGGATCTATCGACGTGCTTGTCAACAACGCCGGCACCATGCCCCTCGCATTTTGGGCCGATCATGCCGCCGCTGCCGCGGCTTGGGGTCGGTGTATCGACATCAACTTCAAAGGAGTCGTGAATGGAATCTCCGCCGTTCACGATCAGATGATCAAGCAAGGCCGCGGACATGTCGTGAACATTTCGTCGATCTACGGAAATGTTCCGGTCGCTGGTTCCGCGGTTTACACCGCGACAAAAGCCGCCGTGAACATCCTTTCCGAATCACTCCGTATCGAATCGCAGGGTCGGATCAAGGTCACCACGGTCAAACCAACTGGCGTCATCGGCACAAACCTCGGTGCGTCAATCATCAACGGTGACGCGATGATCGGAATCCTCGGACAGAACATGGACTCGTTTCGCGAGAACGCGGTGAAGTTCATGACGCCGGGTGAATCCGAGGGCCTCACCGATCCTGAGAATATTCGCTACTGGGCAATCACACCCGAAGAACTCGCAGAACAGATCATCTATGTGATCGATCAGCCATGGGGTGTGTCGATCAGCGACATCACCGTGCGCGCTTCGGGTGATCAATACCTGTCGTAAAGGATTACTGCGATTTTGAGGTGACTTCGGGCCAGGCCCGGCACCAATGCAGATAGGTAATGAGATCCTCAGCGCGTGGATCGCCACCCGAACCGCCGTAGGCCGTCACCAGCCGAAACTTCAAATACGCCGCGTCGGGTAGCGGAAGAAATGGTGCACGCTTCCACCAGCCGCTTGGCGCCAACCGAACTAGTTGTCGCAACGCTGTCGTCCACAGTGATGGGTGACGGAGAACAGCGACTGCTCCGGCGAGCATCCAGCGCGAAGAAGGTTGATCGGCCACGTGTTGATCCTACTGATCGAGTCCGCGCCAGCCGACAGCTGCCGCACCTATGAGCGGACCATCGGCGCCGAGGCCTCCACGACGAAGCTCACAGCCCCTCGAAAAATCAAGTTGTGCGCGGATCGCGATTTCATCATTCGCCGCAGCAAAGAACGGACCGCCAAAACCAAGTGCGACCGAACCAGCTACGACGGCGAGTCGAAGATCAAGAAGATTTGCCACGGTTGCTACGGCTCGTCCCACCAGCCGACCCGTGCGCTCGATGACGTCATCCGGTGCTTCCGCAGCAGGAAGTCCGGTGATAGCTGCGATCGCAGTCCCTGATGCTTCTGCCTCAAGACAACCGCGTGCCCCACATGCACACGCTCGACCTTCGGGTTCAACACATATGTGGCCGATGTGCCCAGCGTTGCCGTCGGCACCATCGAGGAGTCGCCCGTCGAGAACAATTCCCCCACCCACGCCGGTTGAGACCACCATCGCGAGATAGTTGTCGATACCTTGTGCCGCTCCCAACCAGCCTTCGGCTAGCGCAAGTGCTTTCGCGTCGTTGTCAATGAACGTCGGGAGCGCCGTTGAAGCAGAAAGTCGCGCAAGAAGTGGAAACGAGCGCCACGCCGGAATATTCACAGGTGAGACTTCAACGCCCCCTTGAGTCATCGGACCACCGGTGCCGACGCCACACACGATCGGAGACATCGCCGATTCGCTGAGCACCTGCCGACTCAGTTCGACAATCACACCGAACATGTCATCGCCAGATTCATGCGCCGGCGTAACTGCACGCTTACGGGCAAGAATTACCCCGTCGCGATCGACGATGCCTACGTCAATCTTGGTTCCGCCGATATCGACAGCGAGTGCTACCGGACCAGACAGAGTCAGTCCTCGTCCTCGCGCTGGAGGCGATCTTTCAGACGCGAACGAGTGTTACCGAGGGCGTCACGAAAGCCTGTGGCCTTGACCGATTGCGTCATTTGTTGCATGCCGGCCTTGCCTAGACGGCGGCCATTGCGTTCAAACGCCAACGCCGAAACCAACATGATGAGGAATCCACCAAAGGCGATTACCGGAATTTCGCCGATACCCAATGTAAGAACCAACAGCACCAAGCCGACGAAGAAACCGAGTGCAGACCACTTCATTCCGCGAGAGGCCGCGGTATAGACCGTCGTGTCAGCAATGTCTCGAGCAAGACCGGGATCGGTCTGATAGAGCTGCTGCTCAATCTCACTGAGGATGCGTTGTTCGTCCTCGGAAAGCGGCACTGGACCTGCTCCTTGTAGCGACTACGAGTCGTCAGTCTCCCACGGAAGACCTCGTTTCACAACGGCAGGCAGGAAAGCGACCGGCACTGACCTATGTCATCTCTGCGTCAGGGCCCCATTGCTGGCTTCCCCTCCGCTTAAGCCGCAACCCATCAGGACCTGCCGAAATCGCTGGGCCAATGGCGTCATCGCCGAATCGGGCACGAATCTCATCGATTGTTCGATCCGCTTCCTGCCAACCAGGGCCAGCAGTTGCCTCATCAAATGTGAGTTGCTTCGACGAGTCAGAACTGAGACCACTCACTGATAGTCCAAGAAGACGAACGCCTTGAGCGGGGTCGACGAGCTCAAGTAGCAGGCGACCCGCTTCGAGCAACGAACGCGAATCATCAACCGATACGGCCAATGTTGTTGAGCGAGTGATCGTTGTGAAATCGCCAAAGCGAACCTTTAACTGAATCGTGCGCGCCACCAAGCCCTGCGCTCGGAGACGAGAAGCGACTGCATCGGCAAACTGCACTAGTTCACGATCCAACGTTGAACGAAGGTGGTGATCACGAGAGAACGTCTCTTCATGACCAATTGATTTCATCGCTCGATCTGGCTCTACCGATCGTTCGTCGTGACCATTCGCCAAGGAATGAAGATGTCGTCCTTGTGAACGGCCAAGAACAGCCACGACGTTCTCTTCAGGAAGGTCAGCAAGATCGGCGATCGTTAAGACACCGATTCGATGCAGCTTTGCGAGCGTTGCCGGTCCGACACCCCAGAGCGACTCAACCGGAAGTGGCCGCAGGAACCCCAACGTCTCGTCGGGTTGAACAACGAAGACGCCGCTTCCGAACTGCGGACCCTTCTCCGATGCCTTCGGTTTCGCGGCTTCGGTCGCGAGTTTGGCGACGAACTTCGTACTCGCCACCCCCACCGAACACGTGAGTCCTTGTTCGTCGAGCACGCGCTGACGCAGAGCGCCTGCGATCACTGGGGCTTCGCCAAGCAATCGCAATGCTCCCGAGACATCAAGAAAAGCTTCATCCAATGAGAGCGGTTCAACGAGCGGAGTGACATCGCGGAAGATGGCCATCACGTTGGCGCTTACTTCGGAATAACGCTCGTATCGACCTCGAAGAAATATTGCGTGCGGACAGAGTCTGCGAGCCTGCACCGACGACATCGCTGAATGAATGCCGAAGGAACGAGCCTCATACGAAGCGGCGGCAACAACACCGCGCTCTCCGTCGCCACCAACCACGACAGGCTTTCCCCGTAACTCGGGTTGGTCGAGTAATTCAACGGAAACAAAGAATGCGTCCATGTCAACATGGACGATGCTCGCGAGCCGCGGTGCTTCACTCACACGCGCGTAACCGAGAGTGAAGAACGATCTGATCCTTCGATGTGATACGCAAACGAGCGAGGATCGACCCAGCGATGCAGCAGCCACTCAAGCACTGGTTCGGCAACCCAAGGAGCTCCGTCGCCGAGATGAACTCCGCATTGATCAGAGTCGACCCAGGCGGCGGTTTCGACGATTCCGTCGGGGTCATCGAAACGAAGTTCGCCCTCCCACGATTCAGCCAGCCACGCTTCAACCCGGAGCGTCCACCCCATATCGGGTGCCGACGCTTCGATTTCGTAGAGCTTCCCCGCCCACTTGGTCACAACGAGACCAGTCTCTTCAACAACTTCTCGACCGATTCCCTCGAGGACGGTTTCACCGGCATCGATCACTCCCCCAGGTGGGCTCCAATCAAAGGTTCCGTCTCGACGACGATTCCGCACCAACAAAAGCCCCGACGGGCCTTCGATCATTGCGCCGCCGACAAGCCAGTCCCGCATAGCTACGAAGCGTCTGCCGGTAGAGGACGACGGAGAATGCGATCGCGGACCGCCCACCAGGTGACGAGAACTAATGCCTCAAAGACAATCCTGGAAGACATCTTCGATGTCCCACGCTCGCGGTCGCTGAACGTGATCGGAACTTCGACGATACGGCCGCCTCGACGCGCAATGTTGTACGCCATTTCGATTTGAAACCCGTAGCCGTCGGCTATCACGAGGTCGAGAGGAATACGCGACAGCATCGGAGCGGCATAGCAGCGGAAACCGGCAGTGGCGTCGCGAACCTGAAGCCTAAGTACAGCTGCGGCATAGCGATTACCGCCGCGAGATAACCACTCACGATGCCGCGGCCAATCCGGGATATGACCGCCTGGCACGTAGCGCGAACCGATTGCGAGATCGGCGCCGGACTCGACGGCGTTCACCAGAGAAGGCAGCGCCGCTGGATCATGTTGAAGATCAGAATCCATTTCGATCAGCGCGTCGTAGCTATTCGCAAGGCCGTAAGCGAAACCAGCCCGGTAAGCAGAGCCCAAACCCGCCTTCGCTCCGCGGCGCAGCAAAGACACCCGACCACCGTGTTCTGCGCCCCATGCTTCTGCCAGGTCCGCTGTCCCATCGGGACTGCCATCGTCGACCACGAGAACTTCTACTTGCGGCAACGCCTGCGCAATGCGCTCTAGAACCTCAACAATGTTCTCTGCCTCGTTGTAGGTGGGCAGGATCACGAGCGGCTTCACATCGACAACTGTAGAAGCCATCGGCCCTCGCCGAGTGCGCACGGCGGGTCCGGCGGACCGTACGATGGCGGAAATGTCCTCCACGACCCGAATCACACCTACCCGATCGGCCCTCCCCTCAGTTGGAGCCAGAGTGCTCGCGTTCATTGCGATCCTCATCGGAGGCACAGCAGGCGGGTTCATTGGCTATGCGTTCGTTGATCTTCAGGTCACCGGCGACTCATCAGTGTGGGCAGGACTCGGCGCCCTTATCGGTGCGATCGTTGCTGCTGTAGGAACTGCAGTCGTTGTCGTCCTTACGCTTCGAGCCATGGGCGAATGGAACACCATTCGGGAACGCGAAGAAGCAGCCGTCGTAGCGGCAAAATCCGCCACTGCCACCCGCAATGTTCCGCGTGTTCGATGACACCACCCGAACCAGCGACGCTTCTTGAACTCGCAACGGTGATTGCTGCCGAAGCCGCTGCGCTCATCGTCGATGGACTCTCGCGCACTCGTATCACTGTCGACACCAAGACCACCGGCACCGACATGGTCACCGAAATGGATCGAGCATCAGAAGCGTTGATCCTCGGACTTCTTACAGATGCTCGTCCCAACGATGCGATTCTCGGCGAAGAGGGAACTGACCGTCATGGATCCACCGGTGTGCGGTGGATTGTCGATCCAATCGACGGCACAACGAACTATCTCTATGGCCACGCCGGCTTCGCGGTCTCGATCGCAGCCGAAATCGATGGCGCTGTTGCCGCCGGCGTTGTTCACGATCCACTCCACAGAGACGTGTTCACGGCACTCCGCGGCGGAGGCGCCTTTCGCAATGGTCAACCGATCCAGGCATCGACCGAAATCGAACTTTCCCGCGCCCTTGTTGCAACCGGGTTCTCCTATGAACCCGACCGCCGTCGACGACAGGCCGCCGTCCTCGGTCATCTCATCGCCAATGTGCGCGATATCCGTCGGATGGGAGCAGCATCAGTCGACCTATGTTCGGTCGCATGCGGGCGGGTCGATGCGTATTACGAGCGCGGCCTACAACCTTGGGACCATGCTGCGGGTGCACTCATCGCAACCGAGGCTGGAGCAATCGTCGGAAATCTCTCCGGCGGTGCACCCGAATTTGAGTTCTGCCTCGCCGCCCCGCCTGCGCTCTTCGATGGGCTCAGAACGCTCTTGATCGACGCCGACGCCGCCAACGCGTAACTGCCGGAAACCCGTATCAGCCGGAAATCTGACGCGGTGGTCCGCTTTCGGTGACAATAGAAGCGATATGGGAACCCGCATCCTTACCGTCGAAGACGACGAACGAATCCGCACTGCCGTTCGCCTCGCCCTCGAGGACGAAGGATGGGAGGTCGAAGAGGCCGATACGGGCGAAGACGCTCTCCAGGCGTTTACGCGTCAACCGAGTGATGTCGTACTTATCGACATCATGTTGCCGGGTATTGATGGCTTCGATGTCTGTCGTTCCATCCGACGCGTAAGCGACGTACCCATCGTCATGGTGACGGCGCGTGCCGATACCCACGACGTTGTTGCAGGACTCGAGGCTGGTGCCGACGATTACCTCACAAAGCCGTTCGCGCCGAAGGAACTCTCGGCCCGCATTCGCGCTCTCCTTCGACGGGCGCGCACGATCGACCTCGCACCGACACACCTCCGCTTCGGCGACCTTGAAATCATCCCCGACGAAGGAATAGTGCTTCGCGACAACGCAGAGGTACACCTCACAAAAACTGAATTCCGTTTACTCGTCGAACTCGCATCAGCCCCCGGTCGCGTTTTTAGTCGCGAGGTTCTCCTCGAGAGAGTTTGGGGATACGGCTACTTCGGCGATGGACGTCTAGTCGATGTCCATGTTCGCCGCCTTCGAATGAAGGTCGAAGCTGATCCGGCAAACCCGCGTCACGTCATGACGATCCGCGGCCTCGGCTACAAACTGCAGCAGTGACCAAACCGATTACAACCCGAACTCGGCGCCGCCGTCGGGCACGCATCATCGCTCCGGTACGCCGTCGATTCGGTCTCAGGACCAGGCTCACTCTGACCTTTGCCCTCGGCGCCGCCGTCTTGTCGGCGTCATTGGCCTTCATTACGTTCGGCCTCACCCGACAAAACCTGATTGACCAGCGACAAGACTCAGCCGTCACACGGGCGTTTGCGAATGCAGACCGACTGTCGATCGAACTTCCCTCTGCAACGACGCCGATCGCAGTCACTCGCTCACTCAACGCTCTCTCCCACCCCAATGCTGCAAACGCCGTACTTGCAAGCGGCGGCCGTTGGTACGCAACAAACGGTTCTGCGTTCGACCAACAGTCCATCCCCGAGTCGTTGACAGTGATGGTCGCTGGCGGTCAAGCAGCCCGCATGCGAACGCCGGTCAACGGCTCCACTCAACTCATTGTCGGCGTGCCCGTTCCTGATCTCAGTGCCCAGTATTTCGAAAGCGTGCCACTCGCCGATCTGCAACACACGCTCAATGGCCTCGCCACGACCCTGCTCATCGCGTCGGTGCTCACCACTATTGCTGGAGCCCTCATCGGTTACTGGGCCAGCCGTCGGGTCTTTGCTCCACTTCTCGACGTGGGAAAGGCAGCCGGAGCAATCGCCGGAGGTCGCCTCGATACTCGACTCCCCGAAGGAGTGGACCCCGACCTCGACCTGATCTCACGACCATTCAACGAAATGGCTCAAGCGCTCGAAGATCGAATTGAACGAGATGCGCGATTCGCATCTGAAGTTAGCCACGAGTTGCGGTCACCACTTATGACACTTGCAGCCTCAATCGAAGTGCTTGAAAACACCAGAGATGATCTTCCCGAACGCGCACGCACCGCACTCGAATTGTTGTCCGCTGACATCGATCGCCTCCAACAACTCGTCGAGGACCTTCTTGAGATTTCTCGCTTCGATGTCGGAGCAATCACCCTCCACCTCGAGGAAGTTCTCGTTGTCGAGCTTGTTTACCAATCGGTGAGCATTCTCGGTGGTGGCGGTGTCCCCGTCATCCACGATGTTGATACTGAAGATCTCATTGTTCGAGTTGATAAACGAAGGTTTGGTCGGGTCATCGCCAATCTCCTTGACAATGCAAATCGATATGCCGGTGGCGCAACATCGGTCACTGTCGAACGCACCGGCGACCTCATTCACATCAGCGTTGAAGACAACGGCAACGGCGTACCTGAAGATGAACGTGACATTGTCTTCGATCGTTTCTCACGAGGGAGCGAGGGCGGCAATCGTTCCAACGACACTGGCGTTGGCCTCGGTCTCGCACTGATCGATGAACATGTCCGCCTCCATGGTGGGCGCGTATGGGTTGAGGATCGACGTGACGGCGACCACGGCGCCCGATTCGTTGTCGAACTTCAACTCGTCGACCCGCCACCTCCTGACGCGAATGAGGACGACGGACTATGACCAAAACCATCCGCCGGCTTGTCGCCACGACCGCGATCCTCGCTGGCGTTTCGTCAATTGCTCTGTCGTGCGGCATCCCCACCGAAGATCAGCCACAACCACTGAATCAGGAACAGACAACGACAACTGTTATTTCCTCCCCTTGAGCCGACGCTCGGGTTAGATCGGAAGATCGCCAGTCGCGGTGCGAGTACTTCCGTGGTCACGCCACGCGGCAATCGTCCGTTGCGCAATTCGCATCTGGTGGATTTCATCGGCACCATCAGCAAATCGCGCCCAGCGCGCTTGCTGATACATGTGCGCGAGAGGCGTATCGGTTGAGTAGCCCAGCGCACCATGCACCTGAATTGCACGATCGATGATGCGATTGAGCGAGTTTGCAACGAAATGTTTCGCCATCGACACCTCGGCGGTGAAGTCGTCGCCGCGATCAATCTTGTACGCAGCGTGCAGCACCATGAGTTTGCACTGGTAGAGCTCCATCGCTGAATCGGCAATCAGCCACTGGATGCCTTGCTTCTCGGCAAGGATTGACCCGTGGGAATACCGATCAAGCGAACGCGCAACCATCATGTCGAGAGCGACTTCGGCTTGAGCGATCCAGCGCATGCAATGAGCAAGACGCGCCGGGCCAAGACGATATTGACCGAGACGATGACCTTGCCCTCGTCCTCCCAGCATCTGCGAATCAGCAACGCGAAGATCCTCGATCAGAATCTCTGAATGGCCAGTCGCGCCGTGCATCGTTTCGATCTGACGCACCTCAGTCCAACCTTCAGACGGAATATCGACAATGAACGCTGTGTTGGCCGCCTGAGGAAGATCAGGATCATCTTCAGTTCGTGCAACAAGAATCGCAAAGCTCGCGCGGTGGGCATTCGAGATGAACCACTTGTGGCCATTGATCACCCATTCCTCTCCGTCTTGTTCAGCGTGGGTGCGGATAAGCGTGGGATCGGAACCGGCAACTTCAGGTTCTGTCATCGCGAAGCAGGACCACACACGGCCTTCACAAAGTGGACGTAGATACTTTTCTTTCTGCTCATCGGTTCCCCAATGCAACAATGTGTGCATGTTTCCTTCATCGGGCGCCTGACAATTAAGTACCCACGGGCCAAGACGCGTCCGAGCAGCCTCGGCCTGCACCATCGCAAGTTGGACATGGCCCAAGCCCATACCGCCCCATTCGACCGGCATGTGCGGAAGCCAAAGTCCCAGTTCCTGAGCTTGGCGTCGTAACTCGATGAGTTCGGCGACATAGGCGCGCCGATCCGTCTCCGCGATCCCTGAGGCTTCAAGGCGCCGTTCGGTCGGGGTAACAACCTCGGCGATAAAGGTTCGGACCTTCTCTCGGATCGCTTCGAGTTCGGGTGACAGACTGAAATCAATGCTCATGTCCGCAGTCTGCCCCGAACTGACCCCCTCGTGAGCGTTGTCGTCGCCATCGATGCCGGAACTACTGGCGTTCGGGCCATTGCCTTTGACCACAGCGGATTGCCAGTCACGTCCTCGTATCAGGAATTCAACCAGTACTTCCCTCAACCTGGTTGGGTAGAACACGATGCCGAAGAGATTTGGTCGGCCATTCACGCGGTGCTCAGTGATCTCGGCAGCGCGCTTCAGGCCCTCGACCAAAGCGTGGCAGCCATTGGCATTACGAACCAGCGAGAGACCGTCGTAGCGTGGGATCGCACCACTGGTCGCCCCCTTCAGCGCGCCATCGTGTGGCAGGACCGACGCACCTCCGATTTCTGCGCGCAACTCGAATCCGACGGTGCGCTGCCGATCGTGCGCGCCACGACCGGACTCGTGCTCGATCCGTACTTCTCGGCCACAAAGGCACACTGGATCTTCACCGAAGGCGCCGTTTCCCCCGACCGCTCCGTTGCACTCGGAACAATTGATTCTTGGTTGGTATGGAATCTCACAAGTGGTTCGACTCACATCACTGATGCCACGAACGCCAGCAGAACCATGCTGTTCGACATTCGCGATGGCCAGTGGTCTGAAGAACTCTGCGACCTTTTTGGCGTACCGATGCATGTGCTCCCCGAAGTCGTTCCGTCGAGTCACCGCGTTGCGCTCACCTCTACGTCGTGTCCTCTCGGCGCGGGAATCCCGATTAGCGGAATCGCTGGCGACCAGCAGGCCGCTTTGTTTGGACAAGCCTGCTTCGAATCAGGAATGGCCAAGAACACCTACGGCACCGGAAGTTTCGTCCTCATGAATATGGGAACGACATGCCCGAAGCCCGTCGACGGACTTCTCACCACCGTCGCGTGGTCGCTGCCCGACGCAACTGGCACGCCGCAACTTACGTACGCCTACGAAGGTGCGATCTTTGTGACGGGTTCCGGCGTTCAATGGTTACGTGACGAACTGCGGGTCATCGAAAATTCGAGCGACGTAACAGCTCTGGCTTCGACGGTTGAAAGCACCGATGGCGTTGTCATTGTCCCCGCCTTCACCGGACTCGGAAGCCCTTGGTGGGATCCGTATGCGCGAGGAGCGATTCTAGGTATTACTCGGGGCACAACCGCCGCGCATCTCGCACGCGCCATGCTCGAATCGATCGCCCTGCAAACCCGAGACGTTGTCGAGGCGATGACAACAGCAGGAGGCCGTCGGCTCACTGCGCTCCGAGCCGACGGCGGTGCCGCAAGCGACTTTGTCCTTCAACTTCAAGCCGACCACCTAGGCGTCCCTGTGCATCGTCCCGTCGTGCAGGAAACCACAGCACTCGGCGCTGCGTATCTCGCTGGACTTGCTGAGGGAGTTTGGGACTCAGTCGAACACATCAGCCAGAACTGGGCGATTGATGTTGCGATCGAGCCGTGTGCAGATCGTTCACTTGTCGATACTGCACACCAACAATGGTTGCGAGCCGTCGAACGGTCGCGAGGCTGGGCGAAGTTCACCCCAGAGAACTAAATCGTCAGTCCTTCACCGAAGGGTGACGATAACGCGACGCGTCCATCAACTCTCGAAACCTCGTGTCGACGATCCGAGCCAGTGCGGCCGCTTGCCTCCGTTCACGAGCCCGGAACGATTCACCGTTCCGACCCATCACGAGCGCGCGCCCTGCCGCAGGCAACGGAGCCCACACCATGTCAGAGGGACCACTATCGCCATCAGAAACGCGAGCCGAGGACTGGCTTCCCGCGACAAACGCGGCGATCCAGGCAGCCGGCGGACATTCACCGACTTCCGAAACGATGGAACCACTTGAGAGGTCGAGAACCACTCCCCAATGTGCGCCAACGGTTCGAACGCCATGGATGCAGAGTTCGTCGAGTGCGGCTGAAGGCGTTGGCGCTCCGACCAAGAGCGCCGCAGTTTCAAGAGCATCAACCCGAGGGTCATGAAGCGCTTCAGAAGCCGGGCGAATGCTTTCGATGTCGACACCGTCAACCTGGTGGATCTCGGCAACGAATGACTCAACAAGTGTGCCGTCGGGTAGTTCGATCACAAGTTCATCGATGGCCCGCCCAGCGCCGCGCTCAAGAATGTCGATCCCCGTAACGTCACCGCCGGCAGTACCGATTCGACTCGCGAGCGCACCAAGCGCACCGGGGCGATCCGGCATCCACACTCGAACGATGTAGGTCTGGGACATAACGACACCCTACGAAACAAGGATGAACGCCATGTTTCACGATGGCGACGTCAGCGAGAACTGCAGTTGCACAGAGGTAGAATGTTCGGCGATTTAACTCTCGAGGCGAGTGAGTGCACCACGGAGATTGCGAACCGCTTGCTGTGTGCGCTGCTCATTTTCAATGAGTGCAAAGCGCACGAATCCTTCGCCGCCGCGACCGAACCCGACCCCGGGCGACACAGCAACATTCGCCTCTTTGACCAAGTACGACGCAAACTCGATGGACTTCATATCGCTGTACTGCTCAGGAATCGGCGCCCAGACAAACATCGTGCCCTTTGGCGGTTCGATGTCCCAACCAATGCGCTTCAGTCCGTCGCACAACTGGTCACGACGCTTTTGGTAGATCGCATTGACCTCTGTGGGGAAATCTGCCGCTTCATTCAGCGTGACCGTTGCGGCGATCTGGATCGGCTGAAACGTGCCATAGTCGAGATAGCTCTTGAACTTCGCCAGTGCAGCCACGACGTCGGCGCGACCCAACATAAATGCGACACGCCAACCGGCCATCGAAAACGACTTAGTCATGGAATACAACTCGACCGCTACTTCTTTTGCGCCTTCAGCCTGAAGGATCGACGGTGGTCGATAGCCATCAAAACCGATGTCGGCGTACGCGTTGTCGTGAACCACAACGACATCGTGTTCACGAGCGAAGTCGACCACCTTCTGCATGAAATCAAGATCGACACAGGTAGTTGTTGGGTTATGTGGGAATGACATCACGATGACCCGCGGCTTGGGCCACGAGTACTCCCACTGTTCACGCAGATTGTCGAAGAAGTCCTGGCCTGTGCCGAGCGGCACTTCACGAATGTCGGCGCCCGCGAAAAGTGGGCCATAGATATGAATCGGATACGAAGGCGAAGGTACGAGTGCGGCGTCGCCCGGCTGGAGCAGCGTCCACATCAGATGCGAGAAACCTTCTTTGGCGCCGATGGTGCTGATCACTTCAGTTTCGGGATCGAGTGTTACGCCAAACCGATACTGGTAGTAACCGGCGATTGCTTCACGGAGTTTCGGAATACCTCGGCTCGAGGAATACCGATGATTGCGCGAGTTGTGCGCTGCTTCGGACAACTTCTCAACAGCAATGTCGGGCGATGGGAGATCTGGGTTTCCGAATCCGAGGTCAATAACATCGTGGCCTGCCCGTCGTGCTTCAACCTTCAGAGAGTCGATGATGGTGAAGACATACGGTGGCAGCGCATTGATTCGACGGAACTCCATACAGGCGAGGCTAGTTGAGCAGCGCTGCACCAATCGCACCCGCCGAAGGCCCTGAGAGCGCTGGCTCGATACGTGTTCGCGTTCGGGCCCGCCCGCCAAGGACACTCTCGACAAACCGTTCACGGGTGCGGTCAATGTAAAGATCGGCGCTCTCAACGAGACCGCCACCGATCACGAAGAGCTCGGGGTCGAGGACATCGGCCAGATTGGTCAGCCCGAGGGCAAGCCAGTCGGCGAATTCCGCCCAGACCGCAAGGGCGTGAGCGTCGCCGGCACGAGCCATGGTGGCGAGTGTCTCACCAGTGACCACATGACCGTTGTGATCGGTGTTCACATTGCGCTGTTGCGCCAACCACACCAAACCAGCGCCAGACGCATAGCGTTCCCAGCAGCCATTTCGCCCACACACGCAGCGTGGACCATTTGGGTTGACACACATGTGGCCAGGTTCACCGGCGAACCCATGCGCACCTCGTCGCACAGTTCCACCGATCGCCACTCCCCCGCCGATACCGGTTCCGAGCGTCACGAGAGCAACGTCATTAATGCCTTGCGCAACACCGACAGTCATTTCTGCAACAAGTGCGCATGTCGCGTCGTTGTCGATGGCCACCGAGCAACCAAGTTCTTCGACGAGCAACGACCGCACAGCGACATCGATCATGCATTGCAGATTTGGGGCTGCCCGCAGCACTTCACCATCGGCAACAAGTCCTGCAAGTCCAACTCCTAGGCATCCGTCGAGTTCCACCTCGCGAGCGAGATCACATAACGCCTCGACAACTCCTTCCGATGTTGAAGGAGTCGGCCGTGTGCGGTACTCAAGGAGTTCTGACGGACGCGACCGATCAATAGCGACGGCAAGCATCTTCGTACCACCGACGTCGATTCCAACCAGTCGTTCACTCACAGGTGAATGATTAGTCCATCCGGGGTCTCAGAAAGCAACCTTCTGACAATCTTCCCCGCTCAGTAGCGAAGAAGCGCCCCGATACGTCCGTGGACATCGAGATCCGCATTGCCTTCGCAGGTCACAATCTGAGCCCCTTCGAGCAGGGCCACATCAACCGCATCGCTCACCACGTCGTCGACCCGACTCATTTCTTGGCCATCCACGGGACACTTCGGGCCTTTCATCGCCAGCGCTCCACAGGCGCAGCTCCACCCTGACTCCTCAAATCCGTTAGAGAGAAGAAGTGTTGCGACCCGTCGCTCATTGAGGCGGTCGAGAACGGCTCCGAGTCCCGCCACCGCCTTTGAACCAGCCCCGAGCGCATCGCGCAATTTCAAAACCATTAACTGCTCGCGTTCGACCTCAACCAAGTGCTCAATTCCAAACGCAGCTTTGGCTATCTCTGTTTCGCTAGCAGCGACCGAAACGTGAATACGTGGAGCCAGCCGTTCTCGAAGATAGGGATGCAAGTGATGGTCGAGTGCTGCATACACATCGTCAGTGGCGCCAATGCTCAAGCGCCCGAAACCCTTTTCCTGGAAAAGGCGAAATACCGCCTCCGTCGAATGGCGGAAATGTTGCTGGGCTAATTCGTCGATGTGATGTTGTTCGCGTTCACGTGAGCCGCGACTGGCATCGTCTCGACGGTCGTACTCCCGTGGAAGTGGCTCGAAAAGTTCGGTCCGTTCGACTATCTCGCC
>JAPLAE010000149.1 GCA_026393455.1 Actinomycetota bacterium
CGCGGATCTGCCAATCCTGAATGAGATTGTCGGAATACTCGCGACGATCGGCGAACCAACGCGACTTCCAGTCGGTGGTCACGCCGAGGCGGAACCCGTAAGGGTTGACCTTCTGACCCATCAGTCTTCCTTCCCGTCAGTGTTGACGGCTTCGTCGGTCACTGCTTCAGCAACAACGTCATCGTCGGCCTCCGCGTGATCATGTTCGTGCTCATGATCGTGATCGTGGTCATGTTCGTGATCATGATCTTCTTCAACCTTGCGCTCGGCCTTGGCCTGGCGGCTGCGGGCAACGCGTTCACGGCGAGCTTCGGCAGCAGCGCGTCCACCAGAGACGCGACCACTTGAGGCTTCACGTTCACGCAACTTCTCAAGATCGTCGGCAGCCAGACGGCTCACGATGATCGTGATGTGGCAGGTGCGCTTACGGATACGCGTCGCACGGCCACGAGCACGGGGACGCCAACGCTTAAGCGTCGGGCCTTCGTCGGCGAAGCATGCGGAAACGAACAATTCGTCGGCAGGAATCTGGTTGTTGTGCTCGGCGTTAGCGATTGCTGACTCGAGACACTTCAGAACGACGCGAGCGATATCACGTTCGGCAAGTTCGAGCACCTCAAGTGCTCGCGCCACCGGGAGTCCGCGAATGAGATTAAGGATCTCACGAGCCTTGTACGCCGAAGAACGGACGTACTTGACCTCGGCGCGGACGCCGGGACGCTCATTGGTCTTCGCACCGAAGGCCATTAGCGGCGTCCCTTCTTCTCTTGACCAGCATGGAACCGGAAGGTTCGCGTCGGCGCGAACTCACCAAGCTTGTGGCCAACCATGGCCTCGGTGACATACACCGGGACATGCTTGCGACCATCGTGAACGGCCATCGTGTGTCCGACCATCTCGGGGATGATCGTGGAACGACGTGACCAGGTCTTGATGACCTTCTTTTCGTTCAGTTCGTTGAGTGCGTCGACCTTCTTGAGAAGATGATCGTCGACAAACGGACCCTTTTTGAGGCTGCGAGGCATTTCGTCCTCTCCTAACGCCGCGAGCCGCGGGTGCGGCGACGACGGACAATGAGTTTCTGAGACGGCTTGGTCTTGTCGCGTGTACGACCTTCGGGCTTGCCCCAAGGAGACACAGGATGACGACCGCCGGAGGTCTTACCTTCACCACCACCATGTGGATGGTCGACCGGGTTCATGGCCACACCGCGGGTTTGAGGCTTAACGCCCTTCCAACGGTTACGACCGGCCTTACCGATCTTGATGAGTTCATGTTCGGAGTTACCAACTTCACCGACAGTGGCGCGGCAGTCAATCGGAACACGACGCATTTCGGTGCTTGGAAGACGAAGAGTGGCGTAATCGCCCTCTTTAGCAACGAGCTGAATGCTCATGCCGGCGCTACGGCCCATCTTTCCGCCACCACCGGGCTTCAGTTCGACGTTGTGTACGACGGTACCGACCGGGATGTAACGCAGCGGAAGCGCGTTACCCGGACGGATGTCTGAACCCTGGCCACTTTGCAGAATGTCGCCAACCTGCACACCCTTCGGGGCGAGGATGTAGCTCTTCGCTCCGTCGTGGTAATGCAGCAGCGCGATACGGCAGGTGCGGTTCGGGTCGTATTCGATC
>JAPLAE010000057.1 GCA_026393455.1 Actinomycetota bacterium
GCGATCGTTGGTCGACATGCTGCTGAACTGATTTCGGTGATCGCTCTTGCTGTTAGCGCCGGACTTCGAGTGGCCGATCTCCACGAGTCATTGTTTGTTCATCCGTCGATGGCAGAGGCGTTGACCGATGCAGCCGAGTGATCCGACAGACCGGGTGGGAGCACCTCGCGGAGTCCCGACGGCGAAAGACTTTCCTGCAACCGGTCCGTTCAGCCTCGCTGCACCAGGACCCCGATTTGGAGCTCGAGCGCTCGATCTTGCTCTTGTTGCGTTTCCTGTCCTGATCGTGATTGCCATCAATGCAACATCCGTCAATGGGCAACTCCAACATCATGTTCCGAGTTGGTTGCTTCCTGCTGCACTCGTCTTCGCTGTTGTCTATGAGTTCTTTTTTGTTCTGGCGATACAACGGACACTCGGGAAATTGCTTTTTGGCTTGCGAGTTGTTCGTTACGTCGATGGTGGCCGACCGACTGCGACCCAATGTGGACTTCGTGCGCTGCTGCCATGGTCGGCACTTGCACTACCAGTCGGAGCATTTGCTGTTGGGGCGGTAGTTCTTGTTTATGGAACCGGAATTGGCGGAGAACTTCATCGCGGATGGCCCGATCGTGTTGGCGGAACTCTTGTGATTTCAACGCGCTGAACTCTGTCCCGATCTACTCTCAGTCCAAATAAGACGTTGTGGTCAATTCTGAAGCGGGGGACTGATGTCAGCGAAGGTCTATCGAGTCGTGCAATGGACGACGGGCAATGTTGGGCAACGTTCAGTGATCGCCGCTGTCGCGAATCCTCGGCTCGAGATCATCGGCTGTTACGCGTGGGGGCCCGAAAAGGTGGGTCGCGACGTGGGCGAGCTCTGCGGGATCGATCCCATCGGGATTCTCGCGACTGACGACATCGACGCTCTTCTGAGTTTGAACCCCGACTGCGTGATCTATAACCCCAAGTGGCCTGATGTTGACCACATGGTCCGCATCCTTGAGAGCGGGATCAACATCACTGCGACGGCAGGTTTCATCACCGGTCATGCTCTTGGCGCCGATCGTCAACGAATCCTCGATTCCTGCGAACGGGGAAAGAGTTCAATCTTTGGATCGGGCATGAATCCCGGTATGGCCAATCTGCTTGGCATCGTTTCTGCCGGAGTTTGCGATCGAATCGATTCGATTCGCATGCTCGAATCGGTTGACTCCACCGGCTACGACTCGGGGGACACCGAAAAATCGGTTGGCTACGGTCGCCTTCCGACCGACCCGGAATTATCGGAACTGACAAGGAAAGGCACGGCAGTCTTTGGCGATGCTGTGCATCTGATGGGCCAAGCTTTAGGTGTTGAGTTCGACGATGTGCGCTGTGAAACCGAATACGCCATCACGACCGAGGTACTTGATCTTGGTTCTTGGTCGATTGACGCCGGTTGCGTCGCTGGGGTTTCTGCCAGTTGGCAGGGGTGGATTGGCGACCGCAAGGTGGTGTCGTGTGATGTGCGTTGGCGTAAGGGTCGAACGCTTGAACCGGACTGGAAGATCGAACACGGCTACATCGTCGAAATCGATGGCATGCCATCGGTACGAACCAAACTCGAAGTGTTTCCACCGAAAGATTTCAAAGCGAAGTCGTTTAGCGATTACATGGTGCTGGGCATGGTGATGACATCGCTCCCTGCAGTGGATGCGATCGCGTCGGTGTGCAACGCCAAGCCTGGCATCGTTACCTACCTTGATCTCCCGTTGCCTTCACCCAGTGGCTGGGTGTCGTGATCGCATCGCAGTGCTGGGTTATCGAAACGGAATGATCAAGACCTCGCTGTAAGTGGTGGTGCGCAAAGTGGTGGCGCGCAAATCGGGATTCGTAGTGGCATTCCAAGATCAGCTGCCGCCTGATATTGTTTGGAGAGGAAAGATGACGGGAACTAGAAATCATGCGCGGGAGATTTCAGAAGGTATCTATTGCTGGATCCATCGATGAATGGACTCCAGCTTTAATCGGTTGGGCCTATGACCGTGATAACCCAGGAGAGCCGGTAGAGCTCGCAGTCCTTGTCGATGACCTGGAAGTCGCGCGTTTCTTCGCGAGTGAATCTCGTGCTGATGTCGTTCGCTCGGGTCACGCTGTTTTGAATTGCGGGTTCTCTCTTGAGATCTTCCCGCTCCTCAATGACTCCAGCGTGATTCGCGTTGTTGATGTGAAGTGCGAGACAGAACTCTTTCGATCTCCCAGCAATCTAAAAAGACGAATACTGAGTCCTCGAGCTCGAAGCGATGGAGTGGGGCTGGAATCAGTTCTAGCTGAGATTGGCGACGAATCAGTGCTGGACGCCGCCATCGCTCAAAATAAGTCGATGGCCTTTGTCTCGAGTTATCGAGCCGAAGAATCTTCGGATGCGGCGATCCGTCAACTCACGAAGTCATTTGCTGATCAAGGAATAGCGATGGTGCTCATAGACACTTCGCCCCAACAGCCGAGAGACACTCTGGGCGCAGAGATGGTGCTTTGGCGCGAAAACATCGGTTGGGATTTTGCATCGTGGTTCGCAGGTTTCGATCGGTTTAACGCCAAGATCGGGCAACTCGATCGTCTCTATTTTGTGAACGACAGCTGTCTAGGGCCATTTGGAGGCTTGTCTCAAGTTATTGACCGCGGCTGGTCCTTGGACCTCGACGTCTGGTCGCTCACTGATTCATGGGACACCGGCTACCACCTGCAGTCCTACTTTCTTGCCTTCAGCGGTTCAGCGATACAGCAGGGCGTAATCGAAGGTTTCAAATCGAATTTCGATTTCCCAGTGGTAAAGCGTGATGTAATTCACAGGGGCGAAGTTGCGCTCACCCGATATTTGCGGTCTGAAGGACTTCGAGTTGGCTCGATCTTCCCGTACCACGAATTGGCAGACCATTTCTTAGGAGGATTCGCACTCCAAGTCACTGAACGGTTGCAGCGGCCTGAAGTCGCTTCGATTCGTGCCGTGAATCCCTCGTATTTGCCGCCCGATGTCATTTCATTGATCAACAGGTCGGAATGGATTTCCAGTGGGCACCCAATAAATCCCACACATAGCTTCTGGCGAGAGTTGGTCGAGCAGGGTTTTCCGTTCATGAAGCGGGAATTGCTTGTCAAAGACCCCACTGCCGTAAACGAAATGTCGCAAATCGGTCAGTGGATGAAGGAACACCTCAGCGCCCAAGAGCTTGAGGTCGTAGTCCGTGATCTTGGTTCACGGGATATGTCTCGCGCTTTCCTCATTGGCTGAGCTTCTTCTCACGGCTGAGAGCGGATTCGGTTCCAAGGTGGGGAGATCGAGAGGGAGTGGAGAACACTTAGTTCTCTGCGAGATTTTATCGAGGGTATCGGTTCCACGAAAGCTATGAATCGATGGGAGAAATTGATTCCGCCTCGTCTGTCACGTGACGCCGATCAGAGTTGTGACGAACAGTCCAGTTCCGATTCCCCAGATCGACAATTGCCGGAGCCGGTTTCCTTTATGTGCAGCCATCACGATTACTAAGAGGGGCACAAGCGGAAGTCCGTAGCGGCTTCCGACGCCTGGATCCATCTTGAGACTCAACCAGAACACGAGCGAAATGCCGATACCGCCAACGATGAGGACCAACATGGTTGCTAATCCCAGTAATTGGTCCCAGGTTCTTCGGACAGACAACAACCCTGCGAGACCGGCGGTTAGGAATAAGGCCCGAGTCAATACTCTGAACAAAACGCCGGATGGCTGCGCTAGACCCGGAGACGCCGCAGAATCGGTAGCAAGTCCTAGCAATGCACTTCCCTGAGAGAAAATGGTAGCGATTGGGAAACCGCTGATCGCCAGGCCAGCGAACACCGGCATAGTTTTTGGATCGACGTAACCAATGTGTGAGTAGATGAGGTACCAGGTGGCGACTGCGACTCCACCACCGGCGACTAAGGAGCCGCCTCCCGGCAACCATTGCAAGAAAAATCTTCGGGGTTCGTCCCGCCATTTCGGATTCTGCGATGCCTGAAGCACGAAGAGGAAAAGCGCCAATGCTCCGAGGGGCAGCACATTCATGGGTTTGAGCATGGCAACAGCAAAACCCACGGCGAACAGGGCGAAAGTGCGTTGGCGGCTAGGTGGCGATTGGATGCACGGCGCAATCGCCAGTGCTGCGATGGAACCAGCGAGAATCGATGCGGCGTCGTTCGAGACGATGCTTGAGTAGTAAATAACGTTTGGTGCGCAGCCAGCAACGAATATGGCTCCCACGAGAGTCCATTCATCTACCTCGAATTTTCGCCCTGCAAACCAAAGCACGATAAGACCAATGGCAAGCCAAATCGCTCCGGTCAATCGAAGGGACATTGTGTAGTCGCGAGTCCCTGCGAAGAATTGGACAACTGGCCTCAATGAAGCCGTAGCGAGATAATAAAGAGGAGGCTGTTGGGCCTCGTATTGGAATCCACCTCCAGGAAATTCGGCTGGCACGAAGGGGCCTGGCCCGCACGGGGGGACTACAAGGCCAGGCAGACTGATTCCCTTGCAGGCAGTTATTCGCAGCGAATTTTGTCCCATGGAGTCACCAGTTCGCGAAATTTCTAGGTTGCTGGCTCTGTCGACGTAGTCAAGGTGAACGCCTTCGTCGATGGGCGAGAGCTGTTTCATGGATCGACTGTTGAGGGCCGCCAGAGAGCAACAACAGAGCACCACAAGCGACAACGCGAGAAGCAACATCCAAGAGCCAAAAAACCGCGCAACTAATCGATTCATGTTTGCTCGCCAATCGCATCCGCCGCTCACCGATTGGCGAGAGATGGCAACTGTAATAGCGAGCCCCCATCTCTCCAAGGATCTTTGTTCGCAGTGAGGTGTAGACGTAGAGCCAAGGCTTTTTGGCGGCTTCGATGCGGAGCAAAAGCCCTATGAAGGCTCGTTCTCGTAGACGATTCCGAGGCTTCGGGACCCTAGCGAGAGTTCTGCTTCATCGAAGATGTAGGTCGGGTTCGCCGACATTTCTAATTTGCGCAGTCGATCTAGACGATCATGGGGAGTCATCGACAAGTTGAATCGACCAGCGTTTGCGTGCGTTAACACCATGGGACTTCTCACATAGGAATGTTTTTCTGGGAGTGCCGTGATGAGCAACAGGTCGAAATCAATCATTGGAATTTCGCTATCGCTGAGGATCGATTCAGGGAATTTGACGAGGGATGCTTGGACGGGTTCAAAAGAAGATCGGGATTGCTCTTCGTGAAAACGGGGGTTTCGACCTACTTCGTGAATCCAAAAGTTGCTTATCCCACGGAAGAATATTGAATGAGACGCGTGAGACGCTGTGTTGTCAAGTGCGAGCTTGTCGAGAAGTGCAGCGGTTCGTGCCGGCGAAATGATTATGTCGGAACCTCTTAAAATCGAGAGGTGGGTCCAAGACGCGAGCCGACCATGTCTCTCGATTAGTTCCCTTAACCCGTTCCGCCCCGAGTCGGACAGTTGGAGTCGGTGATACGGGATTTTGTGGGCTGCAAACGCAGGCACCATTGACTCAACTGAGTCGTTCGACTTGTCGGTCGAGTCGAGTGTGATGACGAACACGCTGAGATCGAATGCTCCTTGTTGCGAGAGCACGGATGACAGCGAGTACTTCACCCATGGTTCGTTGTTGCTGACAAGCAAAACAAAACCCACGTGTGGGCGCGAATTCGATCGCTTAGAAAATGGGCGAAAGCGGGGCAGGCGCATCCTTTATCCCTGTCTCGATGATCGTGCCGTTCTGAAGATGAGGAACAGACCAGGAATCTTGGATGCTTGAAAGACCAAAACCCGCTAGCCCTAAGAGGCTAAAGAAGGTGATCTGATTTTCACAGCCCATGACGTAGTCAGCGGCACCCAATTCGTATGGGTAGTAGATGAATGTGACACCAAATTTCTCGAGCGTGCTTCGTGCAGCGTGAAGGTCAAGAAGCCCGTTGCTTGTAGAGGCGTGTAGCGGTGCGATATCGGGGATACTGCCGAAACGTTGAGCGACGAACCCGTGGTTTGCAATCCTGTCGATGAAAGGATCGAGAAACTTTTTCATCGATGGGAGATAGTCATCTTCAATCAAGAATGCAAAGTCTGGGGGATCATCGTCATCAAGTAGATGGCGCACCCCTCGAGCCCACGCTCCGCACGAATAACCGTTGTTGGGGCGCTTGATAACCGAAATGACGCGACCGCCGACTGTGGTTGTCTCGAGGGACTCATCTTTGATGCCAACGCAGTTCACGATGAAGATTACTTTTGTGAGGCGGACACTCGGAGTTTCGCCGTAGGCATCGATAGCTGAAAGGTGCCGACGAATTGTTGTCTCTAGACCATGTGTTTCGGCAACATTGGGTCGTGAGCCCTCGAAGCAGGCTACGAGGTACGCGCAGGTTTTATTTTCGAGCGGTGGGTAATGATTTAGAAATGAATTCAACCGGATCATCTCCAAGCTCGTTGGGCGTTTTTGGTTTGGCGAGTCGTGTCATCGTGTAGTCAGTGACTAGAACTGAACGTCCATCGGGAGAAACAGTTGTCGCTGCTGACAAGGTGCGGAACCCGAGTGAAAGATATAAGCCGATCGCTCGGACATTTGATGGCAGCACGCGTAACCGGAACTCGCTGCTCTCAAATTCACGGGCGAAATCAGGGAGGAATTTCTCGTACGCCGCGCGGCCAATACCGCTACCTTGAAATTTCGGATCGATGTCGGCTCCGACCCAGAGGCAGAGAGGATTTGTGGCGTCGATGCTGAGCCGGAAGTATCCGACTGCCTGGTTGCCTTGGGAGATGATTCTGAAGTCTGGTTTGGTCGCTTGGAACCAAGTCTCGGCCTCAGAAATCGAGAATTCAGAAGGATCGTGCAAGAAACTTCTGACGGAGTTGCGCACAGCGACGAACCACGGGAGGTCCGCGAGGTCCACACTCCGTATCTCGAGGTCGTCTGAACTCATGTTAACGAGTTACCAATCTCCGCAAATAACTTCGCACGCGCGGTCCACATCTCCAACCGTTACTCCCATGTGGACTGGAAGGCAGAGGTAGCGTCCATCGAGTAGGTCCATCTCGGGGCAGTCGCCTGATGCCCGGCCATCAAAGACTGAGTAGCGGTCATTGCGGTAATGGACTGGGTTTGCTTCTATGCCCGCATTTCGAAGCGCGCGTTGGAGCGATGCCGGATCGCCCTGATTCACTACGATCGTCGCAAGCCAAGCAGCGTGGCTATCGCCGCTGCTTGGCTGAACGTTGAGGATGCGAGTCCGACTTTCCGCTTCCGTGTTGTGGCTGTATCTGTCGAGGAGAGTCGTCCTGTGTTCAAGGATTTTCTCAAGGTCACCTAAACCCCCTCGGCCCATTGCGGCACTGACGTCTGTCATCTGATACTTGTACCCGAGCTCGGTTACGTCGTTCTCCCAAGTTCCGCCTTGTTTCCCTTTTCGGTCTATACCAAACCAACGCAACCGACGAGCGGTATCAACCAGTTCGGGATCATTGATGACGAGCATTCCACCGTCACCGGTAGTGATGTGCTTGATCGCCTGGAAGCTAAAGATTGCGAATTCAGCGTCGGAACCGATCCGATTTCCTTGCGACCGACCTCCAAGAGCTTGAGCTGCATCTTCAATGATTGGAATTCCAGCGTCGGCGGCAAGTGCTCTGATTCCTGCGAGATTTGCTGGATGCCCCCCGTAGTGGACGACTGAAATTGCGCGAGTCTTCGGTCCAATCAAACGCTCGATGCTCGGAAGCGAAATATTCATCGTTTCTGGTTCAATATCAGCCCATCGAATCTCCATTCCGAGATAAACCCACGGAAGGTTTGTCGCGGTGCATGTGAAGACTGGTGCGATGACTTCTCCGTCACCCTGCTGAATGCCGCGTGACTCAAGGGCCAAGATGTAGGCCAAGTGGAGAGCGGCTGTGCCGGAACTTACCGCAATTGGATTCCCCAGACCCTCAAGGGCGGCGGAACGAAACTCTTCCTCGAAAGCGTCTACGCCAGGGCCTTGACCCAACCATCTCGTCAGAAGTTGGTCTGACACGTTCGCGCGCATCGCGTCGTTCACATACGGCAGGAACAACGGGACCACGCCGGGCTGAGAGTCGTCCATTAACTTCATGTCTCGAGAGGCGAGGTTAGACATCCGAGAAAGTCCCCAATCCTTACGTCGGGCGCCTCCAACGTCGGTATGTAATTGCGCAACGCAAATCTAGCTGGGGACGGAGTGGGTTGCGGAAAAACTTTTAGATTCTGGATTACTCAATAACAACAACGACATCGCCAGAGCCAACCGAGTCGCCAACGGCGACCTTGATCTCTTTGACGGTGCCGGCCTTGTCGGCAGTGATGTTGTTTTCCATCTTCATGGCTTCGAGCACGCAGACGGTTGCGCCAGCTTCAACTTCCTGGCCAACTTCGACCAGAAGCTTGACGATTGTTCCCTGCATGGGGACAGCGACGGAACCGGAACCTGCGCCCGCTCCTGCGCCAGCACCTGCTGAACGACGGGGACGGCTTGCTCCGCCCGCAGCACCGCCGGCAACAACCGCGCCAGCCTGTGATTCAGGAACGAACACCTTCACCGAGAAGCGCTTGCCATTGACTTCAACGTCGACATCGCGCTGAACCTTTGCTTCGGTTTCGCCATCGGCGACCGTTGCCGTGCTTCCAACACCACTGAGGTCGAGTGTGTCTTCGACCCACTTCGTGGAGTGGATGCCGTCGACGAAGTCCTGATGCTCGAGGATCGCGAGGTCGGCAGGAATGGTGGTGGCGATGCCTTCGATGCGGAATTCATGAAGTGCGCGAAGTGTGCGTCGAATCGCGATGTCTCGATCGGCACCCCAACAGATGAGCTTGCCGACAAGGTTGTCGTAGTACTGACTAACGGTGTCGCCAGATTCGTAGCCACCATCCCAACGAGTTCCGAAACCTGCGGGCGGAACAAGCGTGGTGATGTGGCCGGGGGAGGGGAGGAACTTGCCCTGTGCCGGATCTTCGGCGTTGATGCGGATTTCGATTGCGTGGCCTCGAAGTTCGATCGATTCCTGTGTTATCGAAAGGGGGAGTCCAGATGCAACACGAATCTGTTCGGCAACAAGGTCGATGCCCGAGACCATTTCGGTAACGGGATGTTCAACCTGAAGGCGAGTGTTCATCTCGAGGAAGAAGAACTCGCCGTCTTGGAACAGGAATTCGACAGTGCCGGCGTTGACGTAACCGCAGGCCTTGGCGACCGTTACCGCGGCGTCACCCA
>JAPLAE010000109.1 GCA_026393455.1 Actinomycetota bacterium
CCGGCCATCCCCGCGCCGATTACTACGACACGCGGCCGACTCATCTCAGAGACCGCGGTTGGTCTCTGCAAGTCCCAGCTTCACCTGTGCGGAATCGATGTAGGTCTTCTCGCTAATGAACGCGTGCTGCGTACCGGTGTAAATGTCGCGGAATGCTCTTTCGAGACGGCTTCCTTCGCGAATCGCTGTTGTTCCCGCAGCGAGGTGGGCCCACTGTGCAACCTCGCGGCTTGCTTCGGTTGCATAGGTCGCAGCAATGCGCATATCGGCGCGCATATCGACAGTGAGTTCCCCGCCCTCGGCCACAACCATCTCGGCCTCGGTGTAGGTATCGACAACAAGTCGGCGAGCGGCGCGCCACATACCGAGGTGATGCGCATACCCACGCTGGAACGTGGTCTTGTGTACGAGGGTTTCCATATCGCCCATGCGAGCCTTGACCTTCGCGAGTTCAGCAACATCATCAATCATGCTCTTGGCAACACCGAGGGCCCAGGCAGCGTGGCCTGCTGCAGTAATAGCCATGAGACCCATCTTGAACGTCGGCGAACTTCCGCGATGCGGTGTGCGTTCAAAGAGTTCGAAGACGCGATGGTCAGCAACGAAGAGATCGGCGACGTTGTAGTCGTAAGAACCAGTTCCCTTCAGACCCTGTACGTGCCATCCATCGGTGAAGTTGATGTCGTCACGATGAATGACTGCGGCCATCAACATGATCTCGCCATTGGCGTCGAACATGAAGTTGCCATCATCAATCGGAAGGAATCCTGCACAAACGAACTCAGAGTGTCCGGTTCCGGAACCAAAGTTCCACGCACCGCTGATCTTGTAGCCGCCTTCAACTTTCTGACCCTGACCGTTCGGTGCGAACTGACCACCCATGGTGACGCGCTCGGCACTACCAAACGTTTCTGCGAAACCTGAATCGGGAAGATACGCAGCAACGGCGGCGGCCGACGGGAGGTTGGCGATACCAATCCAACCGAACGAACCGTCGAGTTCGGCCATTGCTTGCCAAGTGTTGATCATGTCGGCGAAGGACGGTTCCGAACCGCCTGCTTCGGCCGGGTTCAGGTACGACATGAGGCCGCATTCCCACATCGCATCGACTACCGCTGGGGTCATGGTGCGATTCTCTTCGCAGGCGGCGGCTTCGGCCAGAACAAGCTCGGCCATTGCGTCGACGAGTGAAGTACCTGAGTCAGTCAAAGTCATGTCCGCAATGTAGGCCCTCTTCCGATCTGAGCAAAAGCAACCTGATCTGCCGCCCTGGGCCACCTGCGATCCACGGTGAATCCCAGTCCCCGATTGAGGACCTATCGATGCTCATGGCAATTGCAATGGCACACTGAGCAGGTGATCGATCCCACAATCAAACGCTGTCTCGGACAGATGATCAAGGGCGTGCAGGTTGTCGCCGCGACACATGACGGCCTCACTCGGGCCTACACCTCGCACTGGGTCACTCAGGTTTCCTTTGAAGAGCCCGTCGTCATGGCCTCGCTCTCGAAGAAACATGACACGTGGCCAGTTCTCCAAGAAAGCGGAGCTTTCACGGTCTCGATTCTTGCCGCAGACCAAATCGCTGAGGGGCAGTACTTCAGTTACCCAGGACACAAGTTGCGCTACTCGGCACCTGAGTTCCTTGAGGAGATTGATGGCCACCCTGTAGTCCCCAATTGCATCGCGTGGTTCACTTGCGATGTCTTTGACCAGATCAGCATGATCGATCACGAGCTCATCTTCGGTCGAATCACAGCTTCAGGTGAAGGTCGCCTCAAAGCTCCGCCCCTCCTCTACTCGAGTCGTCATGGCTGGCGCATCACCGGCGACAAAGCGCGTGAGCCCGGCGTCTCAGTACGCGATCAACTTTTGTCGCGAATCGTTGATGACACAACGACGGAGTCGGCCACATGAATATTCCCGCCGAACAACGACCGTTGATCGATCACAATGTCCACACCCACGAACTTCCTGCGCTGCCACAACGAGAGTCGCGGATCATTGCGTCACAGTGGATCGAAGCCCCAAACGAAATCAAGACGCTCGGTGATGATATTCAGGCCGAACCTGGCTACCTGCGACGCATCGGGGCCTACTTACTTTGGCGCGCGGGTCCGGCAGTACGTGCACGTGCCCGCTACGGAGCAGTCGACAGCACAGATCTCAAACGCATCTGGACATTTGAATTAGATGCCGATGGAAACGGTGACGGGCTCGGACCCGACGGGATCATTCACAGTCGATTCCGTACTTGGAAGGAATCGTTGCGAGATGACCCGGAATTTGGATCCGAGCCCAATTGAACAATTAGCCCTTTGTCACCAACGCGCCAGGGAAGTCGCCCGCGGCGCGGAACTCATCGAGGTGTGCGTGGTAGTTGAGAAGACTTCCCGCATACACAAGGCCCTTTGCGGCCTTTTCGTCTGGTGCTGACATTTCGTTATTGAAGTAACCCGGCGTGCAGGTCGTGACGTACTCGGCACCATTGCCGATTGCTCCGTACAACACCATGAGCCAATCTTCTTCGGCTTCAGGAGTGGCTTCGATCGTGGCGATGCCCTGGTCCTCACACAACTTGATGAGTTCGGCGACGTGGCGAGCCGAACGACCAAGGAAGTGAACGAAGTTGGTTCCGAATCCAGCCTGTACGAGGCTGATCACCATCATGTTCGGGAAGCCACCTGACAAGACGCCATGAAGAGTGTGGGCGCCATGCGACCATGACTCATTGAGAGTCACGCCGTCGCGACCAACGGGGTCGAAACCAACACGTGCATCAAGATCGGTGTTGACCTCGAAACCTGAGGCAAATATGAGGCAGTCGATGGGGTACTCAACGCCATCGATGACAACGCCGGTTTCGGTGACGCGCTCGATGCCTTTGCCGTCGGAATCGATCAAGTGCACATTTGGCTTGTTGAACGAAGGCAAATAGTCGTCGTGGAAGCAGACCCGCTTGCAGTTCTTGCCGTAATAGGCCTTCAGCTTCGCAGCAGTTTCCGGATCTTCGATGATCGTGTCAACGCGACGACGAAGCTTTTCCATCGTCTTGAAATCGCTGAGTTCCATTTCGGCAAGATGCTCAGGTGATTCAACGGCTGCCTGTGTATTGCGCCACATGACATCGGTCCAACCATCGCCAACAAGGTCAACCTCGGGCATTTCGCCGGTGACCGCTTTGGTGAAGTTCACGATGCGTTCCTGCTGCCAACCGGGCTTGAGACTCTTAAACCATTTCTCGTCGGTCTTGCCGTTGTTACGGACACCAACAGCACTCGGCGTGCGCTGGAAGACGAACAAATCTCCCGCTGCTTCGGCCAGTTTCGGAACGGCTTGGATAGCAGTTGCGCCAGTTCCGATAATGCCGACGCGCTTGTCGCCAAGATTGTCCATAAATTCGCGCGGGCCACCGCCGGTGTAGTCGTAATCCCAACGGCTGGTGTGGAACATGCGTCCCTTGAACTTCTCGATGCCAGGAATGCCGGGAACCTTCGGCTTATGAAGAATGCCGCCAGCGATCACGATGTACTTCGAACTGATCTTGTCGCCACGTGAGGTCGTGATATTCCAACGGTTCGAGTTGTCATCCCAAACTGCGCCATTGATGATCGTTTGGAACAGCGCGTGCTCATAGAGATTGAACGTGCGACCGAGGAGTTGGCAGTAACCGAAGATTTCCGGCGCACTCGCGTAACGCTCGGTGGGCATGTAGCCGGTCTCTTCGAGAAGCGGAAGGTAGGTGTAGGACTCAACGTCGCACATACAACCGGGATAACGGTTCCAATACCAAGTACCACCGAAGTCGCCACCCTTTTCCACAATGCGGAAATTGGTGATGCCTTGGTTCTGCAGATCAACGCCAGTGAGCATGCCGGCGAATCCGCCACCGACAATGACGACCTCGGTCTCTTCGGTAATGGCATCGCGGGTGAAGTTCGGATCGGCGTAGGGATCTTGGTCGAGTTCTTCGAACTGTTCCTTCAGCCCAGAAAATTGCTTGAGGCCGTCGGTACGCAAGCGCTTGAGTTGCTCGGCTGCGTACTTCGCTCGAAGTTCCTCAACCGAAACTTCAATGCCTTCGTTCTGCTCTGCCATTTCTGATTCCCCCTAGAGAACTGACTAACGACGCCTACGACGTGAGTCGACATTGTGGCAGATCTTCAGGATCTGTTCCTGTTTGGATGTGGCAATGGCCTGCTGTGTCGCGAATCGCCCAAACTCGCCATTTACCTCATTGCGTTTTTTACGAAATCCTCGAGGCCATGGCCTTCCTCTAGGCGCTTGCCAGTGTGGAAGCTGCCACGAAGGTGGCGTCGAATCCCGCCCGGTGGATCTTCGGTTGCCCGTGCTGCCGAATGCCAAAGATGGGCGTCATGCAGGAGCACGTCTCCACGATCCACATAGACCGCGACCTCCCCTGGGACCTTTTCGAATCCCTGCGGCATTCCTTCAGTGTTGTGGAGATGACTTCCCGGCAGCACACGTAAAAACCCGTTGGCCGGCGAGGTCCCATCGATATGAATCGTGAACGCGACAGACGGCCAAATAGTGAGGTGTGGTCCCGACTGCCAATCTGAATGCCAACCAATTCGCGAATAGCCCGAATCTTTTCCGGGGCGAGCGTCTTGATACACAACCCCAAACCGCTCGTAATCAAGTAGCCACATCTTCTCGCCCAAGAGACGTCGCATTGACTCGACAATCACAGGAGCGTGAACCGCTGCGTGAGCGAGTTCCGAACATTCAGTGATGTGGCAGACGTAGTGCGCAAATGGCTCCCCTTCGATCAACGCGTCGGGTTCGTCGAGGATCACGGTTCCGTGCTTCTCTTCCATTCTCCCGGTGAGGAGTTCCGACTGCTGCCGCTCCATCTCTTGTTCAAGTTCAACAAGTTCCGCGTCCGAATACACATTATGGATACGAGCGAAACCCCAGCGATGAAAGAACTCGATGATGTCGTCAATGTCATCGGGATCAAAAACAGCAAGTTCCGGTGACGCAACGAAGCGACCGCCATCAATTTGATCGATGTGACGTTCCCTTGAATCCGGATTTGGATGCGATGTAGTTGTCATGGCCTAATCACTGTTCGAAACGTGAGGTTGATTCGCTCGCCCACTGGCTTCTTTGTCTTCGGAACACGATGTTTCCATAGTGCTTGCGTCGTCCCTCGCATGATGACGAGATCACCGTGATGTAGATCTAACTCGATTTTCTCTGCGTGGTCGTCTGTACGTCGTAGATCGAAGCGACGAGTAGCTCCAAGACTCAGAGAACCGATGACTGGCATTGGCCCAAACTCAGATTCGTCATCGGCGTGCCAATCCACTCCATCATTGCCATCTCGGTACAGGTTGCAGAGAACCGAATTGAATGATGCGCCGGCGTGTTCGCTCACAAGATTCCGCAGCATTAAGAGTTCTTCAAACCACGGGTCGGGGTCATGAAGAATGCCGGAGTACGTGTAGTCAAAACCCTCGTCGGCAACCCACGACTCGAGCCGAGGTACAGCGATGAGCTGACCAAACATCCGGAGATAGTCCTGTCGCCAGGCCACACGATCACGAAGAGCCAGAAACCCGGCATCGGCAGCGGCAGGATCAACAGCGTTGCGCACGAGGGTGACATCGAGTCCGGGACCCTTGGGGTGTTCATCGAACAACGCCGGCTGACCAGTCATCACACCTCCTCCACATCAAGCGACCAACACCCCAACGATAGGTTCACCCCACCGATGATGAGCGGCTGGAAGTACGGTGAAGGTATGACTTTTCCGAATCGACCGCCTGAAGGCGACTGGTGTGGCACGCAGTTCCTGAAGTTTGAGCGCGAGGGCTCGATCGCCGTGCTCACTGTCGATCGCCCTCTCCGACGTAACGCGATGACACCGGCGATGTATTTCGGTGTCCGCTACGCCGTCGACCACGTGGCGAAGTCTGACGACCTCGCTGCACTTGTCATTACCGGAACCGGCGATGTCTTCATCCCCGGCGGCGACCTCGGCGGCGACCAGGAAGACAGTTGGGCCGACCTCGCCAATCTGCTTCACATGGACAACGTCCCTTTCGACGCAATTCGAAATGCATCCAAGCCCGTCGTCTCCGCAGTGAACGGCATTTGCCAAGGCGGAGGGCTCGTCATCGCGATGCTTTCCGATGTCGCCGTCGCTTCCACCAACGCCACTTTCCGGGCTCCGGAGTTACTTCGCGGAATTGCCGATACGTCCTACGCCGCGATCCTTCCCGGACAGATCGGGATTCCTCGCGCTCGCGACATGCTCATGACCGGCCGAGCCATCGATGTGGCCACTGCGGAGTCTTGGGGCCTTGTTACGCGCGTCGTGTCGCCTGGTGCCGAACTCACCGAAGCGATCGAGATCGCCAAACAAATTTCTCGCGGAGCACCAGGGGCACGCAACATTGTCAAGCGTGAGATCAACCGCCAATACGAAAACTACGACCGCATGTCGATGACCGAATCGCTCTACGGGCCAGAAGCGCTCGAAGGTTTCAACGCGTTCAAAGAACGACGCAACCCGTCGTGGGTTCCTGACGACCTTCGCACCGAAGGACGCCTCTGATCCCGATCGGGATCGGTCTCGAAGATGCGAGCGTCACTTGGTGAGATCGAAACGGCGCTCGTTTCGCTTGCGCGTTCCGTTGCAATCGATAGCGGCGTTTCGCGTATCGAAGAACTTCCTCCGCATGCCGATACCGACAAGGCATGGAGCGCTCTCGAGTCAAGCGGGTTGCTCAGCCTGCGCAATGACGGCGGATCGGTTCTCGATCTCGTGCTGTGTGCAGAACAGTTTGCGGGAGCGCTAAGCGCATCGCCCTTTATCGGAGCAGTCCTCGGCCGTGAACTCGTGGGACCAACGAGCGAACGAATCGTTGCCAGTCTTGATGGCCACATCGCTCCCGATGCGCTTGGTGCTGAGAAAGTCACGTTTGTGCGAGCAGGTCACACTCACGTAACGAATTCGGACTCGGTGATCCTCACCGCCGATCGGTCTCGAGTCGCAATGACCACTGCTTCGTCCGATGTCACATCGATCAGTGCTGCAGATGAAGCGGAGTTCTTTGCCCTCACGCAGCTTCTTTTGGGCGCTGATCTCGTCGGAAACGGAATCGCTGCCATCCAGGACGCTGTTTCCTATGCCTGTGAGCGTGAGCAATTCGGAGCTCCAATCGGCGGTTTCCAAGCCCTGCAACATCTTCTTGCTGATGCATGGGTTGACCTCGTTGCTGCGCGTAACGCACTCCGGTCGGCTGCCTGGAAACTCGGGAACGAAACGAGCGACGCGCACTCGGCATCCGCGCGCGCATCACTCGTTGCTTCCGAAGCCGGGGTTCGTGGCTGCGAAACTGCCACTCAGGTACTTGGCGGGATTGGACACACGTGGGAGCAGATAGCTTCGGTCCGTCTCCGACGCGCGCTCATGTCACGAGCGTTGCTGCCAACACCTTCCGACGAACTGCTCTGCGCTCGAATTGGCGTCACTCCTTCTGGTATCGCTCTTGAAGATGGCTTCGACCTTCGCGATGACGCCGTAGAAGCATCGTTCCGTGCACGACTTCATACCTGGCTTTCGACAAGACCACCAACCACGGATTGGCACCAACGACTTGCGGCCGCCGGTTTCGTGGGCGTTTCAATGCCGACCGAAGCCGGCGGTTTCGCACTTCCCGTCACCTGCGAAGCGATCGTTTCAGAGGAACTCGGCGATAACGGTTTTCCTTCACCTCCGGCAATCGCACACCTTGCACACGCGCTCGCCGAATTCGGAACCACTGAACAGCGAAAAGTTCACCTCACGAGCATGCTCAATGGTTCTATTCGGTGGTGTCAGGGCTTTAGCGAACCCGGAGCTGGTTCCGACCTTGCTTCACTCCGCACTCGAGCAAACATCGACGGAGACGACTTCGTCATCAATGGGCGAAAGATCTGGACAAGTGAAGCCGCTCAATCCGAGTGGATTCTGCTGTTATGTCGAACCGACGAACATCCACATCGTGGTCTTTCAGTGCTTCTCCTCCCCCTCAATTCTTCCGGTATTGAAGTGTCGACCATCGTCACGGCGTGGGGATCCGAGGAATTCGCCGAAGTGTCATTCACAGATGTGCGTGCACCGAAGTCTGCACTGCTTGGTGTCGAAGGTCAGGGCTGGGAAATAGCAATGTCGTTACTTGCCGTCGAACGTGGGCCAGCTGATATCGGTTGGATCTCAAAGTTTCGGCGAACAGCATCTGCGCTACTTGGCGATCCGCTCATCGGAGCTCGGCCCGACGTGCAACATGTTGCGGCGTGGATCGAAGCGCTCGATGCCACTGTTGCAGTGACATTGACTGATCGACGAAACGGTACGTTCGAGCCAACCTCGGGTTCGATCGACAAACTCCTAATGACCAAAGTCGACCAACTTCTTCACGATGTCGCGCTTCAATCAGATTCTCAAGCACTTTTCCAAGAGACGACCGAAACGCTCGAGCGCTACCTGTGGGCGCGTGCAGCAAGCGTGTTCGGCGGAACTAGCCAGATCCAGAAGAACATCGTTGCTCAGCGGATCCTGGGACTTCCGCGAATCTGACATTTAGTTCAACCACGAACCAGAGCGACAGCCTCTCGAACTTTGTCTTTCTGAATTTTTCCCATCGGATTGCGTTCGATCGCTTCGACAAAAACGATTTCCTCTGGGCACTTGTACTTGGCTAACCCAAGGGAGATGCAATGTTCGGCGAGCTCGGGAACATCGATAGAACAACCCGGAGCAAGAACAATTGCGGCACACACACGCTCGCCGGTCCTCGCATCGGGAAGCCCAATAACAGCAACGTCAGCAACTGATTCGTGAAACAGAACAGCTTCTTCAACTTCAGTCGCTGAGATGTTCTCCGCATTGCGAATGACCACATCTTTCAGTCGACCAACAATCCGAATTCGCGCATCGTCAGAAATCTCAGCGAGATCTCCGGTTCGAAACCAGCCATCGTCTGTGAACGCAGCAACGTTGAGAGATTCGTCCACGTAACCAAGAAAACATTGGGCACCTCGTAACTGAAGTTCGCCATCGATCACACGAGCCTCAACTCCTGGTCCGGCCGGGCCGACATCTCGACCAATATCGGGGCCATCAAACCATTCACATGTGCAGTTGGGAACTTCAGTAAGTCCGTAGGCCCCAACAACACCCGCTACGCCAAACGTTTCGATGAGTTCTTGATTGACGTCTCCGGGGATCGGGGCCCCACCGCCAACACACCCTCGAACGTTCGGAAATAACGAGCCGCCTTCGTGGCGATGTTCTGCCTCAAGGAACGCACGGAAAAATGGAACAGCGGAACCCAACATCGTCGGGTTGTGTGTTGCCATGCGATCGGCAGTCGTCGCCGGATCGAAGATGTCGAACAACACCAGTCGCACTCCGGTATTCAGCGATGTCACCAACATCGCGATTCCACCAATATGAGAAAAGGGCCACGCAATCGGATACACGTCATCGGGGCCAAATCCCAAACGCTCCGACAGCGATAACGCCGAAGCCATCGCCGACTTATCGGTGTGGCGAACACCTTTCGGCGC
>JAPLAE010000036.1 GCA_026393455.1 Actinomycetota bacterium
CGTGGTGCGTCCGAATCGATCGCTGATCTCCTCGATGGTGGAGACACTTTCAGTTGCTCGACCAAATGCCTTGAGCGTCGGAATGCCGCGCACCATGTCGAGATAAAAGGACCGAAGCCATCCAAGTTCGCGAAAACGTTGATCGGCGAGAGCGCGGGTGCGAGAGCCGATGACCGCTAGCAAGAGGATCAGCATCGGCCCGGCAAAGAGCAAGATGAGCAGGGTCCACGGGTCAAGAGCGCCGATCGTCAGAAAGACAACGAGCGGAATGACAGTGGCAAGCGACCGCGCTGGCAGGTACTTGGTGATGTAGTCATCAAGTGAATCGACACCCGGGCCCAGAAGAGTGCTGTCGACGCCGGTCGATGTCGATGTCAATGACGGTTGTTCCGCTCCCCAATGCGCGGTGAGGGTGGACCGGACGTTCGTGCGGAGGCGACTACTTGCGGTGGCGAGTGATAGTGAGCTGGCGAATCGAAATACAACGCGCAATGCAAGAAAGCCTGCAAGTCCAATAAGTGCGGGTGTTAACGATCGGTGGTCGAAGAGTGAAGACATCGAGCGCGCGAGCGAAAATGTCCACGCGATGAGGGCGATAGAACCGAGAATGCCGAGTAGAACGCCGATTCTGTGGAGGCGTTGAGCACTTGGAACTCGTGACAGCAATTCCTGCGGGCTCATGGGTGTGACGGTACCGCGTTGATCGCCGTCTGGTCTCAGTAACTGTCGTCGTCGAGTTCGACTTTTCCGCGGAAGAAGTAATAGACGCCCGCCGTGTAGAGCAAGACGAAGGGCATACCGATGAGGGCGATCACGAACATCACTGTGAGCGTTTCCCTAGCGGCCGATGCGTTCTGCACCGTGAGGTCATAGGCGCTGTTGGTTGTCGAGCGCAGCATGACGGGGTACATCCCGCAAGCAATGGCACCTAGAAGGAGGGCAATCATGGTTGCCGAAGCAAGGAACGCGCTGAGATAAGCGCCGCGACGGACGAAGAGCCACGCGGAAGCGATCGACGCGAAGGCCAAGATTGGGAAGATTGCTGTCCATGGTCGATCTTTGAAGTTCTGTGTGAACTGTTCGTCTCGAAGAAGTGTCCAGGCAATGAGGGCTGTCATGAGAATGAAGAAAGCGACGAGCAATTTCGGTATGAGTACCTTGATCGTGTTGCGAAGCTCACCCTCGGTTTTTTGGGTAAGGAAGATTGCACCATGCAGGCAGAGCATTGCGACAGCAACAAGCCCGAGAGCAATTGAGTAGGGGTTGAGTAAGTCGAGGAGACTCACGTTCAAGTTGCCGTGTTGATCAAGGCTCACTCCCCGAATCACATTTCCTAATGCGACGCCAAGAAGGATGGTGATTCCGTACGAGGAAAGAGTGAAGGTCCAATCCCAGAGAGAACGCCACCAAGCCTCTGGCCGTTTTGAACGGAACTCGATAGCCACAGTGCGCATGATGAGGACAAGAAGTACAAGCATCATGGCGAGGTAAAAGCCGCTGAACAACGATGCGTAGACAAGCGGGAAGGCAGCGAATAGGGCGCCTCCCCCGAGAACGAGCCATACCTCATTGCCGTCCCATACTGGGCCTATGGAATTCAGCAGTATTCGTCGATCGTGGTCATTGTGGGCGATGAACGGCGAGAGCATGCCGACGCCAAGGTCGAAGCCGTCGAGGATGACGTAGCCACTCATGATGACGACGTAGAGAACGAACCAAGTTGTCTGAAGCCACATGATCAATCACCTCCACTTGAGGCGCGTGAACGACGGCGGAAGATTTCACCGAAGGAGTCAGGGAGTGAGGAGGTTTCATCGGAATCAACGGGTGGCGGTGGTCCCTCTTTGATGTGTCGATCAAGAAGTCGGATGAACACAACAAACACCGTGATGTAGAGCAAGACGAACATCACAATCGAGAACACGACCTGACTGAACGAAACATTCGGCGAATAGGCATCGGTGGTCTTGAGTACCTGCCAAACGATCCAAGGTTGACGGCTGAATTCGGCAGTCCACCAACCGGTCTCCGTCGCGATCTCGGTGAGTACGACAGAAGAAACGAGGATCCATAACAGCCATCGTTGGTCCCAGATCTTGCGTTTCCAGATCCAGAATCCGCACGCAACCAAACCAATCAGGATGAACAACATTCCGAGATTGATCATCAGGTGGTACACCTGAAAGACAAGGTTGACTGCTGGCCACTCGTCGTGCGGAGTTGCTTCGAGGCCC
>JAPLAE010000068.1 GCA_026393455.1 Actinomycetota bacterium
AGCACCGCGCTATCCGCCGGGACGCGCCGTAACGGCGGCATCCGGCCCACACTGAACGGAGACCAGACCTCATGGGGGTCATAGCCAGTTCCGTCCTTCTCATTCCCATGGCAATCGGTGCTGTCGCCAGCACCGAACCCGCCCACGGTGCACTGAAGGTCACCGCCGAATCGGCATTCGGCAGCGTATTCCTCGGATTGGTTGCAGCGTCATCCTTGATGATTGGCGCCGCATTAGGCATCTACGTTAAGGCGCCGAAGCGGGTCGTGGCGGCGGTTATGGCCTTTGGCGCAGGGGCGCTGATCGAATCGCTTGCTATCGAACTCGCGTTCGGCGGCGCAGAGGCTCTCATCGCAGAAGAGAAATTGCCTCCGTTCGTCGGGTGGCTATGGGTAGCAAGCGGCTTTCTTGTAGGCGGAAGCGTCTACTCCGCAGCGACCATCGCCTTGGACAACATCGGAGCCGCCGCACGGAAGGCGTCGTCACTACGAAACTTTGTCCGGCGTGCTCGTCGTGAACAAGCCACCACGATGCTCATTCAGTTGTCCTCAAGTGATCTGTTTCGCTCATTGCCCGCCTCGGATCTGGTGCGCCTGATACCGCACGCCGATACGCGGCGGCTCAAGGCAGGGGAGACGGTCTTTAAGCCAGGCGAGATAGCGGACGGCGTTTACCTCATTGAAAAGGGTCACGTTGAGTTCAAGCCTGAAGGCCCTGGAGGCATGGACGGCACCTACGGAGAGGGCCACTGTTTTGGTGAGCTCGAGCTGTTGACCAACGAAAACCGGCAGGAACTCGCGATCACCGTCGATGAAGTGCAATTGCTCTTCATCCCTCGCGAAGACTTTTCTGTGGTGATGGAGGCGTCTCCAATCCTTCGTGACGCGGTAGCAGACTTGGTCAAGGTCCATACTCACGGGACGTTTGGCCTCGAGCATCACCTTCGGCAGCAAACGCGTGACTTTGATCAGAAAGAATGGTTGGCCGAGGGGGTTGCAGCGGTCGCCATGCCGTCTCACGAGGAGGCTGCCCACCACGCGAAGGGCGAGCACGGCAAGGGCGAAGAGGGTGAGCATGGCGGTGGGTCTCCGCTTGCAATCTTCGCTGGTGCCCTTCTGGACGGGGTTCCAGAATCAATCGTGCTCGGCGCTGCGTTTACGACGTTCGCGACATTCAATCCAACATTTCTTGTCGCGGTTTTCATGTCGAACCTGCCCGAAGCGATGGCGAGTTCGGCACAGATGAAGCGCATTGGATATTCGCCCGCCAGGATCTTCGGACTTTGGGGTTCGCTTGTCGTGGCTTCAGCAGTTGCGGCCCTGATTGGGAACCTGTTCCTCGCAACCGCTTCAGAAACATGGATCACTTTCGTGGAGGCGTTCGCAGGAGGCGGCATCATGGCGATGCTGGCGCAGACGATGATGCCCGAGGCGTACGAGGAAGGCGGGACCTTGGTTGGCTTGGCAACCATTGCCGGCTTCCTCGCAGCGCTGTTCTTCACCGCTCTTGAGCTCGCCCACTAAAATTAACACCGCACACAAGCTCAAATATGAGGGGCCGGCCGTGGGGAACGCCACGGACGGCCCCTTTCTTGATTCTTGGCACCCATCAAGACCACCGTGACAAGCATCTTGGCGGTCGGTTTCATCACCGCCGTCGCAACAGTTACCCAATCAAGACGAGTCGCCGGATAAACCACATGGTGCATCGATTTGCAAGTGAGCGGTTCGCGGATACCATTGGGCGAAAGTTCGCGGCATGCGAACGGGGGGATGCACCATGGTAGAGCGGTCGGAAGAACATCTCACA
>JAPLAE010000099.1 GCA_026393455.1 Actinomycetota bacterium
CGAGGTGAGCACGATGAGGTCAGCACCGATTCCCTTGCCCTTTTCGAGCGTGGCTTGGTACTTGGTATTGAACGACTCGTTGCCGTCGATGCTGTTCTTGTAATTGACCTTGACGCCGGTCGCAGTGGTGAAGCCCTTGAGCGTGGGCGACGTGCTTGGTTCATCGTCTTCGATATAAAGCGGCCAGTTGAGAACGGTGATGCCACCGTTGCTGCTGCCACCGCTGCTGCTCGAACCAGAGCTGCATGCGGCGAGCAATGTCGGGCCAACAGCGAGGCCGCCAAGGGCGAGACCACTCATGCCGAGGAATCGTCGACGAGACGTTCGGTGTTGGGCCATGGCCTCAAGGATTTCTGGGTCGATCGGGTTGCTCATGTTCGGTCCTCCTGATGGTGCGGTTGATTAGCCCTCGACGACGATGTCATCGAGAGTGCGGGGTTGATTCGGCGCGTCGGGTAAGACGCACGCGGCGGTTGGTGCCCACGACGCCCACACACTGTGGCCGGGGCGAAGAAGAGGAAGGTCGGCATCGGGATCGATGTTGGCAATGATCGGCGAACCATCGGGTGCGCTCAGTGCAAGACGAACGACTGGTCCCTGAAAAGTGAGATCGGTGACGGTGGCGTTCACTGATTGCATGCCACCGCTCGGTGGGTTCATCGAAATCGAGATGCGCTCCGGGCGCACCATGAGTGTGACCGGTGTGCCGGCGCGAACAGAATCAGCAACGCAAGAACCGCTTAACGTCGAGCCACCGAGCGCGCTCACTGTCGCCGAAGTTGCCGAACGGTCAGTCACCGTTGCAGACCAAAGATTTGCTTGCCCAATGAATCCGGCAACGAAGACGGTTGCGGGATTGTCGTAAATCTCGGTGGGAGTCCCGATTTGTTCGACACGTCCATCAGACATGACAGCGATGCGGTCGCTCATGGTTAGCGCTTCGTCTTGATCGTGGGTGACATAGACGAACGTGATGCCAACTTCGCGCTGAATACGTTTCAGTTCAAACTGCATTGCACGTCGAAGTTTGAGATCGAGTGCTCCGAGAGGCTCGTCGAGAAGAAGGGCCTTGGGAAGATTGACGAGTGCACGAGCAAGTGCGACTCGCTGCTGCTGACCACCGGAAAGCTGCGCAGGTCGACGACTAGCAAACTCGGTGAGGCGAACGACCTCAAGAATCTCGCTCACGCGTTTTTTGATCGTTGCCTTGTCGACGTTCTTTGCTTGCGGGCCGAATGCCACGTTGTCGAAAACATTCATGTGGGGGAACAACGCGTACTGCTGGAACACGGTGTTCACATCGCGCTTGTTCGGCGGAACCTTCGAGACATCAACGCCATCGAGTCGGATGGCACCAGATGTGGGTTGCTCGAAACCGGCGATCATCCGCAGGGTTGTAGTCTTGCCACAACCGGATGGACCGAGCATTGAGAAGAACTCGCCTTGCCCGATTGAGAAATGGGCATCGTCGACCGCGACGAAATCGCCGAATCGTTTCACGACATGATCGATCTCGATGACTGGAGCGGAAAGGTCGACCGCAGTCGGAGACGTCATAGCAATTGAGTTCTCTGTCAGCTCTCACCCCTCCGCGATCACAGATGCGCCGCACCCGGTCGAATTGACAAGAATCACCTGAATTCGGGCTCACTGCAAGAATTGAGCCATTGCGAGTTGATGAACAATGGATTTTGATGCTCGCCCCGCGAACATCCCTTGCGGTTTGGTGCTTCGTGGCCCACGATGCTCTGACGGAAATCGGCACGAGGAGTAAACGTGGCTCATCTCAATTTCATTGGCGGGAAGTGGGTTCCCGCCCAAAGCGGCGCAACCGATGAGGTCGTGGCTCCGGCCACGGGAGCGGTCATCGCCTCGGTTCCTTCCAGCGCCGCCGCCGACGTCGACGCCGCAGTGGCTGCAGCGAGTGCCGCATTTGCTGAGTGGGGCACGGCCACGCCGAGGGCTCGGTCTGAGGCGCTGCTGGCGCTGGCCGATCGCCTGGAAGAGAACATCGAGGAACTCAAAGCCATCGAGGGCGAGAACGTTGGCAAGCCGATCTCCATTATTGATTTCGAATTTGATCTCACAATCGACAACCTTCGGTTCTTCGCCGGAGCGGCGCGAACGATGGACGCGCAAGCTGCCGGCGAGTACATGGACGACCACACCTCGATGTTGCGGCGAGACCCGCTCGGTGTCGTTGCCGGTATTGCTCCGTGGAACTACCCGCTCAACATGGCGATCTGGAAGATGGGTCCCGCGCTTGCAGTGGGCAACACCTTTATTTTGAAGCCATCAGAGTTGACCCCGTTCACGGCGTTCCGTCTGGCCGAACTCACCGAGGGAATTCTTCCCGCAGGCGTATTCAATGTTGTTGCTGGTCAAGGTGAAACAGCGGGTGATGCAATTGTTCGCCACCCAGGTATTGCGATGTTGTCACTAACTGGTGACGTGAACACGGGCAAGATGATTGCGCGCAACGCGGCCGACACGTTGAAGCGAGTGCATCTTGAACTTGGGGGCAAGGCCCCGGTTGTTGTGTTCGATGACGCAGACATTGAAGCGCTCGTCGCGACGCTCACCGAAACTGGCTATTACAACTCTGGTCAGGATTGCACCGCACCGTGTCGAGTCATCGCCGGACCAGGCGTGTTCGATGACCTTGTTTCCGGATTGGAAGCGTCGGTGGGCGCGCTCATCACTGGTGATCCGAACGATGCCGCTACGAACGTTGGGCCAGTGATTTCTGCAGCACAACGAGATCGTGTTGAAGCGATGGTGAGCCGAGCGGCGTCTGGTGGCGCTCGAGTTGTTGTTGGTGGCGGAGCTCTTGACCGACCGGGTTTTTTCTATGCGCCGACTGTCGTTGCTAATCCGGCACAGGATTCAGAACTGGTGCAGCGCGAAGTGTTTGGCCCGGTCATCAGCGTGCAGAAGTTTTCCGATGAAGCACAGGCGCTGGCTTGGGCGAACGATGTCGATTACGGACTTGCCGCATCGGTGTGGACACGAGATGTTGGTCGTGCCATGCGCATGTCGCGGTCCATGATGTTTGGAACGGTGTGGGTCAATGACCACATCCCGATTGTTTCGGAATTCCCTCACGGCGGATTTAAGAGCAGTGGCTATGGAAAAGACATGTCGAAATACGCGCTTGAGCACTACACCGAGCTCAAACACGTCATGATTAAGCACTGAGAGATTCGATCGAGGAGAACCCGTGTCCGAAACCGTGAAGACCGAAGTACGTGGACGCATTCTTATTGTGCGGCTTGAGCGCGAGGAAAAGCGCAACGCGATCGACGTCGATATGGCCGAAGGGATCGACGCAGCACTCAATCGCCTTGAGGACGACGATGATCTTTGGGCGGGAGTAATCACCGGTACGAACTCGGTGTTCTGTGCTGGAACCGATATGCGTGCTGGCGTTCACTCCACCGATCGCGGCGGCCAATACGGAATCATTCGTCGCTATCGCACGAAGCCGCTCATTGCTGCTGTTGAAGGCGCGGCGCTTGGCGGTGGTTTCGAAGTGGTGTTGTCGTGTGACCTGGTTGTCGCTTCCAAAACGGCACAGTTCGGTTTGCCGGAAGTGAAGCGCAGCTTGGTGCCAATCTGTGGCGGATTGTTTCGTGCGCCCAAGGCATTGCCGCGCAACGTCGCTCGTGAACTTCTGCTCACCGGCGATTCCATCGATGTGAAGCGGGCCTATAAGTTGGGACTGGCCAACATCATTTCCAGCGCGGGCGAAGCGGTCGACGATGCAGTGGCGCTTGCTGAGCGGATTTGTAGCAATGGCCCCGTCGCTGTTCGCGAGACCATGCGATTCTTGGCCTCGCTCGATGCGCCCGACGAGGCCCACGGTTGGGACGAGACCTTGGAATCGGAAGATGTCATTCGCAATGCGGAAGACACCCGTGAAGGCGTGAAGGCGTTCTTTGAGAAGCGCCAGCCCAATTGGTCGGGGCGCTGATCCGAGCAATTGCCGCGGGATTGGATCAGCCGCTCTCGGCTGGCCAAGATGAGGGATATCGCTGTTCGAGGGGGAAGCATGGATTTCGACGAAACACCAGAAGAAGCTGCATGGCGTGCAGAGTGCCGAGCGTTTCTTGATCAGCATTCAACTGTGAAGGCTGCAGGCGCGCCTCGCAACACGATGAGCACGTTGAGCGACGATGAGCATGCCCATGTGCAGAGGTGTCGTGATTGGCAGCGCACGAAAGCTGAGAACGGCTGGGCCGGTCTCACCTGGCCGGAGGAGTTCGGCGGTCGCGGTCTCACCGGTTTACAGCAGGGCATCTTCCTCGAAGAGGAGCATAAGTACGACCTCGCCGTTGGCATGTTCGCTCAGGCCATCGGCATGGTCGGTCCGTCGATCGTCGTGCACGGCACCGAAGAACAGAAGAAGCAGTTCCTTCCCTCGATTCTTCGTGGTGAACAGGTGTGGTGTCAGTTGTTCAGCGAACCGAATGCGGGTTCTGATCTTGCTGCGCTTCGCACCAAAGCCGAACTCGATGGTGATGAATGGGTCATTACCGGTCAGAAGGTGTGGACCTCGTCGGCACATGTTGCTGACTGGGGGATGTTGCTCGCTCGTACCGACTGGGACGCGCCGAAGCATCGTGGCATTACCTACTTCCTTGTCGACATGCGTTCTCCGGGCATCGATGTTCGTCCGCTTGTGCAAGCAACCGGCGGTGCAGAGTTCAACGAGGTGTTCCTCGAAGAAGTTCGCATCCCGAAAGAAAATGTTCTCGGTGAAGTGAACGGTGGCTGGGCAGTGGCAATGACCACACTCACCAGCGAGCGCGCCGATATCGGTGCTGGTCATGGCGACGGGTTTGCTGGCGTGCTTCGTCTCGCGCAGCAGTACGGCCGTGTAAACGATCCGGTTGTTCGCCAAGAACTGATGAAGCTCTACACGAGCTACCAAATTTCGAAGTACATCGGCTTCCGCACGCGCACTGCGGCCTCAAAGGGAATCGCTCCCGGGCCCGAGGTATCAACCATGAAGATTGCGATTTCCGATCGTCTTGCATTCCAGGGCGATTTGGTTGAATCGCTCATGGGTGCCGATGGAATGTTGTGGGGATCGGATGCCATCGACGATGGCTACTGGCAGACCATGGTGTTTATGGGGCAGTGGATGGCTCGCATCGGCGGCGGCACCGAAGATGTGCAGCGCAACATCGTGGGCGAGCGAGTGCTCGGCCTGCCTCGCGAACCGAGCAACGACCGCACCACGCCATTCCGCGAATTGCCGCACTGACCTTCACGGTTTTGCGCGACTCCCTGTAGACATTCGAGATGTTCAATCCCTTCGCGCCGGGCTTCGCCGAGTATCCCTATGGGGAGTATCGGATCCAGCGCGAAACCGAGCCGATCCAGCAAACGCCGTTTGGTCCGTGGATTGTGTTTGAACACGCGGAGTCGATGCGACTTCTTCGTGACGTCACGCTGAGCGTCGATGTACGCAAGGCCATTGAGATTCTGGGCGAAGATCCGCGCGACCGGGCCAAGATGCGTTCCGAGTTGTTTCCCGACAAGGCACCGCGGGAAGACACATCAATTCTCAATATCGATCCGCCTGATCACACGCGATTGCGCAAACTGGTGAGCAGCGTGTTCACGCCGAGACGCGTCGCCGACCTTGCCCCGATGATCGAACGCATTGTCGATGAACATCTCGATGCAGTGGCCGGTGGCGAACAGATGGACCTCATCGCTGATCTTGCCTTCCCGCTTCCGTTTGCAGTGATTTCCGAAATGCTGGGAATGCCCGATGGCGACAGCGCACAATTGCGCGAGTGGTCGCATGCGCTAGTAAAAATCCTCGACTTCACGATTGGCCCCGACGAATTGGTGGCTGCAGTGACTGCGGGCGAACATCTTCGTCAACACATCGCAGGGGTGATCGAGTGGAAGCGATCGAACCTTGGTGACGATTTGTTGAGCGCCCTCATTCAGGCTGAAGACAATGGCGATGTTCTTTCCGATACTGAACTTCTCGATCAGGTCAATGTGCTGTTCATCGCTGGTCACGAGACCACGGTGAACCTGATTGGCAACGGCACCTGGGCGTTACTGCAGAACCGCGACCAACTTGAGTTGTTACGAGACGACCCGTCAGTGGAGGCAACGGCCATCGACGAACTCCTTCGCTACGACTCACCTGTGCAGATATCGCGTCGCATCACGCTCGAACCAATTGAACTCGCCGGTCACCAAATCCCCGCCGGCGTTTTTGTGCTCACGAGCCTCGGCTCGGCCAATCACGATCCCGCGACGTTTGGACCCACGGCCGATCAACTCGATCTTCGACGTGCCGATGCGGCTCGTCATCTCGCTTTCGGTAGTGGCACGCACCATTGCCTCGGTGCGTCATTGGCTCGCCTCGAGGGCAACATCGCCATCACTCGCCTGATCCGTCGCTTCCCTGAACTGAAGGCCGTGGGCGTACCAACGTGGAATGGTCGTCTGGTGCTTCGGGGTATGGATTCGCTGCAACTTTCGCTTCGCTGAAGTCGATCGTTGAGTGGCAAGATCTCACGGTGACCACTCACGAGGAACTTCTTGCTCGTCACCGCCGGGCGTTGCCTGATTGGTTGGCCCTGTATTACGAAACGCCAATCTCGTTGGTGAGTGGTGAAGGTCGACATGTCGTCGATGCCGAAGGCAAGCGCTATCTCGATTTCTTCGGCGGCATCCTCACAACGATGACGGCGTATTCGCTTCCTGAAGTTGTCGAAGCGATCAGAGAACAAGCCGGAAAGATGGTTCACACCTCGACGCTCTATCTCGTCGAGCCGATGATTGAACTGGCCGAGAAGGTGGGGGAGTTGTCGGGAATCACCGACGCGAAAGTTTTCTTCGCTACGTCAGGTTCAGAAGCAAATGAAGCAGCGTTGCTGCTGGCATCCACTGTTCGTCGTTCGAACCAGGTGCTTGCTCTGCGCAACAGCTACCACGGACGTTCGTTCGCCACGATGGGCGTTACTGGTAACCGCGGTTGGTCGTCATCGAGTCTTTCTCCGTTTGCAGTGTCGTACGTTCACAATGGTGACAAGTTCCGCTCGCCATTCCGCGATCGTGATGAAAAGGGTTTTGTCGATGCGATCGTTGAAGATCTTCGTCACGTCATTGCCACCACAACTGCCGGTGATGTTGCGTGCATGATTGCCGAGCCCATTCAGGGTGTTGGCGGTTTCACAGTTCCTCCCGATGGTTTGCTGGGCGCGCTGCAAGAGGTGTGTCGCGAATTCGGAATCCTCTGGATCACTGATGAAGTGCAAACCGGTTGGGGTCGCACTGGCGAAAACTTCTGGGGCTATCAAGCGCACGGTCTTGAACCCGACATGCTCACGTTCGCGAAGGGTCTTGGAAATGGTTTGGCGATGGCGGGTGTCGTTGCCAGCGCGTCGTTGATGGACAGTGTGAATGCCAATTCGATTTCCACCTTTGGTGGCAATCCGCTTGTATGCGCGGGCGCTCTCGCAAACCTCGACTACCTAGTAACCAATGATTTACAGGCCAATTCGCTGCGCCAGGGTGAAGCAATGCAGGCTGCGCTTCGTCCACTGGTTGACGAGTTGTCGATCGTCGGCGATGTGCGGGGCAAAGGCCTGATGGTCGGCATCGAGCTAGTGGGTGCCGATGGGCGCGAGCCGAATGTTGCGGCCGCCGGAGCCGTGCTTGAAACCTGTCGTGAGAATGGTCTGCTTATTGGCAAGGGCGGTTTGTATGGCAACTGTTTGCGAGTTGCTCCGCCGCTTACGCTGACCGCCGAGGAATGTGCCGAAGGCACGGCAATTCTC
>JAPLAE010000121.1 GCA_026393455.1 Actinomycetota bacterium
GGTGGTTCGTCAGCATCGACCGCTTTGAGTCCCGACTCCTCGAACACGGTCACGCTCCAAGCTGACCAGACCGACGATTTGGCGGGCGCTCACTCCGCCTCAACCTCGGACGGTGCCCCGATCGCAGCGATCGTGGTGGCGGTGATCATCGTGATCATCGTCGGTGGAGTTGCTTTCGTTCTCGCGCGTCGTCGCTGCCGCTAGACGGAGCGAATGGGGCCTGAGTCCCCGGACGCATCACGGAGTCCGTGGCGAGTGAGGGCCCAGACGGCGATCAGGCTGATTACCTCGGGGGTGTGTGAGAGTTCGCGCGACAACGACACTGCACCGTCGGCGACATCGATGACTGCGGTGATCACGAGCGCGGCGGTCACCACGACCGAGATCGGCAGGACCGTACGCGCTCGCGCTGGACGCACAACCACGACACCGAGCGCGATGACATAGGCGAGCGAGAACGCGCCAAGGTGTCGAGCGTCGTGGCCATCAATCTCCGAGCCTCCCAGCAGATCGCCGAACGACGTAAGGGCGATTACCACTGCGCATATCGCAAGCACGCCCCTTGGGAACGTCCAGGTCCACACACCATCGAGCATCCGCGCGCTTCGCACCACCGCAGGTGCCAGGTCATCGTGTGTTTCGGCTTCCCGCAGTTTGCTTCGACGCAGACCGTGGATGAACTCCCGCTGGGAGCGACACGATGGGCAGGTCGCGACATGGGCCTCCACTAGAGACGGATCGAGACCAGGATCCTCGCCATCGGCGAGGGCACTGATGGCCTCCTGAACCTGCGCGCAGTCAGTCACCGGATTCCCATCGACGTCGACTCTTGCATCGGACTCTCGCTCACTGGACCATGATAGGGAGATGGAGCCAGATCCCCTGCTGCACTTGTTGTTGGCGGCACGTGAGGGCAATGACGCCGCCCTCACCGAACTCGTGCGACGCACCCAGCCGACCCTTTGGGAGCTATGTCGCGCGTTGGGGCACCCGGAGGACCCGGGCGATCTCGTGCAGGAGACCTATGAGCGGATGCTCCGGGCGATGCACACGTTCGAGGGCCGCTCACCCGTGCGCCCGTGGTTACTCACGATCGCACGAAGGGTTTGCGCCGACTCGGTGCGACGCTCGATTCGCCGACGCCGTCTGTTCGACAAGGCGGTGAGCGCGTTCGACGCCGGCTTGGTGTCTGCAGCCGATCGCAGTTCGATGGATCTGCTGCACCATCTCGATCCCGATCGACGCGAGGCTTTTGTGCTGACTCAACTCGTGGGCCTCTCATACGAAGAGGCGGCTATCGTCCTTTCGTGCCCGATCGGAACCGTCAGATCGCGCACTTCGCGGGCCCGGGCCGACCTCAGGGCAGCGATCGCCGCCGCCGACACGGCCTGAGTTTCGCTTCGAAATATTGACCCTGTGCTTCTATCGCTTTATTGGGTCTTCAACAGTTGGGTGACATGAACCACCGCTTGTGATGCTGGCTGCCGCGTTTCACTTTTGGCTGAAACGCGTTTCACCATCTATTTCTGTAAACCCGCCGACCTGCGGGTTTTGAATTACGCGCCATCCCCACGAGGGCGGGGATGGACCGGAACGTGGCGCGAAACTCGGCGCAACGGCCCGGAAGCCATGGCGGAAGGGTAGTTCGGGAGTTTGAGGCCGGTCGAAAGTTCAGTAGCGAGTAAAAATTCTCGTCAGTTGGCCGAACGTCCGACGAGCACCACAGCGCGACCGGAGAGGAACCATCGAGTCTCTGGCCGCTCGACCACAACGTTACGTGCGGACAGATCCGCGCATAGTTGTTGTACCCACTCGTCGTCGGGCACCGCGTCCGGGATGGCCCAGGTGTGCAAGAGCACGACGATTTCTCCGCCGGGAGCGAGGACTCGAACGCATTCATCGAGACCAATTGCCCGGTCGTTCCACAACTGAATGTTGTTGACGCTGACGACGGCGTCTTGTGAGTGGTCTGGCACCGGAAGCGACTCTGCCGCAGCCTGCTCGATCCTCGTGGTGTGCTCGACTCGCGCTTTGCGACACCGAGTGCGAGTCCGCCCAACCATCAATGCCGACGGGTCGAGACCGATCACCGTGCCATTCGGTGCGCGACGAGCACCTGCCACCACGCCGACGCCCGGTCCGCAACCGATCATCACGACATTGGCGTCTGAATTCGGGTTCACCAAATTGACCGCTGCGATCTCCATGTCGGCGTTGCCACGCGCCATCACCGTCGCCATGATTCGACCGCGCCAGCCATCCCACGCAACGAGTCGGTTCACGAAGTCCACGAGAAAACGGTACGCCATCAATCCCATGAAGTTCTTCATCTCTAGAGGTCAGAGAGGGATAGGAGTTCATGGCGTACTTGCGAGCGCGTTTCACTTTTGACCGAAACGCGTTTCACCATCTATTTCCCTAAACCGGTTGACCTGCGGGTTTTGAATTACGTGCCATCCCCACGAGGGCGGGGATGTGAGTGGAACTTGGCGCGAAACAGCGACGAAACGTCCTGAAGATCACGGAATGGAGACTGCACCAAACCGGGGTAGATCGTCTGAAGATGAAACTCCAAGAGTCTGAAACCAGGAAGCCCGTCTCACTCGTCGAGGTAGCGACGCCCGCTTTAGATCTATGGGGGCAGTGTTGCCAAAGAGAAAGACGTTGGACCAATATGAGGGAATGGTGGAATCTGGCGATGGCAACAAAACGGGTAGTCGCGATGTCATGTGTCCAATCTGCAGGAGTATTCAGAATCACTTGTGGAAGAAGTCGGATTCATCGGTAATTCGCCCCGAGGATCTTGCGATAACCGATAAGCGATACGGAATGACCTTCGAGATCCGCGAGTGTGAGTGCGGGTTTCGGTTTGCCCCACCCTCGGCGACAGACCAGCTTCTAGAGCTCTATAAGGAACTCGACGACCCTGCCTACGAATTGGGCCGCGAAAGCCGCCTTGCCCAGCAATCTTCTTTGCTCGAACGCCTACGCGAGCTCATGCCTGCATCAACTTCACTCCTCGACGTGGGAGCTGCAAATGGGATGCTCGTTGATCTTGCCGGTCGCTCCGGACTCAGGTCCGTCGGAGTCGAGCCGAGCGAATCGCTCGCGGCTGCTGCTCGAATGAGAGGGCTGGACGTGCGAACCGGGACCCTTCCAATGAAGGCTCTCGAATCGGAAAAGTTCGATCTCGTTGCATGCGTAGACGTAATAGAGCACGTAGCCGAGCCATTGGCGCTTCTCCATGCGTGTCGCACCCAACTCAACCCCAACGGCAAATTACTAATAGTTACGCCAGATGCGGCAAGTTTCGCAGCGCGCATCCTCGGCAAGCGCTGGTGGCATTTGCGTTTAGCGCACGTTGGATATTTTACCCCGAGCACCCTGGCGTACGCGCTCAACCTTGCAGGATTCGAGGTGGAACTGCAGTGGCGACCGGGCTGGTCTTTCGAGATCGGTTACTTGGCCGAGAGAGTCGGCTCTTACATCCCCGGCGCGTCTTGGTTGGCTGACAGGTCTCGACAAACAAGGCTTATGGGAGAGACCGTGCCTCTTAATTTGTTTGATTCGATCGCTGTCGTCGCCCGTCTGGCGCACTGAGAAGCAACGTGGCTGTTGGTGATCACTCGAATCTTGATGGACCAGATCGGCATATCAAGAGGGTGATTCTCTCCTCGCCGAAACTCGTTTCATTACCTATTTCTGCAAAGCCGTTGACATGCGGGATTTGAATTACGCGCCATTCCCACGAGGGCTGGGGTGAGAGCGGAACCTGGCGCGAAACTCGGCGCAACGGCCCGCAAGTCACGGGGGAAAGGTTCTCGTGGGTTCTAGACCGGTTGAACGTTGCTTTGTGGTTAGGTAGTTATCGATCTTCTTCGCCGGTTTGAGTCGGTCTAGTGAACAGTGATGGTGTCGGTGTCGCGTCCTGAGCGCAGCACAGTGCCAGGACGCGCTCCGGTAGACGCCCCATCGGCAACAGTGACGATGCCTCCGACGAAAACGCGCACTACACCAACCGAATCGGCATGCATGCGCGGCGAGCCCCCGGGAAGATCGTGTGCAATTGTCGGTGTGGCGGTATCAACGGTAGCGGGGTCGAACACCACGAGATCAGCAATCCAACCCTCTTGCACCTGGCCGCGGTCGCGCAGCCCTAGATGACGTGCTGGCACGTCGGTAAGTGCTTGGATAGCGCGCTCGAGGCTTAGCAACTTCCGTCCCCGAAGTGAATCGGCAAGCAGGCGAGTGGGGTAGGAGCCTCCGCACATGCGGTCGAGATGCGCCCCAGCATCGCTGCCGCCGAGGATGACGTCGGGGTCATCCCACAGTTCGCGTCGCATGTTCCAATGAGCATCGTCATCGTCGGGAGCGCTTGGCCACAGGACCGAGCGGAGATCGTCGGCGATGACAATGTCGATGAGCGTGTCGAATGGTTCGGCGTCGCCGCGTTCGGCAGCGATATCGCGTACTTTGCGTCCGGCGAGTCCCTCATTCGCAGCGCTGAACGTGTCGCCAATGATGTAGTCAGCGAATCCGGCAAGGCGGCGGAACATGCCCGCCTCTTCGCTGTCGGCACGGGCGACCATCATTCGGCGCGTTGCCTGGTCGCGCAGCATCTCGATGCGTTCCGGAACCGGTGCGTTGAGGATCGGTCCCCATCCGGGCATCAAATTGAGTGCGCAGTAATTTCCAAAACTCATGTTCATCGGAACGATCACTGGCATAGTGAGTGCCACGACCCGACCGCCGACTTCGCGTGCGTGCTTCGAGACCGCAAGATGGCGGTCGACGCGACCGGGGTCGCGCGTGTCAACAACAAGCAGGTTCCAGTTGAGCGGTCGGTTGGCCCGCACCGACATTGCTGGCAAGAGTTCGAGTTCTGATTCGTCGAACCCGTCGCTTGCTCCTTCGAAAATTCCTTCGAGCGTGGTGCCGGGCCATTGACCAGTCTCTTCACATAACGAAAGGATCTCTTCGCGATCGGCACCCTTGGCTGGTACTGGGTCGCCATTGCCGTCGCTATGAGAGCTTGAACAGTCCATCGAAAGACCAAGGGCGCCAGCTTCAATCGAAGCACCAAGCGCGCGACGCATGTCATCGAGTTCACTCGGGGTCGCTACTCGGAAATTCGCTTCCGCTCCGAGCACGTAACGGCGCAGCGCGCTGTGCCCAACCATGAACCCGGCATTGACTGCGATCGTTCCTTCGAGCGCATCGAGGTACTCACCAAAGGTCGACCACGACCACGGCACGCCTTGTTCGAGTGCATCGAGTGGCATGCCCTCGACTTTTGCCAGCATTCGCCGGATGTAGTCGGCATCTTGCGGGTGAACTGGGGCGATGCTGAAACTGCAGTTACCCCCGATCACTGAAGTGACACCGTGAACGTTCGACGGAGCGGCGAATGGATCCCAGAAAAGTTGCGCGTCGTAATGCGTGTGCATGTCGACAAAGCCGGGGCTTACTACTAGGCCAGAGGCGTCGAAGGTTTCGAGCGCTTCCTCTTGCAACGTACCGGGTTCGACGATCGCCACGATGCGGCCGTCGCGAATGCCGATGTCGGCAGCAACCGCTGGCGCGCCGGTGCCGTCCACCACTGTTGCACCGATGATCCGATGATCAAGCACGATTCCCCCTCTTTGCCCGACTTGTTGTTGCCTGTCTTTCATAAACTTAGGCCTTGTAGCCAGATGGCGGGCTGTCTAGCGGATTGTCGCGCAGAGGGCCCATAGGACCGTTTGCGTGGTTGACTGACGTGAGCGACAAAGGGGGATCATGCAGGCTTGGCGCGTACATGGAACTGGCGAACCACTCGAGGTGCTGCGCCTCGACGAAATCGACGAACCTCGGGTTGAAGATTTCACGGGCATGAGTATGGGATTGCCGGGGTGGATACCAACGGGTCCTGGGCTTGAACCATTCACTGATTGGGTAGTTCTGCGCATGAGCCATGCTGCGCTTGCGTTGCCCGACGTGACAATGGCGCGCGGCGACTATCCCGTTCCGATTACGCGTCCGTACATCACCGGCCAAGAAGGCGTCGGCGAAGTCATCGGTGCTGCGCCAGCTTGGCAACACATGATGGGTAAGCGCGTGGCTGCAGTCGCGATTCAGCCGTGGGGTTCGCTCGCATCGGTAACCGTTGGCATCTCAATGATTTTTGAAATCCCATCGGGAATGACCGATGAACAGGCTGCCGGTTTTCTCATCCCCGCGCACACGGCGTATCACGCAGCGATTCGGCGTGGAGAGGTGCGATCTGGCGAGACAGTTGTGGTCACCGGCGCAGCTGGTGGGTTGGGTTCAGCGATTGTTCAGCTCTGCGTTGCTCAAGGTGCGCGCGTAATCGCCGTCGTGGGAAGTGCTGACAAAGTTGCATTCTGCGAATCGCTCGGCGCTGACGCGATTGACCATTCCGCCAATTCGTTTGTCGACTCGGTACGAGAATTGACCGGTGGCGCTGCAGTCGACGTGGTCATTGACCCAGTGCAAGGCGAGATGGGCTTGGCGGCACAGTCGCTCTTGCGACCCAACGGCCGTCGTGTTTTGTGTGGCCATGCCGGTGGGCTCATTGCCCACGACCCCCACTTCTACATGTACAACCACACGCTGATCGGGGCCACATTGGGGAGCTATCCACGCGAAGAGATGCGTCGGATCAATGTCGAAACGCAAGGAGCTCTGGAGAAATTGATTGCGGAGGGTCAGTATCGACCCACCGTTGAACGCGTTGTCGACTGGCTGGATGTGCCCGAAGCTTGCAATGACCTTGCGGAGCGTCGCACGCTCGGCCGTGTCGTGGTTCGTGTCCCCTGAAACACCGGAGAGCTACCGATTCCTTACAGGGTGACGACGCCTCTGATGTTGCGCCCTTCGGCAAGGTCATCGACAGCGGAATTGATGTCGTTGAGTTGATAACGCCGCGTGATCATCTCGTCGAGCTTCAGTTTGCCGGCGCGATAGAGATCGATCTGACGGAGAATGTCTACCGGCGGACTGCACATTCCGAACAGCGTGCCTCGAATGGTTTTCTGCATTCCGCCAAGAGCCAATAAGTGAATTGGGATTGCGGCTGGTTCGGAATTGGCGGCCATGCCGGTGACCACAACGGTCCCGCCTTTTGCGATCGCATCGAATGCATTGGCGACATCGGTATTTGTTGGCTGACCCATGCAGAGGATTGCTGACTCGGCGCCCTGTCCATCACTAATTGAACGAACGAAATCGGTGGCTTCGGCGATGGTCGAATAGGTGTGAGTTGCCCCTAGTGTTGTCGCCATTTCTCGTTTGAATTCAACTGGGTCAACAACGATGACGGTTGCTGCGCCGGCAAGTGCGGCTCCTTGAACCGCACTCATTCCAACGCCGCCCGCACCAAGGACAAGAACGTTGTCTCCCGGCCGAACTTCAGCAGCGTTGATGGCCGAACCGAGACCCGTGCCGACACCACAGCCCAGAAGACACACAGTTTCCAAAGGCACATCGTTTGGGATTTTTACGAGAGAGTTCTCCGAAACAACGGCGTACTGCGAAAATGTGGAGATCAGTAGAAACTGGTGAAGGTCTTGTCCGTCGTAGTGCATGCGGTAGGTGCCATCAGGCATCGGACCGTTCTGTAGGTGTGCGCCCAAATTGCAGAGGTTGGTTCTGCCTTGCGCGCAATAGCGGCAACGTCCACAACTCGGAATGAATGAGGCCACGAAATGATCGCCGGGGGCGAAGCCGGTAACGCCAGGGCCGACCTGTTCGACGATGCCGGCACCTTCGTGCCCAGCGCACATCGGGAGTGGACCAGCATGGCTGCCATCGAGGTAATGAACATCGCTGTGGCAAAGTCCGCTTGCAACATAACGAACCAGAACCTCATGCGCCTTTGGTTCGTCGACCTCAACGTCTACGACCTGGTAACGGCCTGGGCTTTCGAATAACACCGCAGCGCGTGACTTCATTTGTTCCCCCACCTCACGTTATGTGAATCCCTGCATCCAGCATAGGGAAGAACTCCGTTAGGCCGCATCAAAAACTGATCGCAATGCCCCGACTGGTTTGTCTTCTGGGTAAACAGTTTTCAGTTCAGCGCTTAGCGCGAGATCATCGACTCGATCTAGGTCGAATCGGATCTCTGAGCCACGTTGTGCGAGATCATCGTTGAATCGGTCGGCAACGTCTTGCATCGAGAGAGTGTTTGACTTCTTTCGATCACGTTCAGCCGCGGTTTCGTAAACATCGGCTTTCCACAGCACGCTGAGCCGGTAGGTATTGAGCGGGGCACGAAAGACGACTTCACCGAGATCGGTGATTGTCCAATCGCCAGTCCCGTCGTTGACTGGGGCAAGCGTGGCGCTGGGAGTGATCAGGGGTGATTGTCCGGAGAACGGTCCGATCGGACCTACTTGATGGAACATCCCGTGGTTGTCGCCGATCAATGCCGTATTCGCCATGTTCTCGGAGTGAACTTCGGGTGGGTTGGCGGCACCGTTGGGCCAGTAATACAACGCGCCACCCTCGACGTCATTGCGCCACCAAATTGCGGTTGCTTGAAGAATCTCGAACTCGTTGAACAAACCCGACCACAACATCGCCCGCAATAACCACATCGGTGTATTTGTTCGGTCACGACCATGAAAGCGTGGGTTGTCAGTGTGTGCAGGACCACCGCCGTCGATAGCGACCATGAGATTCACGTACACGCTTATCGGTTCAACAATTTCGGCGCTGTAATAGTGTTTCGCCGCTTCGATGTAGCCCGCATGTTGAAGGAACAGATCAGAACCTTCGGCGGCAAAATCATCGTGGACCCAGTCATTCTGGAACCACATTGGGCGAGTCTTTTTGGTTGGGTCTGCGCCGGGGTTATACCAACCGCCAAGTGGCGTGTACGGAGCTTGTGATTCGAGGAGACGAACCACTTCGTCAAGATCGTCAATCACGTCGTACATCAGCACTGGTGGCTTTGAATAACGGATAGTCATATGCCCCCCCCGGGTGAAACCTTTCGTTTCGAATCTAGTGCCCAATGCTTTTGAGGGTGGTTTGGAACTCAATGACATCGGTAGGCCCCGAAAGGATTATTTGTGCCTCGCCGCCTTACGGGGCCCAGTATCCGCGGCGGTCGGTAAACCACTCGCCGAGATCAATGGGCGGGTCAGGCAAAGGTGTAACTCCGCGCTCAGTAATCAGGTTGTCGAACAGTTCGGGTTGGTCTCCCCAACTGCGGAAGTCGCCATCGGTCAGTTCGAGGAACAACGCGCCTTCATCGCCGGCGACAATGGGACCGAACGCCGCGCCGAAGGGAAGCTCAATATGCGTGCCGGCGGGGCACCAGCGATCGCCAAACCAGGCCCCGCCTTCAATCACCCAGACAAGATGCAAGCCGAAATGTCCGTGACGGCGGACGATCATTCCTGGTGAGTATTCGATGTAGGCGCTCATGAAATCAGGCTGCAGGATTGGCCACTTTTCACGCACGACAGAAAGTGAGCCATCAGCATTTTGCTGATGCTTCACGTCGGTCCATTCATAGTCACTCACGTGGGTCATCAACGACTGAAGTCCTTCGACTTTTGGCGAAGGACGTTCACCGCCCCAATCCCCGCGGGGATCAACAAACCAATCGCCAATTTCGAGCGGAGGATCGGGTAGTGGAGTAATTCCCCTCTCAGCGATTTCATTTGCGTACAGCTCGGGCTGGTCGCCCCATCCGCCGAATTCGCCGAAACTCAGTTCCCAACAAGTGAGCCCCTCAGGTCCAGCGATGATCGGACCGAATGCCGAGCCAAGTGGAACATGGATATGTGATCCGGGTTCGCACGGTGTGGTTCCGATCCAGCCGCTTCCGCCAAGTACAAACACGATGTGGTTGCTGCGATGTCCATGGCGACGCACGACCATCCCCGGCTCGTAGTGAACGTGCGCAGAAAGAAAGCCGGGTCGAATGATCGGCCACTTCTCCCGAACAACTGAAACGGAACCGTCGGCGTTTTGCTGTCGCTGCACCTGAGTCCAGTCGATGTCATCGACATGCCAGAAGACTGCTTCTACGCCGTCAACATTTGGCGAGACATCGTTGTTCTGTGGTGAAGCGGTCATGAGGATTCTCCAAGAATCGAAGGCAGATAGTTACCGCTTGCGCAGACCGCCATACAGAATTCGCTGCACGAACACGCTGAACAGCAGCGGTTCGGCCAGTTTGCGCGGAATGCGGAAACGTTTGCCATTGGGTTGGACAACTGTGAGGCCATCGTCCTGCATGCCGAGGATTGATCCCCATCGGTATTCGGCGGCCTTGTAGGTCTTGAGTTTCGCAGGGCGATTGCGAACGAGTTCCTTCACATTGGTAACGACGATTCGGAATCCCCAGTTGCGGGCCGAGCTGCGAAGCGGATCGCTGGCTGCGACATCGCCAACAGCGAACACGTTTGGATGCTCAGGCATTCGGAGGTTCTTGTCGACGATCACGAAGCCTTCGTCGTCAAGAACCGATGCCGGAAGGAACGCACTGTGCGGAGTTACGCCTCCAAGTGCCCACAGCGTGACATCCGCGGTGAAAGGTTCCTGACCGGTCGACCATGTAACGGCGTCGTGGGTGAGTTGATCGCCACGAAAACCATTAGGAACAATGGCCCGATGGTTTGGATGAACGATGACGCCATCAGTTGCGAGCTGGCGAGCCATCCAACGACGAACACTGGGGTGATAGCCAGGCAGGGGCTCTTCGCCATTATGAAACAGGTGCACCGTTGATTGCCCGGCACGAGCGAGATTGTCGGCAACGCTGACGCCAGTCGCTCCACCACCGATGACAGCGATTGTTGCAGCATCATTGAGTTGGGCGTTGATGGCTGAGAGCTCCGTATCAATTGTGGCGAGGTCTTCCAGACGATCGTGGCGCCAAAATCCGTTGGACACACCAGTTGCGATCACGAAGTAGTCGTAGGTGATATCGCGTATCGAACCTGAAGCGAGTTCAACGGAAACTTTTGATGTGTCCAAGTCAACGGTTTGGATTCGTCCGTGCACAACGTCGACCGAATCGAGCTTCCGAAAACGCCGATAGGGGATGAGGTACGTGCGTCGCCAGCGGGGCAGGTCTATGAGGCGCGTGCCAAGTTCCTGACCGCTCACCAGCGCAGGACGCGTCGAAATGCCGACAACGTTGCAAGTTCGCGCTAATCGTGTAGCGATCAGCGCGCCGGTGTCACCGAGACCGGCAACGATCACTGTTGGTTTCGTTGATTCCGCCATGGAGTCAGCTGATCATTCGCCGGTGAAGACCGGATCGCGCTTTTCGAGGAAGGCTCGGGGCCCTTCGCCGGCATCTTTCGATTGCATGACCTTGCCACCATGCTTCATCTCGATGGTGAACGCGTCGGCTTCGGGCATGGCTTCGGTTTCGCGCAGCGTTGCAAGAATGCCCTTCACGGCGAGTGGGCCATTTCGGGCGATGCGTTGAGCGATTTCTCGGGCCTTGTTGAGTGCTTGGCCGTCGGGAACAACATGATTCACGAGCCCGAGTTCATACGCGCGCTGGGCAGTGAGGTCTTCGCCAGTAAGGAGCATTTCGGCCGCTACCGCGTATCCGATTTGGCGGCGGAGACGCACAGCAGAGCCAGCCATGGGGAATAGGCCGCGCTGGACTTCAGTGACGCCGAAGACTGCGCTTTCACCAGCAACGCGGATATCGGTGCCCTGAAGAATTTCGGTGCCGCCTGCGCGGGCGTAACCCTCGGCAGCGAGGATCACGGGCTTGGTGGGGCGGTAGGTCTTGAGCCAACCGCCGAGGATGACCTCGGGCTGGTCCTTAAAGCGCTGGAGCCACTCGTTGTCAACAATGCCTTCACGGAGTCGGCCGATTTCTGCGAGATCCATGCCGGCGCAGAACGTGTCGCCCTTACCGGTGAGGATGGCGACGCGAAGTGAATCATCAGTGTCGAGGCGCACCCAAGCGTCATAAAGCCGGCAAAGTACTTCGGCATTCGCGGCGTTCTTCTTCTCGGGTCGGTTGATAGTGACAACCAGGACCGGGCCCTCAGCCTCGGCAAGAACAAGTGGTTCAGACATTTCGGGTACTCCCCCTGAGCGGTTTGACCCCTGAGGTTTACTACGTCAGATCATTCGGTGTGACGGCGAGGGGACCTAGGGTCGGGTGTGATGGAACATCACCCCACCCAGCAAAAGATCCTCGACGAAACGATCCGGATCATTGAGGCAAGTGGTGAGGCGAGTGTGCGCGTTCACGACATCGAGGTCGCAGTCGGGGTGACAGCTCCGTCGATCTACCACTTCTTCGGTAGCCGGGAAGGTCTTGTAATCGCCGCCCAGGCTGAGCGCCTGGTGAGGAGTTTGGACGATTTCAACGCCATGTCGGAATCGATCTTGAGTCGGGTTTCGAATCGTGCAGAGTTGCGCGAAGCCGTCAGTGCGATCCTTGCATTGATCTACGATCCCTCCCGGTCGGTGTCTCGCCAGCAACGCATTTTTGCTCTCGGAAGTGCCGAAGGTCGGCCTGATCTTGCCGTGGTCATCGGGGAGGCAGTTCGGGGTTTCTTGCATCGACTCGCAGCGGGTTTTCAAACTTATAAAGACAAGGGCTGGATTCGGCAAGATCTTGATCTCGAAGCGTTTATGCAGTGGTTGGCGGGACAGATTCTCGGTCGTATCTATATCGAGATCGGACGCGAGCCCGTGGCGCATCCGGCATGGGATGCGATCTCTCAAGACGCTGTCGCGTTCGTAGTATTCGGTTCACTCTCAGACGACTGATGCGAGAAGGCCATTTCACTTTTGCTGAGGGGCAAATGGGGTGACGATCGAGACGATTGAGCAGTCAGTGCTTGAATCACTAGTTGCGAGGGGGTCTTGGTCGCTCGGTGGTCGGCGGTGTCGGAGAGGGAGGTGTTGTGGTTGCCGGCGTGGTGGCTGGATGTGGGGCGGCTTGCGTTCGTCTTGGTGGCGATGTCGGCGGCGATGTCGGAGCCGGAGACTGCGTTGAGGAGTTGTCGCGAGTTTGCGCAGTGAGAGCCGGTGTTGTTGTGACCGTCGCAGTGGGGACCTCGCTAATGGTTGCGGGGCTCGGTGGCTGATTGCTGCTGAATGCTTGCCCGGTGGGAACGTCGGCTGACGGAGTTGACGTCGCGTCTTTGGGAATGAACGCCCACGCAGTAATGACCGCGGCAATTGTTGCTGCGACGATTGAGAGATCGGCTGCTCGACGTTTCGAAGAGATTCTGGGGGGCATCAGTGATCCTCAGTTGTGAGAGAACGGTGCAGCGAGCACCTTGAACGGATAGAGCAATTGCGAGCCGATGGTCCGACCGACGGCGATCGGACGAGCGGAACGTTCTAAGGGGAATCGCTCATCGGTGATCCCGGTTCGGGGGTAGGAGCGATCATCTGGATGTTTCGTGTTGAAGATGTAGTCCCACCACGAGAACACCGTTCCAAAATTGGTGTTGTAATGATCGTCGTTGAGTGAGTGATGAATGCGATGGGCCTGAGGGGAAATGAAGACGTATCGCAATGGGCCGAGGTTGATTCGCACGTTGGTGTGAATAAAAGATGAGACAAACGAAGAAAAGATCGCCAGTGTTACGGCTTGTGTCACGTTAAGCCCAAGGAACCATGCGGGAATGAACGACAGGGTCGAGGCGATGAGTACTTCGACAACGTGATTGCGGCTGTCAGAGAACACATTCATTTCGGTTTGTGAATGATGAACCGCATGAAAGAGCCACAGTGACGGGTACTTGTGGTGCATCCAGTGGTTGACCCACCCGATGAGATCAGCGACCACAAATGCGAGTATCGCAACCTTCCATGTGCCGAGAATCGGGACAAGGTCAGTTGCAGGTTTTCCGAAGACAGTGGCGAGCCCGTTGCCGAGTGCTCCGAGCTGCAAGGAGATAATCGTCAGAGCGAGAATCGGTGCGAGCAGAAACCAACAGAGGTCGACGACGAGGCCATGGGAAAGAGGGTTCTCATCTTTTCTCCCAGGGAAGATCCACTGCATCCCAAAAAGCACTGCCGCAAAAATGAAGAACCATGGCCGCCACAGAGCCGAAAGCCATTGACGAGGTAGCGCCTCGAAACTTGAGAGAGAAACGTCTGGCGATCGGAACCATTGGGCCGCTCCGATGAGCGTCACGAAGATGATGGAGGTGGCCGAGACGAGGACAACGGTTCGCCCCAACCCAGCACGTTGGGTGGCGTGAACGCGGCCTGGTTCGTCAGTGCGCGTAGACACGATTCGATCGTTCCTTGGTTGGGTGACGGGGGCCCGATTCGCCTGGCGAAGTCGGCCTGCATGTTTTATGCAACCAACGTCAACTGGGGGTAAGCGCAACCTTGAGATCACCTTGAGGGTGGAAGAACCCCCTAGAACTTGATCAGCCTTCCGAATTCCAGCACCCGATCAGCGGGAAGTCCGAAGTAGTGCTGAGGATCGGTGGCATTGCGTTGCATGATCGTGAATAACTCGGTGGGAATGCGTTTGATTGGGTTTGTCTCGGTCGTCTCGATGTTCATTGTGTGAAATACAAAGGTGCACGTGTCAGGGTCAACCTCAGGATGGACGAGATTGACATGCCTGACCACATCAAGAATGTCGGGTCGCTCCATATAACCGTAGGTAGCGGTTACGTCGATCACCGCACCAGAAATGATTTCCAGACGGTTCTCATCATTGACATGAGGCGTATCTGCCGTAAGGAGGTGTAAGACAACCGTTACATCGTTCACCGCGTGAACAAGGGCGATGCGTTGAAGGAGAGCGATTGGGATGCCCTCTTCGACGGTTGGGTAGATGGCAACGCCCGGGGTTCGGACGATGTGCTGTGAATCAAGGTACGCCGGCAGTTCCTGTGCGCTCGTTTGGAGCGATTCCAGACGACTCGCGAGACGTTTCCGGCCCCACTGCCAGGTGCTGAGGATGGCGACGATGATTACAGCGATAACGAGAGGGAACCATCCGCCGTGCATGAACTTCGTCAGGTTGGAGATAAAAAAAGCGCCATCGATCAGGAGCGAAACTGCGGCGGCGGGAATGACAATCCAAAGCGAAAGCCCCCACTTGTTGCGGGCGAGAATGGCAACCAGCAATCCGGTAATAACGAATGTTCCGGTTACTGCAATGCCGTACGCGGAAGCAAGACGCGATGAGTCTTGGAATCCGAGGATGAGCCCGAGGACGGCAATCATCAGTATCCAGTTCACGGCGGGGACATAGACCTGTCCGCCCTCGCTCGCTGAGGTATGTCGAACGGTCATACGTGGGAGATACCCGAGGCGAATCGCTTGCTGGGTCATTGAGAACGCGCCAGAGACGACAGCCTGTGAGGCGATGACTGTCGCTGCAGTCGCAAAAATTACCATCGGGATCTGAAGAAAATGCGGGACGAGAAGAAAGAACGAGTTCGCGATTGCAGAAGGATCGCGAAGTACGAGTGCACCCTGTCCGAGATAATTGAGATAGAGCGCTGGGGCCACAATCGCGAACCACGAGAGCCGTATCGGGGATCTCCCGAACTGTCCCATATCGGCATACAGAGCTTCAGCGCCGGTGACGCACAAGACGATTGCTCCGAGCGCGAGAAATGCCAGCCTCGGTTCGCCTCGGAAAAAAGAGACTGTGTAGATCGGGTTGATGGAACGGAGCACTCCCGGCGTCTTGGTGACGCTAAAGAGTCCGAGAATCGCGATCGCGAAAAACCAAACGATCATGATCGGACCGAAGACGCGACCGACACGTCCAGTGCCGAATCGTTGGACTGCGAAAAAGAGAAACAGGATGACGAGTGCAATCGGGATCACGAGACTGTTCAGACTCGGAGCGGCAACTCCGATTCCCTCGACTGCAGACAGCACAGATACTGCTGGAGTGATGAGTCCGTCTCCGTAAAACAACGCGGCACCGATAAGACCGAGCAACATCAATGCAGCGCTCGCCTTATGTCGTTTGACGGCATTCGACGCCAAGCTGGCGAGGACCATGATTCCGCCCTCACCCTGATTGTCAGCCCGCATCACGATGACGACGTATTTCACTGACACCACAAGTGTGAGCGTCCAGAAAACCATCGAAAGGGCACCAAGTACGCGTGCCTCGACTACGGGGATCGTGTGTGCACCCGAGAAGATTTGGGTGAAGGCATAGAGCGGGCTGGTCCCGATATCGCCGAAGACAACGCCGAGCGCTCCGACCGTGAGCAGGCCAAGCCTGCGGCGCGATCGCCGATTCCCCCGACTATTGGTTTCTCCCACATCGGGAGCCTAGCGATGGATCCTCGAACGCACGTCTAGATGTTCACCAGACGATCGGGCCAGTCGCGTCGAGAGCACGTCCCTCGCTGCGGACACCCTTGGTCACCATGTCATCGGCGATATCGCTCCACAACCGACGAAGTCGGTAATGAGGTACGCGTGGGAAAAGATGGTGAACGGCGTGGTGGTCATGGCCACGAATGAGGAATCGTGATCCGGCGAATACAGCTACTCGAGTGTCGACGTAGCGCCCAACCTTGGTAGCGGGATGATGCGGGAACCAGGCGAAGACGGTGAGCAACCACAGACCCTGCAGCCGCGATGGAATGAACCAGAGCAGCAGGGCGGCCCACCCGTAGCCGGTGAGAAACGCGACGAAAAGGACCAGTGTCGAGAAGAACCAGAAACGAAGCTGGATGAGTCCACTCTTTTTATTGCCCGCATCGCCGGCCATTGATCGAAGAACAGATTGAGGAACGAGGCGGCGGGCCGCAGGCACAAATGCGAACAATGGAAGAAATGTCAGCATAAGAACTTGTGCGTACCAACTCCTAAGCACGATCCACATCGGTCCGGCAGTGTGATAGTCCGGATCGCGTTGCGGGTCGTTTGTGTGTGCATGATGCCGCATGTGTGATGGCCGGTGAGCCTTGTACGAAAACCCAAGAGGGATTGCGCAAAGCATTCCAATGAGGTCCTCAACCCATTTCCCTTTTGCGGTTTGACCCCAGATGTTCCCGTGCGTTGCTTCGTGCATCGGCATATAAAAGGTCGAGGCAATAACGGTGTTGAGAAGCAACCCCGCCCAAAGCGGAATAGTGCCGTTGATGCCAAGAACAATGACGGCGACCCAAGCCGCGGAGAAAAACAGGAACGTAAGGATGATCCGTGGCTCTACTGCACCCCAATAGGGGGCGGCCATTGCGCGTTCGTCGCGGAGCGCAAGACGCCTGTCATTGTCCGTCATCGGTAGTCCAGGTGCTTTCAGTAGGGAAGGGTGTAGGAATTCTCGAATTCGTCCTGAAGAACCGTTGCAATCGTTGCGGTGGTGTCGACGATCAGTTCCTCATCCAGTACTCGTGTGCGATACGACCAACCTTCTGGAAGCGAAAGACGTTCGCCAAGAGACAGGAGAGAGTCGGGGGTCATCGTCGGATCGACGCCGGTGCACAACGCCTGCATCACATAGGCGTGGCCCTCGGGGTTGACGAGTTCATGAATGGTCTGACCCTCGTCCCAAAAGAAGATCACTCCGCGGTTGACCTTGGTTTCGTTGTACGGGCCAAGTTTGGGGATCTCACCGAGATCGACGGTGGCGATTCGACGCATCGTGATTCCGTTGAAGTCACGAAGCACCGGTTCGGCAACGGCGACCTTTTGACCGAACGCGTCGAGAGTCCAATAGCGAGGGCCATTGAGCTTCACTCCGATGGCACCCATCTCGGCTGCGATCTCCGTGGCATCGAGTGTTTCCCAGAGTTCTTGCGGGCAGTCGTTGATCAACTGAGTGCCGAATACTTCGGCCTCGAAGCGGCCATCGCGGGCAAAGACGCCAAGGACTTCGCCGTAGCGGACGTTGCGCATATCAGGAACAAGTCGTTCTGGTTTATTTGAATTCATACAGTGTCCTTTGGTTCGGAAGTAGTGACGAGCGTTGCACTAGTTGATTCCCCGTTTGGTGAATTGGTCGATGATGTCAACGAGTTGATCGGAAGCGTCCTCTTGTATGAAGTGGTTGGCTCCGTCGATCACGATGTGGTGCTGATCGGCAGCACCCGGGATCTCTCGCTGCATGCGCACATGAGCGCCCGCTTTGTAAGCGATCTGATCCTCTGATCCGAAAACGGTGAGAAACGGTTTGGTCCATGTTGCGAGATAGGTCCACATATCGCGACACATCGGTACGCCGGGGTTATCGGGCTTCACGGGGATAAGGAACGGAAAAGCTAACGGGGAGGCTTGGTAGGAACCATCCGGATACGGGGCGTTGTACGCAGCGAGTTCACCGGCGGAAAGTTTTCGTGTAGTACCGCCCTGAATCAACGCGCTGATGGGAAGAGCATCAACACTTGCAACGAAAGCCAGCCATTGATCGATAGCAGGACCGGCACCTTCACCGGTTGGCACGCCCGTGTTTGACGCGATCACTCGTATGAAACGATCACCGTGAAATGGCAACAAGTTGAGACCAGTGATGCCGCCCCAATCCTGGCAATACATCGTGATGTTGGAAAGATCCTCGGCTTCAAGCCATTGACCCATCCAGTCGATGTGGTTGGCCAATGAGTAATCAGCTTTGTCCGTTGGTTTGTCGGATCGACCCATTCCCATGAGGTCAAGAGCGATAACTCTGTGACCACGTGCAGCAAGACCGCGGACCATCGAGCGATGCAAGTACGACCACGAGGGATTTCCGTGCAGCAGAAGAACGGGTGCAGCTTCTCGAGGTCCTTCGTCGATGAAATGGAACCTCAGACTCGTGCCGTCGGCAGTTGCGATTGCGCGGTAGTGCGGCTCGAAGTCGTACCCGTCGAGCTGCTCGAAACATTCATCTGGTGTGCGGAGAAATTCCATGGGTCGAAGAAGCGCTTAAGCAGTAACGACGGTGTCGACGAGTTTGTCGATGAAGCTGCGCAGCACGAGAATCTGGGCGTCTTCAGCGTTCTCTGCAGCGCTAACGAGTGAGGCCATGGTTGCGTCATCGGTGACTCGCACGAACCGGGCTCGGTCGTAACGGCGTTCATCGCCAATGATGACGCCTTCGACGTCGAAGAGTGCAACTTGTGTTGCGCCAGAGACCGAAGCGAAGACATCTTCCGTCCCTTTATCAATTAAGAGAACAAGATCACCATCGGTTGAGGCTGCTTCATCGTGTGTGTTTGGGAGGCAGGAAAGGATGATGGTGAAGTCCATGCCTGCTTTCTTGTGGACATGAGCTTCTTTGAAGTCTTTGCGTTCTTGCATGGCAAAGAACGACGCGCGCGTGGGGTAGCGCACAATCGCCACTCGGTCCCACTCTGGCGTGCCGAGTGGTTGGTCTTTGACATCGCCCAGGTATGCAACTTCGGCACCCACGGCCGCAAGTGGTCCGATTGGCGCGTACGTGTCATCGGCGGCTTTGCCGGAAACTGCTTCTCGTCCGTCGTCGTAGTTGGCGACTTCGACATACTTCATGAGGTTGAGCGCCCAGAAGCAGCCATCATCTTCCGGCTTCATGTGGAGCCAAGCCCCAACCAGTTCGATGTTGATCGTCCCGTAGGGGTGTTCGATTTGTTCTGCCATTGTTGGTCCTATCTAGGAGAAACGTGAATGCGTTTTGAGTGGAAAAGGGTTTACAAATCTGTGCGGAGCAGCGCGCGTAGTGAAATGAGTAGAAGCTCTCGTGTTTCGCTCAAGGAAAGAGCGAGATCAACTTGATAGCGATCGAGTGAATCAAGCTGGGTGAGTACGTCAATTGCGTTGACCGCTGCGTTTCGCTGTGCCACGCTCATCGCCTGGAATTCCTGGTCGAAACTCAGTTCCACCTGTTCCCGAAAGATTGATTTACGGAAATCGATCTGTTCCCGGATGACGGGGTCACTCGATGATTTGATTGCCATCGCTCGAGCAGTTGCCGCGATTGCGTCGTGAACCTTGAGGCGTGAGTCAACGAAGCGGGTGAGTCGAACTTCCAGTTCACCCTTGCCGATGTCGGCAATGTGAAAGAGCGGAAGGATTTTGAGTTGCTTATGGGCGATGATGGCGCGCACAAGTTGATCTCGGTCTTCAAAGTATCGATAGACCGACCGGGCAGAGACGCCGGCTCGAAGCGCAATCTGCTCAGGTGTCGGCTCAAGGTTTTCTTCTTCGAACAATTCAAGTGCTGCTTCGAGCACTGCTGTTCTTCCGCGATCGCGTCGAGCAGTGCGACCATCTGTTGATGGTGAATTCGTCGGGTTGGGGAGGAGTGGAGTGTTCATTTGGTCTTTTCAGAATGGATTGAGCAGATAAATCCCTGCTTTGGATCGGGTCGACCACTGCGCAATGTTTCGTAGACGGCGAGAACCTTGTCGTTCCCGGCGGCATGGGAGAATTCAATCCAGGAGTCGCACCATTCGGAGTAGTTGCTCCAAGCGGTTCCTATACGCCGATCGAGTTCGTCTCGGCCCCATTCTTTTGTTCTCTTGGAAATCTGTGTTGGAGCGAAAAGGAATTCAGGTCGAGGGGCGGCAAGTTCGCTGGTATCGGTTGCAACGTGATCCCAGTTGGTATTTCCAACAACCATCGAATGGTTGAGAACGCCATCAAGGTGAGCGTGGACCGCTCGGAGTAGGTCTTGGTTCCCAGCAATGTCGACGTATGCCGATGGGACCTGCGCGATTTCGTTGACGTCTTCGTACACAACTACTTCCGAAAAGACTTCGAGGGATTCGACGAATTCCCGGTTACCGGCGGAAGTCAGGCCGACTGTCTTTATTTCTCGTTGTTTTGCGAGGTAGGCGACGCCGATTGCGGTTTTGCTCGACGCGCTAGAAACCACAATCTGTGAAGCACCGAAGTCTTCGTTGTCGGTAAGGAAATCGTCGATGACGAAACTCGTGAAGAAAAGTGGATAGAGCAGCATTTGCTGTGCTTCGCGATCGGCATGGTACGTGGGGTCGGTAGATGCCTTTTGATAGCGGTTGTACGCACCAGCAAGTCCGACTCGGTGTGGTGCGATATCGCTGAGCCCTCGGTCGTCAATTTTTCCGGGGGTAATGATCGTTTCCTCGCTCATTGGGAGAAAACCAAAGAGTCGCTCGCCGATTGCCACATCGTCGCATTTACTTTCAACGACCTCCGCAAATCCCCAAGTCGGAATGCGACCCCACTCGGCGGGAGAATCGGAGGCAGGGAAGACATCCCAGTAGCGCAGCATGTCGCCAAAGACGCCGTAGGTGATGTTGTTCGTTGTCAGAGCGAAGTGGTCGATTCGTAAACGGCATTGACCCGGTTCGAGCGAAGTGGCTTCATCAGTGGCTATGCGAGTGCTGGCCAGATCGTTGCGTTTGGTCTCGATCGTCATGCTCATCACCTTTAGGAGTGTTCTCCTTGTTTCTTACTGACTGGATTGGATTCTGTCAATCGTCTTGACAGAATAAGGGGCCAGTACGATCGATCTATGCAGCCAGCTCCGTTTGACCCCGCTGATTCAGCGAACCCCGTGATTGTCGATGGAGAAGTCACATGGTCATTCGATGCCAACTTCCTCAACTCCAATTGGACCTGTATCTGGGGTCGGGGCTGCCTCGGCATCCACGATGAACCAACAGAGGAACTCCAACAGGGGTGCTGTTCGGTGGGTGCTGAACTCGATGGCGAGGACGAGTCGCGCATGATTAGCGCGTTCGCTGCGATGATCGACCCCTCGTTGTTTCAGTTCGCTGCCGAGGCTCAAGCCCGCGGGATCTTCGCGAACGAGAAGGCGACGAACACCCGAGTCGTCGATGGGGCGTGCATCTTTCTCAATCGACCCGGGTTTGCAGGCGGCGCGGGTTGCGCCCTTCATCTCGCTGCAGTCGACGCCGGCGAATCGCCGACCGAATGGAAGCCAACCGTTTGTTGGCAGTTGCCAGTCAAAATCGATTGGGTCCAGACATCACCGACGACGGAGACAGCAACGCTCCGTCGGTGGTCGCGAGCCGACTGGGGCGATGAAGGCGAGACCATGGCTTGGTGCTGCACCGAAGGGGATCGGGCCTATGTCGGCGATCGCCCTGTTGTCGAGTCGTTGGCCGAGGAACTCAGCGAATTGCTGGGAAACGAAGTTTTTGTTGAATTGCGCAAACGTCTGACATCTTGAACCGCGGTCTCCTCGGATGTGGTGATTGAATGCGGCCATGACATCTGTGGCTGATGCACTTCGAACCTCATACGACAAGGGCCTGACCCGACCATTGGCGTGGCGCAAACATCAACTTGAGCAAATGGTGAAGATGCTCGAAGAGAACGAGGCAGCGTTGCTCAGCGCGCTCGCAACCGATCTCGGTAAACCATCGGTTGAAGGATTCATCACAGACATCGCGTTTGTAACGAGCGAAGTGAAGCTGATGATCAAGAAACTTAAGAAGTGGAACAAGCCTGAGCGGGTGCGCACACCGCTAGTAGCAATGCCAGCGCGATCGCGCTTGATTCCAGAGCCTTTAGGTGTTGTCTTGGTGATCGCACCGTGGAACTATCCGATTCAGCTTCTGCTCGTTCCGGCTGCGGGCGCAATCGCTGCTGGGAATGCAGTCGTGATGAAACCGTCCGAAGTTTCGGCAGTGACGTCGGCGTTACTTGGTGAGTTGGTCCCGAAGTACATGGATCCTTCAGCTGTAGCAATTATTGAAGGTGGCATTCCTGAAACAACTGATCTGCTTGAACAGCGTTTCGATCACATCTTCTATACCGGGAATGGAACCGTGGGACGGGTAGTGATGACTGCTGCGGTGAAGAATCTCACGCCGGTCACGCTCGAACTTGGCGGAAAGAGCCCCGTCATCGTCGACTCTTCGGCGAACCTCAAGGTTTCAGCTCATCGCATCGCCTGGGGCAAATGGTTGAATGCAGGGCAGACCTGTGTCGCTCCTGATTACGTCTTGGTGGATGAAAAAGTTCGGGATGCATTTGTTGAAGAACTTGGTAAGGCAATCGGCGAGTTTTATGGAGAGAACCCTCAAGCCAGCGAAAGCTACGCGCGCATCGTCTCGCCTCGGCACTTTGATCGGCTGAAAGGGCTTCTTCGTGGGACCACACCCGCGATTGGAGGCGTTAGTGACGAGGGGACTCGTTATATCTCTCCAACCGTCCTTGTCGACGTCGACCTCGAATCACAGGTGATGAATGAAGAGATTTTCGGACCAATTCTGCCGGTAATAAGCGTCTCCTCGACCGACGATGCGATTTCCTATGTCAACGCGCACGCTCATCCACTTGCGCTGTATGTCTTCGCTGAAAATAAAAAGGTTGTTCGCGAAGTTCTCTCACGCACCACCGCTGGTGGCGTAACGGTCAACGGAACCATTTTGCATCTGACCAATCCGAATCTCCCGTTTGGCGGAATTGGTGAAAGCGGAATGGGTGGCTACCACGGCAGGGCCGGAGTGCGGATTTTCCAGCACATGAAGCCAGTTCTTACCCGTGGCACCAAACTTGATCCATCGCTCACTTATCCGCCCTACACGGCGCGCAAAGAGAAGATTTTCCGCAAGGTTCTGTGACTTATCGCGAGCGATTCTCTAGGTTTCGAGATTCGTGGACTCGAAAGGTGGGCGATCCATGGCTGATTGGAACGCCATAGCGAAACGCAATTCACGATCAGTGCAAACCACCATTGGGTGGATCTTTTGGGATCCGGGAGCGATCCAGCGATACGAAGCGCTTGGCCTTCCTGGCCCGATTGGCTACATCGCTGCTCGTTGCGCACCGTTGGCGGCCGCTGGCCCCGAAGCGGTGGTTGCCGCTTTCGGTTCGATCAGTCCGGGCGCAATTGCATTCACTTTTGATCTCGTCGCTGCATCGACTGATTTTGTATCGGTCTGGAATGCGCGTAATGACGCCGTTGTTGAAGGACTCCGTGAGTTCGCCCCTTCGATTGTTCCCGCGCTCGAACAGATGGGACCCTCGCTTTGGACTGTGGTGGAACAGCTTCCAACCGTCGGGCGAGTGTTCTATGCCTCACATCTTGGAATGGAACGAGCGAATGATCCGTTACTTTCTGCCTGGCAGGCGGTGAACTGCATTCGAGAATGGCGCGGCGATACGCATTGGGCGATTGTCGCATCAGCAGGGTTAACCGGTATCGAGGCGTCGATCCTGCACAACGCATGGTTGGGTTATGCCGATGGTTGGTTGCCAACATCGCGGGGAAGCAATCCCGACGAGATCAGGGTTGGGTGGGAGCTGCTCGCTGATCGTGGACTCGCCCAAAACGGAGTCGTGACCCCTGAAGGCATTGAACTTCGTCAGCAACTTGAAGATGACACGGATCGGGACACGACCCTTCCGTGGCGACTCCTTGGCGAGGAACTGTCGATTGAGTTCGCGGAACGCTTCGAACCGCCGTGTGAATTGCTCTTGGGTCGGGTGGATGAAACCGCAGGGCCCAACTATCAACCAGCGTCTCGACTTCGAGATTGATGAGAAATCGAGTCAGCGTCAGGCGTGGCGCGGGCTAACTGCCGGTCGAGGATTTTTCAGCGCCGTAGGAGCGGCAGGAACTACCGTAAGAAAGAGGTTTGTTTCTCCATGGGGGAGGTTGTGCCATGACCATCGTGACGCTTGATCCAACGACAGGTTTTGGAAGCGGTGAGGAGTTCCCTCTCGCTTTACGTCCAGAAACGCTGAAGGGGCAGGTCCTCGGTGTGGTCGCGAATGGCCTTGGCGACTCCGAAGCGATGTTCGACGCGATCGCTTCTGCACTAACTGACGCGGACGGTCTCGCTGGAGTTTGCAAAGTTGTGAAGCACTCTGTTGCTGTTCCTCCGCAGCCCGAACAGTGGGCGGAACTTCTTGCTCATGCCACCGTCGCAGTAACAGGGTTCGGCGGTTGCGGAAGCTGCAGCACGCGGAGCATGCGTGATGCTCTTGATCTTGAGGCCGCAGGAATACCTGCCGTCTGTGTCGTGCACTCGGCGCTTGAGCCCGCCGTGCGCGCAATGGCTCGGCTTGTTGGTGCCGACGAGTATCCCGTCATCGTTATTGACTACCCGCATAATCCGACTGCCGTCTGGACAAAAGAAGAGTCAGCGATGCTGGCAGCGCAGGTTCTTGATGCAGTGCGACTGCGCCTTACCCGATGAGTTTCGTCTCTGACACGCATTCATTCGATTCTTTCGAAGATGCGCTCGAGGGTCAGTTCGAATTGGGAGTGACCGACGGGCTTCCCGTTGTTCCACCCACGCCAGAACGCGTTGCGGCGATGCTTGCCGCCGGAGGCATAGCCGGCGAAACGATTCTTGGAGAAGTGCCGACACGAGACGTTGTTGTGACGGCAGAGAAGGTTGCGATTAACGCCGTAATGGCGGGGTGTCTTCCTGAGTATTTCCCCGTTGTCTTGGCGGCCGTCCGTGCCTTTCTTCAACCACTAGCGAACGCGCACTCAACAACGGCAACTTTGGCCGGAGCAGCTCATGCCGTCATCGTGAATGGTCCCATCCGTCACGACATTGGCGTGCACGGAGGCCAAGCATGCTTCGGCCCTGGTTTTCGTCCGAACGCCACAATCGGTCGAGCGCTTCGACTCGTGATCCGTAACGTATGTCGAACAGTCCCGGGAGTTCTTGACCGCGCCAGTTTCAGTTGGCCCCTTCGCTATTCGTTCTGCTTCGCAGAGGATGAAGAAGCAACGGCATGGACTCCGCTTCACGTAAAACTTGGTTATGAACGCGAACAGAGCGTTGTGACGATTCAGTCGATCATGCGCTTGTTTCAAGTCACCGAGTTCGCCCCCGAGTCTGAAGAAATTCTCACCACCGCATATGAGATCGCTCGCCATATGGGCCTGCAGCGCGACGAATGGGCGGGTGACGGGCGAAGCGTCGTACTTGTCATCGGACCAGAGCACTATCGCCGTCTTGTCGCCGATGGCTGGACAAAAGAATCAATCGCTGACTGGATGTACCCGCGGCTCGTGGCTGATACCGCGGGAAAGTTTGATCAGAAGGTCACTCTTGCGAGCCCTGACAATATTTGGATCGTGACTGCGGGTGGACCAGGAATCGCACAGTCGTGGTGGTTCATACCGCATCTGGCTACACCAACCCACGAGCCCATTCTTGGTTAGTTGCCTCGGTGCGGATCAGTGTTCGCTAAGCGAAGGATCATCTCGGCGAGGATCGTGAACATCAACGTCGACTCGCGACGAGTAACTGCGGTTGATGGCATCGGTGAGCATGTCGGCCAGTAGGTCGGGCGGGATGATGCATTCAGGGCAATTTGAGCCGGAGATGTCGACGGCGACGCGAACGAGAGCATTCGCTTCATCGAACTCGACCAAGTGAAGATCGGCGCCGTCTGCTCGGAGGAGGATCCCTGCTTCGAAGACTGCGTCGGTAATTGAGTCAGTGGACATGGGAAACACCTTGGTTTTAGTCGTCGATGCGAGTTTTGTGTCGGGCCCGTCGCACTCTTCGAATGACCCACCACACGAAGACAACGAGCAGGGCGATAACAGTAAGGAGGAGCACGATGATGAGTGCTATTCCCCAAATGATCAAGCGTTTTGTTTGGGTCGGAGCAAGATTCCGTTGGATTCCGGTAGTTGAGGAAATACGGAGGTTGGCAATTCGACCATTCGCTGCTGCCGATGCCGGCGCCCCAATGACTGCTCCCTCGGCGGTAAGGGAAAGCGTGTGCTCGCCGGAATTGATGTCATAAAGAATGAGGAAACTTCCGTCGTTGCCAGTTCCCGAAGTAGGCGGCGAAAGGACTGACCGTTCGCGACCGTCGATGAAGAGGTGGAACGTATCGGTTGGTGCGCCTGAAATGGTCTGGTCAAATGTGAGCCACAACGAGTCTTTGTCAGTTGTAAAGGTGAAATTCGAAACGGTGTTCGGAACTGTGGCGACCTGTAGGCCGGTAGCGGGATCGGCGATTGCTGTCGAGAGGTAACTAACCGAAGCGTTGCTGTCCGGAGGAGGTGCAGAGCCCTGTGGGATGAGCACGAGTTCTTGCGTATCAAGTGATGAACTTTGATTCCACGTTGTGGCCAGAGTTGTGACGTTGCCGCCAACGAGGGGCGACCACCACAATCCAACGCCCGATGATTTATTCGCCGCGGAATCGGCGTACCAGCCAATTGGGTA
>JAPLAE010000052.1 GCA_026393455.1 Actinomycetota bacterium
AGCCGAGTTGAATCCTTGACCCGGGGGCCCGGGACGGGCAGGATGGCCTTCGTTGATCGCTTGCTGCGATTTCACCCCCCGACTGCGGTGTGTGCCGCCGAATCCGAGTTGAGATCCATGGAATCTGATGAATCTGGTAGCGGAGCGGATGGGGGAGAGCATGGCGTCAAGATGCCAACCAACCTTTCTGCCGCCGAGGCTGTGGTTGAGGGGGCCCGTCCCATCTCTGCCGAACGACCACTCCCTCGAATAATCGCAGTGGCGAATCAAAAGGGTGGCGTGGGAAAGACCACCACCTCGATCAACCTCAGCGCCTGTCTGGCCGAGCTGGGGTATCGCACTCTGGTCATTGACCTCGACCCGCAGGGCAACGCCTCCACGGGTCTGGGCGTCGATATCCGCTCACTTGAGTCCTCGATGTATGACGTCATCCTCCACGACGTTCCCCTCGAGGACTGCATCGAAGGCACCGTGGTCCGCAATCTCTTCGTGGCCCCAGCCAGCCTCGACCTCGCTGGTGCTGAGATCGAACTTGTGCCGGCCTTCAGCCGTGAGATGCGCCTGAAGATGGCGATTGATTCGGTAAAGGACGATTACGACTTCGTTCTGATCGACTGTCCCCCGTCGCTCGGTCTGCTGACGGTCAACGCGATGGCGGCGGCCACCGAGGTTCTGGTGCCCATTCAGTGCGAGTACTTCGCCCTCGAGGGCCTTACCCAACTCACCAAGAACGTGGCCCTTATTCAAAAGAGCCTGAACCCGGCCCTGGAGATCAGCGCCATCGTTCTGGTCATGTACGCCCGCACCAACCTGTCTGACGGGGTCGTTGCTGACGTGCGGGAACACTTTGGCGACAAGGTCTGCCGGGAGGTCGTCCCTCGCTCGGTGCGTCTTTCAGAGGCTCCCGGGTTCGGACAACCAATCATCACATTCGATCCAAGTAGCCGGGGGGCAACTGCCTACCGGAAGTTGGCCAAGGAGGTCAGTGGTGGCACGCCGCAGCGGACTCGGTAAAGGTCTCGGATCTCTGATCCCGACCACGGAACGACTGCAGGACAGCGATGCGATCCTGCGGGAACTCCCCATTTCAGAAATCGTGGCCAATACCTATCAGCCACGCAGCCATTTCGATGAGGAAGCGCTGGTTAGTCTCTCCGCGTCAATCCGAGCAGTGGGCGTTCTCCAGCCCATTTTGGTTCGTGAGTTGGGCGAAGACTCCTACGAACTGATCGCTGGCGAACGACGCTGGCGGGCGGCAAAGCGAGCGGGGCTCCAGACGATTCCGGCCATCGTTCGGACCGCGGAAGACGAGGGCTCGCTCGAGCAAGCCCTGGTTGAGAACCTCCACCGGGAAGACCTTGGCGCTCTTGAGGAAGCTGCCGCATATCAGCAGCTGGTCGAAGAGTTCAAGCTCACGCAGGATCAGGTTGCGACCCGGGTCGGCAAGAGCCGATCGTCGATCGCCAACACCATGAGGCTTCTCCAGCTTCCAACCAGCATTCAGCGTCTGTTGGGTGAGGGTCAGTTATCGGCTGGCCATGCCCGGGCCCTTCTCGGAACACCCGACCGGGCCTTCCAGGAGAAGTTGGCCAAGGCCATCGTCTCGGAGAAACTCACTGTGCGCGAGGTCGAGGACCGAGTTCGCGAACACGGCGGAACTCCTGAACCTGAAGAGACCAAAGGTACGACCGGCGGGACCAAACCACTGCCCGTGGTGCGGGCCGCGCCGCTTCTTGAACTCGAGGAGATGCTGTCCGAGCATCTCGATACGCGGGTTGCGGTCTCGATGGGTCAACGCAAGGGACGGATCGTGATCGACTTCTCCACCCTCGAGGATCTCGAGCGCGTCTACCGAGTGATCGTCGATGGCAAAGAACCGATGGACTGACAAACCTCCACCCAAACCTTTGGTGAAGGGTTCTGCACAGCCTGTGGATGAGGCTGTGGTCAACTGAAATCACGTGGTTTGCTCAAGCAGCCGAGCGACCATACAAAAATGCGAAAGGCCCCGGTCGAAACCGGGGCCTTTGTTGTTCTTCGACCAGCGTCGAGGAGCGTTCTGATTTACAGGAAGGGCTTAAAGTCCTCGAGGAGTTGCGACTTTCCCTTGGCGCCCACGATGCGGGCGGCTTCCTGGCCATCTTTGAACACGATCATGGTTGGGATGCTCATGACGCCAAAGCGACGAGCAACGTCGGGGTTGTCATCCACGTTGAGCTTGGCGATTGCAAGGCTGCCGGCTTGCTCGTCGGCGATCTCTTCAAGGATGGGGGCAATCATCTTGCACGGACCGCACCATTCGGCCCAGAAGTCGACGACGACAGGAACCGATGAAGAGCCAATCTGCTCGTCGAAGGTGGCGTCGGTGTAGGTGGAGATGTTCTCGGACATGGTTCCTCGTTCACGTGATGGCTGGTGGGAGCCAGCCCGGGTTAGATGAGATCTCTTCGTTTCGAACAAATGTTCGACGCATGTCAAACGCTTCGTCGCTACGAGGACGGCAGATCCTGAGGTTCGACTCGACGAGTTGAACCTTGATGATGACAACGCTACCGCGAGTCGGTTTCATTCCCTGCACCTCATTGCCAACGACACCAAGTCCGGAGTACACCCGGTTTCCACAGCACTAGCGTGGGGGCCCAATAGCATTTTCTAGAATTCGGGGCGCGGAATGAATGACGGCAACGAAAGCGAAAATGAACGAGGAACAGTTTCACGAAGGTCGGTCCTAAAGGGCGTTGGCGCCGCAGGGGTTGTTGCAGCTGCTGCAGTCGCGGGCGTGACGCCTGCTGGAGCGAAGAGCGCGGAGTCGGTTTCACCTGCTTCAGTGCCGCTTCCACCGTGGGTTGCCCGACCACCGTTGATGACTCGACCCAATTTTCTTGTGGTGATTGTTGATGAGCAGCGTTTTCCTCCGAGCTATGAATCGGATGCGCTGAAAACATGGCGAGAAACGAATTTGCCGGCCCAGGCGATGCTGCGAGCCAAGGGATTAGAACTTCTCGATCACCACATCATGGCGTCGGCGTGTGCGCCAAGCCGCACGTCGTTTCTCACCGGTCAGTACCCATCGCTTCACGGCGTTTCGCAAACCTAGGGTATCGCGAAATCGGCCATTGAAGAGGATTTGTATTGGCTTGACCCGACCACCGTTCCGACGATGGGCGATTGGTTTCGGGCGGGCGGATACGACACGTTTTACAAGGGCAAGTGGCATGTTTCCGATGCCGATCTCTATGAACCAGGAACGCACACTGCGTATCCGTCCTACAACCTCACAACGGGTGCTCGGGATATGGCTGCGGAGCAGATCTATCTCGACGCTGGGCTGCTCGAAAAATTTGGCTTTACCGGTTGGGTTGGACCAGAACCACACGGTGCTAATCCCAATAATTCGGCATCTTCTGGTCCAAACGGATCCGGACGCGACGCGGTTTATTCCGCGCAAGGTTCGACGCAACTTGAGGCCCTTAAAACTTGGCAAAAGCCGTGGGTGCTTGTCACGTCGTTCGTGAACCCGCACGACATTGTGCTTTGGGGCCAACTTTCGTTGGCCCAGGGCCAGTTGTATTTGCAGCAACAACTGGACGGGTCGAATGTTCCCGAGGATCTGTTCAAGGACGCCGACTTTCTGCGTTCATTTGAAGACGATCTTTCGAAGAAACCTGACGCGCAAGCGAGTTATCAAGACACGTATCCGAAAGCGCTGCAACCAACGCTAAACAACTCGGCCTATCGCCGTTTTTATTATCAACTTCAGAAAGAAGTTGATGCAGAAATTAAAAAGGTGCTGGATACGCTCGTGAGCGATAATCCGACTCACCAAAACACGATCGTTGTGTATTTTTCTGATCACGGTGAATTGCTGGGGGCCCATGGTGGTCTTCATCAGAAGTGGCACGTGGCCTATGACGAAGTCATAAAGGTGCCTTTCATTTTTCATAACCCCACGCTTTTTCCGACACCAACGACGACCGCTGTTCCGACCAGTCATGCCGACTTACTTCCGACGATGCTTGGTCTTGCTGGGCTGAATCAAGCGGCACTGAAGGCAGATCTTTCAACGACGTTCACGCAGGTGAAGACGTTGCCTGGCCGTGATCTTTCCGCCATGGTTCTGGGTGAAACTTCTTGGTCAACTATTGCGGATCAACCGCAGTTCTTCATGACCGACGATGAACCAATGCGCGGTGCGCAGCAGATTGCATGGAACGGCAAGATGTATCCAGCTGTTGCTGAACCCTGCCACTTGGAAACGGTGATCGCGCACCTTCCAACAGGGTTGGCAGGGGCAATGCAGCGTTGGAAATACACCCGTTACTTCGACAACCCAGCATTTTGGACGACGCCGACCCCGGCCCCAACGCCGCGTGATGTTGCGACGATTGTGAACGGAAACACGTTGATTCCGGGGCCGAAGACGGCCGAGACAACGGTGAAGACGACGCCCGAGCCGGATCAACTTGAGATTTACAACACGTCTGTCGATCCCTTTGAGTTGGAAAACATCGCTGCCGATCGTGTTCTCATGGCCACAGAGCGAATCCAGGGAATCGTTGCGCAACTCGTGACGCTGTTAGATCAGCAAAAGGCGCAGAAACGACTGAGCCCGAATGCGGTTGTGTCGTCCTCGGCAACAACGGGCATGTTCCGATTCGGGACAGGGTCAGACGACGCGCCCGCGGACGTCACTTCTCAAGATCAAACTGCTCCAGTCGTACCAGTTTTCACTCGATAAATCAGTGAGCGGTGGCTTCGAGCCAGCGCTCACAATCGATTGCGGCCATGCATCCCGAGCCGGCGGCGGTAATTGCCTGGCGATAGACGTGATCTTGAACATCGCCGCAGGCGAACACGCCTTCGATGTTGGTGAGCGACCCGTTATGGGTCACGAGGTAACCGTTCTCGTCGGTGGTGAGCTGACCGGCGAATAGATCGGTGTTGGGACGGTGGCCAATGGCGACGAACACTCCGGTGACCGCGAGTGGTCGCTCTTCGCCCGTGACGGTGTCGGTGAGGGTGACTCCTGCAACGGTTTGATCGCCCTGAATGGCGGTCACTGTTGAGTTCCACGCGAAACGTATTTTTTCGTTGGCGAACAATCGGTCTTGCATGATCTTTGATGCGCGAAGTTCTTCGCGTCGGTGAACAAGCGTGACGGTCTTGGCAAATTTCGTTAGAAAAAGCGCTTCTTCTATGGCCGAATCGCCACCACCAACGACAGCGATGTCGTGATCGCGGAAGAAGAAACCGTCGCAGGTCGCGCAGGTCGAAAGACCGTGACCAATCAAACGCGTTTCTTCTTCGAGACCGAGCATGAGAGAACGCGCACCGGTGGAAACGATGATGGAGTTCGCAATGTGCGTGGGTTCGGGAGCATCGACATCGCCGATCCACACTTTGAACGGGCGAACTGACAGATCAACTTTGGTGACCTTGCGAGTGATGATCTCGGTGCCGAAACGTGTCGCCTGTTCGCGGAACTTCATCATGAGTTCTGGCCCCATGATCCCGTCGGGCCAACCAGGGAAGTTTTCAACCTCGGTGGTGAGCATGAGCTGCCCACCGGGCTGGTCGCTTGTCGAGGAAGGCTCACCCTCGATAAGCAGCGGCTCAAGGTTTGCTCGAGCGGTGTAGATCGCGCTCGTGAGTCCCGCAGGACCGGAACCGATGATGATGACATTGTGAACTTCAGGCACAGGGACTCCAGATGTCGATGACCGCGTCGGTCAAGTCAGTTGGTGGGGGAGCGTGTTGGTGGTGAAACCACTTAACGCTTCGAGGATGCCCCTGCTGAAGGGGCAGGTGCATTGCGACGGAGGAACAACAGCGCCCCGACCGAAGTGAACAGCGCACCGAGGATGAGATAGGGCAGCCACACTCCTGAGGGAAGGGCCTCATCGAGGAGGCGAACCACCCCGATAACCGTCAAGACCGCGATGACGATGATGATCGTGCCGGCAAAAACGCCGAAGACCAGTCCGCGGGCGATTTTCATGATCGGAGTGGTGGTGCGATCCCGAACGGTTTCGACGGCGTTCACGATGGCGTCGGCAGCCTGTGCCGGCCAGTCGCCGCCGGCGAGTGACCCGACCGATGGAATCGATGGGATGGCTCGCGGTGGGGTCGCCGATGATTCCTGTGGCGAACCAGAGGAACTCGAAGCGTTCGGGCCCGTATCCATAATGGAGATTCTAACCGTGAGAACTCGTGGTTAGGAGGTGACGATGATGTCGGTGATTGTCACCTGAAAGGAAGGCGCCTCTTTGAGTTGCGTAATCCAGAGCAAAACCGCGTTGCCATTGGCGCCGTGGAGGTCGAGGGTGAGCGGACCCCGGATGTTGGTTGCGCCGGCACGCACGGAACCCCAACCAATGAGGGTCGTCGGTGAACCGGTGGCGGTATAGGCGTCGAGTGACCATCCCGACGACGGCGAATCGATTGTGACGCTCCCAATAGGACCCTCTGTCGCAAGGTCGATGACGAGGCCGACACCCGTTTTGAGATTGCCGAACTGACGCGTCGAGTACACGTCGGTTGACCATGAGGTCAGCGAATCAGCATCAACGGCGTTCATGGCGGCTGCTTCGTTTTCGAAACCAGTGCGGTCGGCAGGATCGAAAGAGTGCGCGGTGGAAATGGCGAGTTGTCTCGGTGCTGTGGTGGTCGTTGCCGGTTGACCTGAGAAGAGGGTCTTTCCGGCATCGGTATTGGCAACAAGAAGGGCAATCAAAAGAAGTACTGCGACCACAACGAGCGTCACAATGATTCCTGATCGGCCGCGCTTCGCTCGAACGCGAGTGGGCGTTGGTGTGATCGGTTTCGTCTCGCTGGCGGGATCAGCGAGAACGTCGAGACGTGTCGAAAGCAATGCGGCACGCATGTCGTTGGCCGAAGCAAAGCGACCACTTGGTGCGCGGGACAGCGCCCGCATGATTGTCGTTTCGAGATCTTCTGGAATTTCTTTCAGAACCATCGATGGGCGCGATGGATCTCGATGCATGCGGGCAAGCGCGAGGGCCGCTGGCGTATCGGCGCGAAACGGCGCTTCGCCACAGACAGCTTCGTAGAGAACTGCACCTAACGCGTAGAGGTCGGTCCGCCCGTCAACGGGACCGCCTTCTACTTGTTCGGGAGCGAGGTACTTCACTGTTCCCAGCACCTGTGCGGTGCGCGTGAGGTCGGGTTCGTCGAGCACTTTGGCGATACCAAAGTCCGTTACCAAGACACGACCATCGTCAGAAAGAAGAACGTTTGCCGGTTTGATGTCTCGATGAATCACGCCAGCGCGGTGAGCAACCGCGAGTGCCCCGGCTACCTGAGCGCCGATGTGCACGACCTCGATCGGATCGAGAGCACCGCGTTCATCGAGAAAGTCTCGAAGCGTGCGACCGCGTACGAGTTCCATAACAATTGCATCGCAACCGTCGAGGTCAACCGTGTCATAAATAGCAACGATTGACGGGTCAACGAGACGCGCCGCGGCGATTGCTTCGATATGAAATCGCTGGCGAACAACCGGGTCATTGGCAAACTGAGGATGAAGAATTTTGACTGCGACAGCGCGACCAAGAATCAGATCGTCTGCTTCCCAGACTTCCGCCATGCCGCCGACAGCAAGTTGTTGGCGAAGTTCGTACCGTTGCGCGAGCACACGGCCTGCGAGCGCGCGGCCAGGAACTGGAGGGGGCACCGACCCAGGATCGCCCGCGTTCACGCGGAAGTAGAAAGACGGATGATCACGGACGCAGGTAACACATGCCGATAACGCCTGGCCCACCGTGTGTGCCAATGACTGCACCGATTTTTCCGAGACGGACCTGATCACGCGGGTAGCGCTCAGCGATCATGTCAAGGAAGAGGTCGATATCTGGAGCTTCGCCATTAAGGATCGAGAGTTTTTCTACCGTTCCCTCGGCAAATAGTTGGTCTCGCAGCCATTCCAGTGCGCGTTTGCGGGTTCGTTGTTTGCCCGCTTCGTCTACGGCACCATCAACAATCCGAATAATTGGTTTCACCGACAACATGGAACCCAAGAGCGCTTTGGCGCTTCCGATTCGGCCACCTTTTTTAAGATTTTCGAGCGTGTCGAGTGCTGCGTAAATTTCAGTGCGCGCAACCATCGACTCAACAAGGGCGACAACGGTGTCAGCATCAGCGCCGTTTCGCGCAGCGAGTGCTGCTTCGAGAACCATCGTGCCAAGACCACCTGTAAGTGATCGACTGTCGATCACACGAACATCGAGATCGCCATTAACTGCGGTGGCAGCGTTGCGTGCCGATTGCACCGTTGCAGAAAGTTCACCAGAAAGATTGATGCACACCACTGCACTTGCCCCAACTGCTGCTGCGCCTCGAAAGGCCTGTTCAAACCGGCCAGGTGACGGAGCAGATGTTTCGGGCAGCAGCCCGGTGGTGGCCATCTTGGCGTAGAAGTCGTTGACGCTGAGTTCCTCGCGGTCAACGTATTCATCGTTGCCAAAGCGGATGTTTAACGGGACAACACCGATGCCGTTGGTGGTGGTTTCGGCTTCGCTCAAGTCGCAGGAACTATCGGTGACGATGTGGACGCCGGTCATGGTGCTCCCGTTCGATTGGTGACGGGAAGACGCTACTCATCCACCCGGGGTTTGTGATGGTTCGTTCGCGGCCACGAGGGCGCGAGCGCGGCGACTGTGGCGGATGTGGCGAGCCCACCACACCAGTAAGAACAAGCCGGCCCCAAGAGAAAGGAAGAGTCCGACCCCCGAAATCGCTGTGGATCGAACATCGATCCGGCTCGATGCGACAGGTACTCCTCCACCTGATGAGGTGATAGCGACATCGAGAGGGAAGGCGCCGGATGCCCTTGTCGTGACCTGAATATCGGTCCGAGTCGTACTTGAGGGGGCGAGAGTGATTTCATAGGTCATGCCGCTCGGGAATTCGAGTTTTGCGCTACTCACGGTGATGCGAACCAGTGCCTCGACCGGAAGGCTGTTGGTAATCACGAGCGGAATTTTTCCGCTTCTTGATGTGAGGGTGACTTTCTGCGATTTCGGAAGGCTGATTGCCGAAGTGATAGCGAGAAGTTGGTTGTTGGCATTACTGAGTACGGCGGCTCGATCGATGGCCGCGAGGGTTGCTTCGGCGGAGGCCAGAATCGTGTTTTCAACCGGGTTCACGATGTCGGCGCCTTTGGGAAGCATGGCGCGCAGGCCAAGCAGGTTCCATTGCGCCTGTTCAAGCTGGGAACCGTAGGTACCAAGATCGGTTGGGTCGTCACTTGTCCATGACCGAACAGTTGGTTTTTGGGACGTGCCGGCAACCCCGGTGCGAGTGAAAAGGTCATCGAGGGTGAGGGGTTGGATCACCATGTTCCCAACTGATCCGCCCGGGGTGCCGGTGGTTGCTGCCAACCCGGCAAGAAATTCCTTGAGAGCGGCGGTGTCAGTTGAAGCGGGAATTGTTAGGGCCACGCCTCGGTCAGCACTGGGTTGTTCTTGGTGGAGCATCATCAATTCGGCCAACGCATGATGCGCACCAAGAATCGGATCGGTGGCGAGGAGGAAGCGTGAAGAAGCAGCGTCGTCGTTGGCCATAGCGGAGAACGATGTTCGGTTTTCACTCTCAATGACGAAACTTTTGGTGAGCACGGAACTTTCATCCGATACCAATGAGGATCGAATTTGCGAGGACTGGAGGACAACGGATCGTGTCCCTGATTGTGCGAGGAGATTGAGCGCGCTTGGAGTCACGGACGGATCAAGGACCAACGTTCGATGGTCGGGAGCGGCTTCGAAGACGTTGGCGAGGATGTTGTCGCCAGCTGCGTATTCAGCGCCGATGACCGAACTACGGCCCGCAGAGATGAGTGAACCTGCATCGATCGCGACATAGGGGCGACTCAGGGTTTGGCGGGCCCGATTGTCGGGGCGTGGCGAAGGGTCACTGGCTTCGGCCAACGCTTGAACAATGAAAGGTGTCGCCGCGAGTGTGAGCGGTGTGTTTGTTGCAGCAGCCAGGATGCGGAATTGCTCGCTAGCTCGGCTGAGTTGTGTATCGGAGAGTTGCGGTGCACCTTCGCGGCTCAGGCCGAGTGGTGCATCAATCACAACCGTTGCCGCCACTGCAAGCGGTGCTGTGAGAGTTGTTGGTGCCGGAAGACGCAAAAGATGCGTGACGATGCTGTCGAGGCGTGCGCCATTCGCCGCGGTGGCTTCGACAAGAACCGGGTACACGCCCGACTCGGACAGAACTGTTCCCCCCTCAGGGGCAGGCCACTTTTCGTTGAGTGGAAGCGTGAGCGTTTTTGTTGAACGAGACGCATCAAGAACGGTGGCGGGGGTTGAAAACAGCGCACTTCCGAGCTGTTCGCCTGCGATTGTTCGATCAAGTCGGCTTCGACTTGTGACTGCGCTGTAGAGAACAAGATCAACTTTTGTGTTGGCGGGAAGATCGCCAGTGGAGAGTTCGACGGAGAAAACTCCGTTCGGGCCAACAAACGCTGTCTGATGGACGAGCTTCAGTTGGTGAGGAGCGGTCTGAGTGCTTTGAGCGTTTGCAAGTATCGGACACAAAACAAGAAGAAAGGCGGCGACGACACCGACGCGCGTGATGCGACCGATCATTTGTCGAGACTTTCAGAAATGTTCAACGCAAGGACGGCGAGACCGGTTGGCTCGTCAGAAAAGCCGAGGTGGCGGTATAACGCGAGCGCGCGTTGGTTGATCTCTTGCGTATTCACTAAAACCGAGACACAGCCGCGCCGACGACACCACGCAAGTGCATCACCAATTAATGCAGTTCCGATTCCATTGCCGTGGAACTCCGGGTGAACAGCCAGACGTTGCAGGTAGCCAAGTCGGCGGGCGACACCGGCAATGTGGTAGCCCACAATGCGGTCACCGATGCAGGCAACGCGAAATCGTGATCGTGGTGTGGCCTGGCGGGCATCGAGGAGGCCGGTGAGATCGAATCGCCAGAAACTGTCGAATGCGAGGCCGTCGAGGTCAAGAACAGCTTTGACATCGCGAGCGCGTCCACGGCGTAGATGTGCCAAAGGCGCGCTCGTACCGGGAAGCGCAAATAGGTCGTGGCGCAGGAGGTGAAGACGCTCGTGCACCGAAAAGCCGCGATCAAGAAAGACGGGTTGTTCGGTGAATGTCAGTGCTGGAGTGAGGACCGCCCGATAACCAGCATCGGCGACCGAGGCGAGCGCTCGGTTGAGTACGTCAGGCGAAGGGGGAGAACCGGGGGTTGGACTGAGTAGGGCCAGCGCGGGGTCGCCCCTCCAAGGGCCGATCCGCATGCGGTCGGCATGCCCGGTGATGGTGTCAGTGCGTCGCATGGCGTGGGCGCGAGCCTAGGACCGATGGGCCTCTTACTCCTCGGCACGGGAACTCCGTCGGGTCGGTGGGGCTTGTCCCGGTAGCCTCCGCCGGTGATTCCCGATCGCCTCCGCCCGGTGCTTGAACGAACGGCCCCACTGGCTGAGCGGTTTGCCGCGTCGGGGTACAAGCTCTATCTAGTTGGTGGTGTTGTTCGCGACCTCCTGCTCGGCCGGGACATGTCCGATGGCCGAGATATCGATCTGACCACCGATGCACTTCCGGCTGAGACCAAGCGACTGGTCAAGGGCTGGGCCGATTCGGTGTGGACCCAGGGTGAGCGGTTCGGCACCATCGGTTGCCAGACCGATGGCTGGACCTTCGAGATCACCACCCATCGGGCTGAGGCCTACGACCCCGAATCTCGCAAACCCGAGGTCGTGTTCTCCGGTGTGATCGAAGCGGATTTGTCGCGACGAGATTTCACGGTGAATGCAATGGCGTTGTCGTTGCCTGATCCTGTGCTCATCGATCCGTTCGGCGGCGCTGAAGACCTTGCTGCCGGTCGCTTGCGCACACCGCTCTCACCCGAAGAATCGTTTTCCGACGACCCGTTACGCATGTTGCGCGCGGCGCGATTCCTTGCCGGTTACGGACTTGCACCCGACGACGAGCTGCTCGCGGCGGCAACGTCAATGTGCGAACGACTGTCCATCGTTTCTGCCGAACGTATCCGTGATGAATTCGACAAGTTGATGGTTGTCGATGACCCGACACCTGGTTTGTGGTTCCTTGCCGACACTGGGTTAATGGATCAGTTCCTTCCCGAGTTCTCGCGCATGCGCTTGGAGCAAGACCCAATTCATCGCCACAAAGATGTATTGACGCACACGATTGCAGTCATCGGAAAGACAAGTACGAATCGGCTCGTGCGTTTGTCAGCGCTCTATCACGATGTCGGAAAGCCGCGAACGCGTGCGATCGGCGACGCGGGCGTGTCGTTTCATCATCACGAAGTTGTCGGCGCCCGTATGACACGAGAGCGCATGAAGGCGCTGAAGTACTCAACTGAAGATGTTGAAGCAGTAACTCGTTTGGTCTTTCTTCATTTGCGTTTTCACACCTATAAAATGGGGTGGACCGATTCGGCGGTGCGACGATTCGTCCGCGATGCCGGCGATTTACTTCCTGAACTGATTGAACTCACACGTTGTGACTGCACGACGCGTAATGAACGTAAAGCGCAGGAATTGTCGCGACGCATGGATGAACTCGAAGTGCGTATTGATGAGTTGATGGCCCGCGAAGAACTTGCGTCACTGCGACCGGACCTCGATGGCAACACCGTCATGGTCCACCTTGGGCTCACACCGGGCCGCGATGTTGGCGACGCGCTTGATTTCCTGATGGAACTTCGTTTGGAAGAGGGCCCATTAGGCGAGGATGAAGCGAAACGACGCCTCGACGCCTGGTGGGCGGCACGCAAGACGGGCGCCTAGGGCAAAGCGCTACACGCTGTCTTTTCGACCGCGCATGATCACGGTCGTCGGCACAGTTGCGCGACCGGAGCGAGCTTCGGGTTCGAGGAGCGCGTCGACGCGGAAGTTGGCGCGTGAGAACGATCCGAAGAGTTCGGCGATTGACCGAGCGTGGATTTCGACGCCGTCAACATCGCGCGGGGTGTCTTCGCCGTAGCGCCGGGCCAGGCGAGCGGAGGTCGATGGATCATGGTCGAGCATGAGCCATGCGGGATGAGGGAGCGACACGCTGAAGCTTCCGCCCATTCGGAGCACGCGATGGACCTGTCGTAAAACCCGATCAAAGTCATCGGCGCGAGCAAGGGCGTACACCGACAGTGCCAGATCGATTTGATCGGCGCGCACAAACGCAAGATCGGCAAGGTCACCCTGGTGAAGCTCTACCTTGACCTCGTTGACCTCGGCGAGTTGGCGGGCGGCATCGAGTCGAGTGAGGTCGTGATCAACGGCGATGACGTGGGCTCCGGCGAGGGCCAAGCCCACCGCGTTGTGTCCCAGACCAACACCCAGTTGGAGAATCTTCTTGCCCTTCGGGGCGGTGATGAGACGCAACGTGTCGTCGTTGGGTAGGTCCGGCCCCCAAGTGACGGTGTCGAGTGGGAGTTCGGCTCGGCCGGGAAAGGAACTCGAGGTACTCGGGGACGGGCGGGGTGATCCGTAGTCATTCACGCGGGTAGTCTCCCGCGGCCGACAGCACTGACGGTGGACCGACAACTGATGGTGGACAGCGATGGGCGCATCGCGTCGCTAGCCTCGGCCCTCATGGGTACCGCGTCACGACCCTTCCGCGGTGCCCCGAGTGGCAAAGGCGGCGAGATCGATTATCGACTCGCGCGCCAGCACCTCATTTCTGAGTACAAGAAAGGTCGGTTGGCTCAGCACGAAGTCTGTGATGCGCATCCCGAACTTGTGAGAGCTGGCCGCGAGGTTGGCCAGCCCACCAGCGAGGATTGTCCGATCTGCCAAGACCAGAAACTGGTCTTGGTTTCTTATGTGTTCGGTCCTCGCCTTCCCGCATTTGGGCGCTGCATCACAACGGCGAAGGAACTGAAGGCCTTTACGAAACGCTCAAAAGAGGGCGAATTCGCTTGTTATGTCGTCGAAGTCTGCCCCGCGTGCCATTGGAATCATTTGGCCCGTACCTTTCTGTTGAACCCAGCCCGCTCGGCCTGAGCTCCCCTTCCCATGCCCCCCTCCACCCGCGGCTCCGCCGCTTCCGGACGTCGTTCGTCGCGCGCACCCCGCAACGCGGGCTCTTCTGGCGTTCGCCGTAGCGTTTTCTGGCGCTGGCGCCGGGCCTTCTTTGCGATCGGCCTAGTTGGATTGCTGCTGATGGCCGGTGCCGGTTATCTCTTCACTCAGGTTCCACTTCCAGACAAAGATCCGCCGCAGCTGCAAACGACGTTCATGTGTTCGTCCGAAGTTTCCTCAGGTTGCACGGCAGATAACTCCATCGCCCAACTTTCTGGCGGCGTGAATCGTATTTCTGTGAACTGGAATGAGATTCCGCCGGTCGTTGTTGATGCGGTTCTGGCAGCGGAGGACCGAACCTTCTTCCAACACGGTGGTGTTGATCCGACAGGAATTTTGCGCGCGCTGTGGACCAATCTTCGCAACGGTGGGGTTTCGCAGGGCGGTTCGACGATTACTCAGCAATATGTGAAGAACGTGTACCTCACACAAGAGCGCACGTTTACGCGAAAGATCAAAGAAGCCGCGCTCGCCGTCAAGGTCGAGCGTGAGTTATCGAAGCAAGAAATTCTGACTCGCTACCTCAACACGATCTATCTCGGCCGCGGCGCGTATGGCATCGAAGCGGCATCTCGTGTGTACTTCGGAAAAAACCTTGATCAAATGACGTTGCCTGAGGCGGCGTATCTCGCAGGCCTTATTCGTTCACCAGAAACTGCCGATGCGAAGTTGCCCGAGAACGATCCAAAAGCAGCGCGGAGCCATCAGACCGCGATTGATCGCAGGGCCTCAGTGCTTGACGCGATGGTGGAGACGGGTGACATCACCGAAGAGGAAGCGACCGCAGCCAAAGCAAACAACTGGAGTGACGTTCTGGTGCGAAGCACACAGAACAACTACGGAATGGTGACGCACCCTGAATGGGGAACGGAATATTTCGTTGATTACGTGCGTCATTGGCTGACAACCGGGGGCGGATTTACCGATGCCCAGGTGTACGGCGGAGGACTCCGCGTCTACACAACGCTTGATATGACTGACCAGGGTGCCGCCGCAAATGCGATTACTTCGACACTGAATCAACCGAATGATCCGGCGGCTGCGTTGGTATCAATCGATGACGCAGGGGCCGTGCGCGCAATGGTCGGCGGTCTTGATTTCAACGGAACGGGTAAGTACTCAAAGGTGAATCTGGCCGTCGGCACCGATGGTGGCGGCGCAGGTCGGCAGGCAGGTTCTTCGTTCAAAGCGTTCACGCTCGCTGAGGCGATGAATCAAAAGATGCCGATGTCGAAAATGTACGATGCGCCTTCGCGAATCGTGATTCCGAAAGCGGATGGCGGGCGCGATTGGAGTGTTGGTAATTACGCCGATGCAGGTTTGGGCGAACTCGATCTCATCTCCGCGACGATGCGCTCATCGAATACGGCCTATGCGCAGTTGATGATGGACGTCGGACCTCAGAACGTTGCTGATCTCGCGAAGCAGATGGGAATTACGAGTCCGCTGAAGGCAGTACCCGCATTGACGCTGGGCACGAGTGAGGTTTCGGTACTCGACATGGCGTCGGGGTATTCGACACTGGCGGACAACGGCGAGCACATCAAGCCAACGGTTGTTGCCAAGGTGACAGATGCGAAGGGCAATGTTCTCTATGAGAACAAGCCGGTGCGCAAGCGAGTGCTCGATACGAAGGCCGTCGCGAAGGTGAATTACATCCTCAACCAGGTGGTCGAGGGCGGAACGGCAACGGGAGCAAGGATTGGTCAGCCGGCAGCGGGCAAGACGGGTACGACCGAGAACTATCGCGACGCGTGGTTTGTGGGCTTCACCTGCAAACTGACCACCGCCGTATGGGTGGGTTATCCCGATGGCACCTTCATGAAATCGGTGCACGGAATGTCGGTAACCGGCGGCTCGTTCCCCGCCACGATCTGGCGTAAGTACATGACAGTGGCCACGAAGGGGAAGTCCTCGTGTCCGTTCCCGTATCCCACTGATGACGGCACCAATGTGGGCTCGACAACGACGAGCACTGAGCCGAGTTCGACCAGTTCAAGCTCGTCTACCTCGACGACGATCAAACCCTCGACGACGACTTCTTCGAGTACCTCGTCGACCAGTTCAACGACCTTAAGCTCCTCAACGACAACGACGTTGGCGGGGTCTCCGATCAACTAGGTCGACCATCTTTGTGGTGGGGGTCGCAGCCCGATAGCGTCGTAAACATCCGCCGGTAGCCGAGGGGCACTGGACGGCAGGAGGCTCCAAATGAGCACGCGAATCACTGTTCCATCGGTTCAGGGCCGCAAGGTCCGACGTGGCGATGTGCCGTTGGTGATGGTCACGGCCTACGACGCGCCCGGAGCACGCATGGCCGATGCTGCTGGCATCGACATGATTCTCGTTGGCGATTCTGTCGCAATGGTTGTTCTTGGATACGAGGACACCTTGCAGGTGACGATTTCCGACATGGCTCATCACACTGCAGCAGTTGCACGCGCAACTCCGGCGTCGCTCATCGTCGCCGATATGCCGTGGATGAGCTACCACGTGTCGGTTGCCGACACGGTGACGAATGCTGCAGCACTTATTCGTGCAGGCGCGCAGGCCGTCAAACTCGAAGGTGGTCGTAAGCGACTCCCGATGATTGAGGCGCTCATCGATGCAGAGATTCCCGTCATGGGCCACATCGGCCTCACCCCTCAATCGGTGAACGCCATGGGCGGGTTCAAGGTGCAAGGACGTAATCACGAGGCAGCCCTTGCACTAGTCGACGATGCAAAAGCCCTTGCGCATGCAGGGTGTTTTTCGATTGTGATTGAAGGTGTCCCCGACGAAGTCGGCCGCATGATTACCGAATCGATCGATATCCCCACCGTCGGAATCGGCGCGGGCTCTGGTTGTGACGGCCAAGTGCTCGTCTTCCACGACGTCCTCGGTATTGAAGATCGCGTACTTCCCAAGTTTGTTCGTCGCTACGCCGATCTTGGGGCTGAAGGCGTTCGTGCCCTTGGTGCGTATGCCGATGATGTGCGCTCTGGCCGCTTCCCTTCGGCTGCCGAGAGTTATTCGCTCGAAGCTCGTACCGCTGAAACGCTTGGGTTGTACGGCACGCCAATTTCTCCGGTCTGATTCCATGACACGCCGCGCGGTCGGCGTTATTGGACTCGTCGCGCTGTTGTTGATCGCTGTCGGTTGCGGTTCGAGTGGTTCGGCGAACGGAAAGATAACGCCACAGTCGACTTCTGCAGCGGAAGCTTCGTTGCGAAGTAGTGGTTTTACGAAAGTGACGCTGCGTATTCGTCATGCCGATGGTTCGACCGAGGTGCGGTGCGTGTGGTTAGCCGATACCGAGGTTGAACGTGGTCGGGGATTGAAGGAGATCACCGATCCGTCGATCGGTGGAGGCGAGGCAATGGTGTTCTTGTGGGCACTCGATACAACGGCGACGTTCGGGATGAAGGACACGTTGCTGCCACTTTCGATCGCTTGGATCGATTCGGTGGGGGCCTTCGTGAGTTCCGCCGATATGGATCCGTGTCCGGCCGGCACGACCAATTGCCCGCTATTCCCGGCGGCTCGCCCCTATCGATTGGCCATTGAAATGGCCCAAGGTCGGCTCCAGGACTGGGGAATCGGGCCTGATGTCACGGTCACGCTGGCCGAGGCGTGCTGAACAGGCCGAACCGCTCTTGGGAGTTTGGGACACCCTCCGGTAGGGTTCCATCTCTAATTGAAGCCCTGCCCTGAGCTTTCGGGGCTCCGGTTCCCGCCTTGCGGTCCGGATCCAGAGGGAGGTGATGCGCTCATGCGAGCGTATGAACTCATGGTCATTTTCGACGGTGACGTCGAAGACACCGCAGTGAACGCAATGCTTGCCACGGTCAACACACTCGTTGTGGCTGGCGGCGGCACCGTTGCCAAGACCGATCGTTGGGGTCGTCGGCGTTTCGCTTACGAGATCAACCACAAGTGGGAAGGCATCTACGTCGTGCTTGAGATTTCGACCGAAGGTCGCGATCTGCACGAGGTCGAGCGTGTTCTCCACATCGCGGACGAAGTTGTTCGCCACAAGGTCATGCGTCTGCCCGAAAAAGAAGCCGCTCGTCGCGGTCTGATGGGCGACGTCACCCCGGCCATTGCCGGTTGAGTGGGAGGACACATCTAATGGCAGATAACACCGTGGTACTCGTCGGAAACTGCACCCGCGATCCCGAACTTCGTTTCACTGCTAGCGGTCAAGCAGTCGCAGCCTTTGGGCTCGCTGTGAACCGTCGCTGGCAAAACCGTCAGACGAACGAGTGGGAAGAACAGGTTTCTTTCTTTGATGTCACCTGCTGGCAGCAGTTGGCCGAGAACGTTGCCGAGACAATCACGAAGGGCACCCGTGTCCTGGTGAATGGTCGCTTGCAGCAGAGTTCATGGCAGACCCAAGACGGCGACAAACGATCCAAGGTCGAAGTTGTTGCCGACGAGGTTGCTCCGAGCCTCCGCTACGCCACTGCACAAATCGTGCGCAACGAACGCCGTGAAGGCTTCGATGGTGGCGGTAACTCCGGCGGTGCCAATTCCGGTGGCGGCGGCACAACTCGCCCCGCCCCCAATGATCCCCCAGCAGGTTATGACAACGATGAGGAACCGTTCTAATGGCGAAGACAGCAGCACCCAAGCGCGGCAAGAATAAAGACAACGCTCGCCGCAGCAAGAAGAAGATCAGCCTGCTTACGCAGGAAAAGGTCGAGTTCGTTGATTACAAGGACATCAATATGCTTCGTCGGTTTATGTCCGACCGAGCAAAGATTCGTGCCCGTCGTGTCAGCGGCAATGACTCACAGCAGCAGAAGGAAATCGCACGAGCAATCAAAAACGCTCGTGAAATGGCACTCCTGCCCTACACCAACCGTGTCACCACTCAGCGTGGCGGCGGTCGTGACCGCGGCGAACGCGGTGACCGTGGAGATCGCGGCGATCGCGGGCTGAAGCTCGAGAACGCAGAAATCCGCGAACCCGTTACTGCCGATGTCGTGATCGAGGAACTCGAGGCGACATTTGTTGACGCCGAGACCACCGAGGTCGAGGTTGTTACTGAAACCGTGGAGGTCACCGAATGAAGCTCCTGCTCCGTTCCGACGTCAATGGTGTTGGCAAGAAGGGTGATGTGGTTGAGGTAGCCGATGGTTTCGGTCGCAACTACCTCCTGCCCAAGGGATTCGCGGTTCTCGCCACTGGCGGAGTCGAGGCCCAGGCCGCATCGATGCGCCGTTCACGCGATCAGCGTGACGCCGCCGATCGTTCGGCAGCTTCAGATATCGCTGCCAAGCTCGTGCCCGCGGTAATCGCCGTGTCGGCTCGTGCGAAGGCCGAGGGCGATCTCTTCGGCTCGGTCAGTGTCAATGAAGTAGTTGCCGCGGTTGCAGCGCAAACCGGCATCGAACTCGATCGTCACTCGATTCACATCGACGAAGCGATCAAGACGGTCGGTACGCACTCCGTATCCGCTCGTTTGCACCCCGAGGTGCAGTTCCAGATCACCGTTGAGGTGTCGCCGGCCTGAGCCAGCGAGGTCAACGAGTACGAGACCGAAGGGCCGGTTCGCCGGCCCTTCGGCGCGTTTTCCCTGCGTGTGACGTTGGGCTTAATGACTCAGTCAAGGATTCGTTGTCCACACTGTGGGACCGGTCGTGCTGTCACAGGTCTTTTCTAGAGTGATCCCATGGTACGTAAGGGTTTCGACTGGTTCAGTACTCCACAGGACGCCAAAGTTGTCCACACTCCGTCCACAGGGTCGTCCCCCGAAAAAACCGGGGTTGTACCTCTACCGATCCCCAGCCAATCCGGGAGAGGCTTAGGGCCTCATGAGTGAGTACGACGAACCTCGATCCACCAACCGCCCTGCTGGGTCCGGTCGGGTCCCACCCCACA
>JAPLAE010000110.1 GCA_026393455.1 Actinomycetota bacterium
ATCTCGTGAGTTCTGTGGACGGGTGGGAGAATATCGAAAGTGGTCTCTCTTCTGGAAGAGGATTGATCATTGCCTGTGCCCACGTCGGCAATTGGGAAGTCGCTGGCACGGTCCTTGCCGTGCGGTACCCGGTCCTGGCAATTGCCGATGCGATCCCGCCAGACGCGCTCAATCGGCTAATTTCGGACAGTCGGTCGTCACGAGGGATCCGGACTGCGCCTCCGACCCTCGCAGGTCTACGTGAGGTTCGAAGAGTCCTGTCGCGGGGAGGAATCGTCGTGATCCTCGTGGACCGCCCAAGGTCTCATCGCGACGCTTCAGGGTTTTCAGAAGTTACCTTGATGGGGCTGCGCACGTGGCTACCCAACGGAATAGCACGTTTCGCGATCGCCTCCGGCGCACCGGTCGTCGCTGCTGGTGCAGTGATGGACGCGACTTCGCGGTACCGAGTTACTGCGTCAGCACCGATGCATTTTGGAGGTGGCGCAACGGTGGAGAGCGTCATGAGTACGGTTCTCGGCGCTCTGGAACCATTGATTGCCGAACATCCCAGTCAGTGGTTCATGTTTCGCGACATGTGGCCTTGCGAAAAACCGTCAAGATTGGAAGACACAACTCGGTCAGAGTTGCTTTTCGGGTTGAGGAGTGCGACCACGAGCACTGTTCCCTCACCACAGGAAATCATCCTGCAGGCGGGTTTCACGATTGGTTCCCTTTTGAATCGGGAAGCGCTTGAGGAGATAACAGGGATCGCCGGCAGGGTTGCGTACTCCGTTCCAAACAACCGATCGGTTGGGCTTTCCCATAATCTCGCAGTGGTTCTTGGACAAACGGTAGATCACGCATCAGTTCGACACTCGGTAAGGGCGTCGGTCGCCCTTCACTTTGAGAATTATGCGGACCTCCTTCGCGGTTCGCAGTTCGGTCGTGAGGAAATCGAGGCACGATCCGAGATCCTGGGTCCGGGTTGGGATGTCGTGAAAGCGAGTATCGGGCGCGGGACCGGCGCTATCTTGATGAGTGCCCATTTCGGACGTGTGGAATTGCTGGGACACGTGCTCGAGAACCTCGACATCCCGGTCACGCTGATGGTTGAGCGTTTACGACCCAGTCGACTTCACGAACTAGTTTCCCGAAATCGAAAGCGCGATCGGTTTTCGATTCTCACTCCGGATCTCGGGGCGCGGCCAGTGTGGCGGGCACTCGATCGGGGCGATTTGCTCGTCTCGTTTACTGACTGGGTACCTCCAGTTGCGGCGGTCCCCGCAAACTCTTCGACATCGTCTATCGCGAGTGGGAATCGTTCGTTTGCAGTCAGGATTTCTGGCCGAGAAGTTCATTTCCCGGCGCTTCCCTATCGCATCGCGGCGCTCAGGCGATTGCCGTTGCTGTTCGGATACGGCCTGGCACTGCCGTTGGGTAGGGTACGGGCAGTAATCGAGGAACAATGCGCTGGAAACGATCCGGGGTTTGAGGCGCCAATCATTGTTCGTTCTCAAAGCGGCTATGTTCGATGGACTGGTTCAGGCGACGATGCGCCGAGGGCGGCGCATGAGGTTGCGAACCGGCTTGGCGATTTGCTTCGTCGTCACCCTGATCAATGGACGCTCGGCCACCGAGTGTTCGACACCCCGTGACGGGGCTCACGGTGCCTTAGCACCGTTGTTCCGCCAGTTGGCGGCTCGGAAGTGGATGCCTGCGGTTTGGCAGTAGTCATGAGCACGCGCTAGGGTTTAAACGACGTTGGCGATTACACGAGGCGCGATTTTTTGGCGCCATTCTGGGAGCCTGTAGGCTGGTGAAAATCGCTCTGGTCAGTCCCTACGATTTTCCGTATCCCGGAGGGGTCACCGAACACGTCAGGAACCTAGCGCGCTGCTTGTCTGACGTC
>JAPLAE010000002.1 GCA_026393455.1 Actinomycetota bacterium
TCAGCCCCAGCGAATTCAACAGTGCCGATCACATAGGCAGTGAGATGGCGATGGCGAAGCAGCGCCGCTTTTGGCGTACCCGAAGTTCCAGACGTGTAGAGAACAATTGCGACATCTTCGGGATCGACGAAGGCCGGAAGTTCGACATCGGCTGCTGTCGAAAATTCAGCATCGAGCAACGTCGACCGAAGTACAACCATGGCGGGATCGGCGCCAGGAACCTTTGCCGTTTCCGCAATGATTACCGCGCCGAGATTTGCTTCAACTAACGGTTGGAGTTGTTCCTCGCCGAGGCGATAGTTCAGCGGAATGAACGGAAGCCCTGCATACGCGGCACCAAAGACTGCAATCGGGAAGCCCTGCATACGCGGCACCAAAGACTGCAATCGGGAAACTCGCATCATTCGTTCCGCAATAGACGACGCCAGTCGCCCCCATAGAAAGAAACTTTGCCGCGCATCGGCGAGCAGCAGCATCGAGTTGTGCGTAACTCAGAGTCCGCGACCCTGACGTAACCGCGGGACGGTCCTCGAGTGTCGATGCCGACATCTCGAGCAAAAGCGAAAGATTCACGCGACGACCTTCAGATCAGTCAGAGGATGGAAGCGGCTTGGCGCCCTTGATGGGGACTTCACGACCATCGGCAGCCAACGTGCCGGGACCGGGCTTGGCACACAGAACCTCAATGCCCGAATCTTCGTCGGCGTAGCGCTTGCCAACGAGGGTGCCATCGCCACTGGCGTCGGCATGGCCTCCACCTGGTCGATCGGCCGCAGCATCGACAACTTCGACGCCACCGCAGGTAAGTGCGACAGGTGAGCTCGGGGGACGGACCACGACGAGTTCGACGCTGCACTCTGGGCAAGCGAGTCGACTACCGGCCTTGATGTCCATCTCCAGCTCCTCCCGTGAGACACCCCGTGGTGCTTCAACGTCTTGGCAACGTATCGCGCCTGAACCACCTTCCGAAAACATTGTCGCTCTGAGCATGCCAACCGCTCGATGTGCGAGGATCTCGGCTCTCATCACCAGCGGGGAGATTTCCATGCCATATGTGATTCCGGGCCGGTTCGACGGCAAGGTTGCCTTCCTCACCGGAGCAGGTTCTGGCATCGGCCGAGCCTCCTCACTGAGACTCGCCGCAGAGGGTGCTGAGGTCTTCATCCACGACATGAACGCCGAGTCGCTCGCGGAAACTGTTTCGATGATCACCGCCGCCGGCGGGACTGCCGTGTCTCGAGTCGGAGACGTCACCGAACGTGCTGAGTGTTTCGCCGCTATCGCTGAAGCCATTGAGGTGTTCGGTCGTCTCGATGTACTCGTCAACGTGGCCGGAATCGCTGGCGGGTACCACTTCACCGAAATGACCGAAGAGCAATACCGGCGCATGGCTGCAGTCAACATGGACGCGCCGTTCTTCTTTTGCCAGGCCGCGGTTCCGCACCTCCTGGCATCAGACGGCAACATCGTGAATATCGCGTCAAATGCGGGGCTCATGGGACAGGCCTATACAACGGCCTATTGCATGACCAAGGGTGCCGTCGTTCAACTCACCAGATCGCTGGCTATGGAATACGCGAAGACAGCGTTGCGCGTAAACGCGATTGCTCCCGGGGGCATCGTCACCAACCTCACACATAATTTCCAGATGCCATCTGATATCGACTTCGAACTAATGGCTCCCTACCTCGGCTACCGAGGCCAAGGCGAAGCCGACGACATCGCCGAACTCATTGCACTCGTAGCCGCTCCCGATTCAACCAATATCCACGGCGCAATCTTTTCCAGCGATCGCGGAGTAACCGCTGGCTGAGGCCAACCCTTAGAGAGATGCGACCGCAATCATCGCGGCCAAAGCCCCAGCGGAAACTTTTCGTTGGAACGGCCCGCTCAGTGATTCACCTTGAACGTACATTCGGTTATGCAGCGGGCCACCGATAAAGGCGAAAGCAGTTGCTGCGTCGATGTCCGCACCTAATTCACCGCGATGTTGTGCTCGTTCAACAATCGCTGCCATTACTCGTCGCCGCGGAAGAATGAATTTCTCTTTCACCGCCGCCCGAAATTCAGGATTTCGGCGCAGTTCAACAGCCAAATCTTCAGCAAGGTCCTCACGTCGCACCGACATTGCTTCCGAAGTTGCTCGCACCATCTCGATGACATCAGTTCGCAAAGAGCCGGTGTTGATATCGATGATTTCCGCATGAAGTGTCGCGAGGGCTCCCGTAACGAGTTCTTGTTTTGTTGGCCACCGTCGATACAGCGTCGCCGACGAAACGCCGGACTTTGCAATGACAGCAGCCATCGTGAGTGATGCGTAGCCGTGTTCACCAAGCAACTCGAGTGTTGCGTCGAGGATTGCGTGATCGGCTGCTTCACTTCGCTGGCGGCCAGGACGGGCTCGCTGCGTACTCGTCGCGGTCATGACCGCACCGTCCCACCGGTTGAGTCAACCGCTGCATCGCGTTCGACTTCCATCTCAGCTTCGAGTTCAACTTGGTCGTCCTCGAGCGCGCCTTCGGCTTCAGCGAATGTGAGCGACGCCAAACCATCGAGCGGACCGCTCACTTCACTTCGCGCATCATGAGCGTGCGCCGGTAACCACTTGAACGCGATGAATGCTGCGAAAAGAATCACGGCTGCGGCGATCTTCATGGCGATATGAATGCCATCGACATATTCCTGCACAGCGATTTGATGAATCTGCGCCGCAGTTTCAGGCGAAATGCCGGGCGTGGTGGCGGCGCGAAACACCGCTCCGGCAACCGATTCCTTTGCCGTGTCGATGAGCGGCTGTGCGATACCAGCAGCGCTCATACTGCTCTGCACGCCGGGGCGGTAGACCGCTGCGAGTAGAGAACCGATGACCGCGACTCCAAGCGCACCGCCCATCTGACGCGTCGTGTCATTCATCGCTGACCCCACGCCGGCTTTCTCGCGAGGCAACGAACCCATGATCGATTCAGTTGCCGGCGCCATAACGCAGCCCATTCCAAACGCTAAGACAATGATGCCGGTTACTAAGACCGGATACCCGTTCGACGTTGGAACAGTCGAAACAATCAATACGCCAATCGACGTAAGTACGAGTCCTCCGCCAACCACAAGCTTCGTGCCGATTCGATGCACAAATCGCGGTGCCATCGGAGCAACACAAATCATCACTAGCGACATCGGCATCATGCGCAGACCCGCTTCGAGCGGTGAGTACCCCAACACAACCTGTGTGTATTGATTCATCACGAACATCTGGCCAAACATCGCGAAGTACACGAGTGTGACGGCGATATTTGCTGCAGTAAAGCGTGGGTTCTTAAAGAACCGCATATCGAGCATCGGGCTTTCGATGTGCAATTCCCAAAAGATAAACGCGGCGACAACGAGTGCCCCGAGAGAACCCACCAAGACCACTCTCGGGTCAGTGAGCCCCGCCGAAGGCGACTCGATGACAGCCCAGAGCACCAGGACCAATCCGATGATGGAAAGCAACGCTCCGACTGGATCAAGTCGTTGCGCAACCTCCGCTTTCGACTTCGGCAGAAGGACGCGGCCGGCAATGAGCAACACGATGATGAGGGGAACGTTGACAAAAAACACCGCGTGCCACGAAAACCACTTCAACAAGATTCCGCCGATAACGGGGCCAAGCGCACCGCTTGCACCAGCAACTGCAGCCCAGAGACCAATGGCTTTGGCGCGTTCTCGTGGGTTGTGAAAGATATTCGTGAGCAACGAAAGCGTCGACGGCATGATGAGCGCTCCGCCGATACCCATCAATGACCGAGTGATGATGAGTTGGTTCGCGCTCTGCGCCATCGCCGAGGCCATTGACGCGAAACCAAAAACGACGAGACCAAGTTGCAGGGCGCCCTTACGACCGAACCGATCGCCCATGGCCCCAGCAGTCAACAACAAACCTGCAAAGACGAGTGTGTAGCCATCGATGATCCACTGAAGCTGACTGGTCGTGGCATTCAGATCACGCACAAGCGAAGGAATCGCGACGTTAAGAATCGTGTTGTCGAGTGAGATCACGAGGAGGCTGCCAGCAAGCACGGCCAGCGACCACCACCGACGATCGTGAAGTTGCTGTTCGTCCATGGGGGCAACCCTATCGAAACACTTGTGTTTCGGAATACTCCTGTTTCGTAATTGTGACCGACGACCGCTTGCAAGCGGCGACTCTTACCTCGCCCTCACCCTCCCTTCACACCAGTTTCACCTCGCATCCGTAAATTCACCCCCATGACCCGACGCTCCCGTCCCCATCCCGCATCTCGCAGTCGCCGCTTTGTCGGATGGGCCAGTCTCGGAGTGGCCACGACCCTCGGCGCCGGCATGGCGCTCAGTGCCACCCTCGCCCCGTCCACTGCAGGCGCAGCGACGACTCCAAACCAATCGGTCACCACTCCGTCCACAACGGCAAAGGCCCAGAACTCGAGCCCATCAACAACGCAGCGAGCGGCCACTCCCTCGACCACCATCCCCCGCAAAACAACACCCGCACCTAAAGCCCGGACAAGGGCTAGTTAATCGTGGGCTCGGTGTGGTGGTACGCCGCCCGGTCCTCAGGCCTTGTGGCGTGGGGACTCGCAGCACTTTCGGTCTTTTGGGGCCTCTTGTTGTCGACAAAGGTCATGGGGAAGAAAGCCCGCCCCAATTGGCTGCTTGATCTGCACCGCTTTCTTGGCGGACTCACCGTCGTCTTTATTGCCGTGCATCTCGTTGGACTGTTTCTTGACCCTTACGTCAACTTCAGCGCTGCCCAACTGTTCATTCCTTTTGCATCGACCTGGAAACCATCGGCAGTTGCTTGGGGAATCGTCGCCTTCTACCTTCTGCTCGCTGTCGAAATCACTTCGCTCTTGCGACGCCGCATTCCAAAGAGATGGTGGAAAGCCGTACATATGAGCAGTTACGGAATCTTTGTCTTTGGCACGGTCCACCTACTAACCGCAGGCACTGATCGGCATTCAGCACTGCTGCTGTGGACGGTTGCGGGGATGAGCAGTGCCGTTGCAGCCATGACGCTCTACCGAATAGTCACTTCCAAAGAAACTCGAACCATCCAGAGCGATACCATCCGGGCGGCACAACCAATCGGTTGAGTTCATTGCCTTGGAGGGACCATGGAACGGCTCGCTATAGATCTTCTCGCCCCTGAGCTTTACGGCGGCGACCCGTATCCCACCTACGCATGGATGCGCGCGAACGAACCCATTTACTGGGACCAAGCCAACGAACTTTGGGGAATCGCTCGCTACGACGACATCGTCGACATCGAAAAGCGCAAAGACGTCTTTATAAATTCGGATACGGAAAAAGGCGGCTACCGACCAAACCTTCCCGCCGATAACGCCATCATCGGCCTCGACGACCCCCTTCACATGAAGCGCCGCAACATGGTTTCTCGTCGCTTCACGCCGCGTGCTGCAAGCGCATGGGAAGACGACATCCGTGGCAAGGTCACCAAACTTCTTGACGCAGTTCGCGACAACGGCGGATCCGCCGAAGTCATCAATGAAATGGCTGCGCCGCTGCCCGCAATGATGATCGGCAAACTTCTCGGGTTCGAAGAAGACGATTGGCCCAAGTTGAAGCATTGGTCCGAGACCACTATCGCTCTCGGTGGCGGCCCTCGATATTTCAATGACGCCGGCATGATCTCCGCTATCGAATTCGCGGGCGCAGCTGCGGAACTTTTTGAGGCAAAGAAGTCCTGCCCAGCCGATGATATTTTCTCGTTCTACACGACCGCTGAAGTCAACGGCTGTCCATTCGATCCCAACGATGTAATCGCTGACGCGCTGTTACTCCTTGACGGTGGGGCCGAGACCACGAGAACCGTTATCGCCTGGACAATCCTCAACCTGATCAGCAATCCCGCTGAAATGGCGAAGTTGCGAAATGGCGCCGACCTCACAGTCGCTGTCGAGGAAATGATTCGTTATGTCACGCCGATCCACAACATGTGTCGCGTTGCGAAAGTTGACGCCGAGGTCAACGGCGTGACTATTCCAAAGGGCAACCAAGTTGTGCTGATGTACTCGTCAGCAAATCGCGATGAAGCCCACTTCGACCGGCCCGAAGAATTCCTCGTCGACCGCACACCAAACAATCACATTTCATTTGGTTTCGGAACGCATTTCTGTCTCGGTGCATCACTTGCTCGACTGGAAATTCGAGTGTTCTTCGAAGAACTCCTCCGACGAACCTCAGGTTGGAGACTCACCCCAGGAACCGAGCCAGTTGAAATGGCCAATGCATTCGTTCGCGGCATTGAATCGGCCCATGTCGATTTCGAGTTCATCGCATGAGCGAGGACCCAACAACCACCCCGCTGCCGATCCCCGGCAAGGAAGTTCGGTTCCGTCATATGGACGATCCCGATGTTCCGTGGCAAATGGTTCGAGCACAACAGAACGCCGATGGATCAACCTCGCACGTGCGTGAGAAGTGGTTCGCGTTCAGTCCAGATCCGCAGTACCTCTCGTTCTACGCCGAATATGACCCGGGGATGATGGTCCGCCGACACGGCCATTTCTCACCTCACATGGTGTTCATCATCGACGGTGGACTTTGGTTTGGCGATCGTTGGTGCCCAAAGGGAACTCATGTCGAGCTTCCGTTTGGTGCCGCGTTCGGCCCCATCCGCGCCGGCGATGAAGGCGCGAAATTGTTTGAAGTCATGATGGGTGACCCGCGTTCGTGGGGAGATCAACCCGAGGTCTACGAAGCGGCATTGGAAGAGCACGGCGTAACACCGCTGCCCGACCCGCCTATCGACTTTCCTGATTGGTTATCTGACCTTCGTGCCCACTGGGCACCCGCCGCCGAGGGCGACTGAGCAACTAGGGCCAGAGCGGTTCGTCGTCGCGGAATCCGACGTCGTCGCCCCACTGATTGCGGAATGACACATCGTGTGCGGGCTGGCGCGTCGCGACGCCCCACTTGCCCGTGGGATAGCCGAGCGACACGCAGCCCAGCATGTTCCAGCCTTCGTCCTTCGGCACGCCAAGGATGTCGAGCACCTCGTCGTTGTGAAACACAAGAACTTGCGTAAGCGACGTACCAACGCCTTCGGCGCGAGCAGCAAGCTGCGCGTTCCAGCGTAAGCGACGTACCAACGCCTTCGGCGCGAGCAGCAAGCTGCGCGTTCCAAAGTGCGGGGTAGACCGAGGAACCACTTGGGTCATGCTGTGCGAAGCCAAAGAGGTAGAGCGGCACGCCTTCGAAATTATCGGCTAACCATTGCGCTGACTTCTGCACACGAAGCATCGACTTCGACTCTTCAAGATCTGGAGTGGCGTGGGCGGCGTCGAGACGATCCTTGTAATACGACCCCCAAAGAACTGACATCGCTTGGCGATAGATTGGGCCGAGTTTTGACTTCACCTCGGGATCGTCAACAAGAAGGAATCGCCAGTTCTGCGTGTTGCCGCCGCTCGGGGCGCGAACAGCAGCATCCATGATGCGGGCCTGCACATCCATCGGGATGGGGTCGGCCTTGACCCGACGCATTGCTCGAGTTGTATAGAGCGCTTCACGAATATCCATATCGATCAACCTTCCTTCGCAGCCTGAATGGCTTTTTGCATTGCGAGAACGAGTGCTTCGAATTCGGCGCATTCGTCGGTCGACAACGAATGCAACACACGAGCCATCGCAAGATCAGTACCTGCCTCGGCGACCTTCCATTCGCTCTTGGACGAGTCATCAACGGGAATTGTTGCAGCATCCCATCCAAACACCGGAGCCATACCCGGCGAATGCACGACAACCGCTTCGGCCGGTGAGAGTCCCATCGCAAGAACGGCACCGCCGTGAAGACCACCACGAAGTTCGCGCAATGCATTGAGGTAATACTGCGCTCGCGCCTTTGGGCGGTCGGCGCCTGGAACGGGAAGTGACCGCCAACCGGCGAAGAGTGCCGCGCCTGCCGGAGAAGCCGCATCGCACACCTTTGCCGCGAGTTCCGAAAAACGATCAAGCGGTCCGAGATCAGGGAGATGAGTATCGCCATAGGAGTGGCAAAGGTCGGCCCATTCGAGTGCAGCTTTGGCCGGGTCCATCACCTTGCGAGCAAGTTCCCATTGCGTCTGCACCTGCTCGGGGTTCCAAAAGAAGAACGCCGAGGAAACAACGTCGGGAGTGGTGTCACCAAGAACACCGCCGCGACCAAGGACATAAAAATCGATACCCGAGAATCCGAGTTCAGCACCGCGCGCGTAGGTGGCGCCGTCCATCATGAACGCTCCACCCATATCGCCGATTGGCTTGGCGATCGCTTTGGCAGTTTCAACGTGAGTCATGTGTTCTTCCCCTCCAGAAGTTTCTGTGGGCGCCCATGCCCTCCAGACCTGCGAACCCTACGCCTTCACGAGGAAATGGTCATCCCCGCCCGGGCCGGTGTTACCGTTCGACGGTCCGAACTTCGAGGGGGAACCATGGCCGACGAGCAACCGCAGCGGGGCGTCAAGCAGCGCAACAAGATCGTGATGAGCCCCGAGGAGATCGATGAGTTCCTCAAGGGTCGACGCTCGATGACGATGTCGACCATCAACCCCGACGGAAGCATTCACTCAATTGCCATGTGGTACGGCTTCCTCGAAGGCTGTGTCGCTATCGAGTCGAAGGCCAAGGCCCAGAAGGTTATGAACCTTCGCCGCAACCCCAACCTCACCATGCTGGTTGAAGACGGCGAAACCTACGAAACTCTTCGTGGCGTCACGCTCATCGGCAAGGCCGAAATCATCGATGACCCAGAGCGCATGTTCGAACTCGGCATCAGCGTGTTCGATCGGTACATGGCGCCGTATACCGAAGAGATGAAGGGCGCTGTTGAGATGATGCTGCACAAGCGCGTTGTTGTGAAGCTCAACGTCGAGCGCACCATTTCTTGGGACCACCGCAAACTTGGCGGCGGTTACTAAACCTTCCGATCAATAATCGGAAACTGAGCGCTCAAGAAGATCGGCGTACTCAGCGCGCGCGGCCGCACGTCGCTCGGGAAGATGCTCACTTGGCCAGTCACCTTCGGCCGGCGAATAGTCCTTCAATACTTCACGAGCCACGGTGAACTTGTGCACCTCGGTCGGTCCATCGGCGATGCCCATCGTGACCGAGGCCATGAGCATGTTCGCCAGCGGCATTTCATTCGAGACGCCGAGAGCACCGTGCAATTGCATCGTTCGTAACACCGCTTCGCGGTAGACCCTTGGTGTCGCCACCTTGACTGCAGCGATTTCTTTACGAGCGGCGTGTCCACCCTTCTGGTCGACGACCCAGGCGGCATGCAGAACCTGCAGCTTGAACTGAAGAAGTTCAATGAAGGAATCGGCGATCTTTTCTTGGGTCGCTTGTTTGCGGGCCAAAAGTTCACCCTGCGTCGTGCGGCTAAGCGCTCGTTCACACAACATGTCGAGGCAGCGCGATACCGCACCAACCGTGCGCATGGCGTGGTGCAAGCGACCGCCGCCAAGTCGTGTCTGAGCGATCGTAAATGCTTGTCCCTCGCCACCGAGAAGATTCTCGGCTGGAACCCGAACGCCGTTGTAGCGAACGTAAGCATGTCCGCCGTGACCTTCTGCTTCTTGACCGACGCCTACATTGCGAACAACTTCAATCCCCGGCGAGTCGGCCGGCACGAGAAACATCGATGCGCCTTTATGCACCACAACGTCGGGGTCAGTAATCACCATGACAATCAAGAACGTGGCATAACGAAGCGATGATGCAAACCACTTCTCGCCATCGATGACCCATTCATCACCATCACGCACTGCGCTGCACTTAAAGACCCCGGGATCAGCGCCGCCCTGAGGCTCGGTCATTGAATAACACGAAGAGATTCGGCCATCGAGAAGCGGCTCGAGATACTTCGCCTTCTGCTCAGGGGTGCCGTAGTGAGCGATGATCTCCGCGTTACCCGAATCAGGAGCCTGACTTCCGAACACTGTTGGACCGAACTGCGAACGACCAAGGATTTCGTTCATATATGCAAGTTGGACCTGCCCGTAACCCTGACCCCCGTATTCAGGAGTGAGGTGACATGACCACAGCCCATGATCTTTGACGATCTGCTGAAGCGGGCGAATCGCTTCCTCGTAGAACGCACTGGCCTTGTTGTAGACCATCTCTTCGCCAGCGAATGCGAGATCAAGTGGTTCCACCTCGGCCTTTACGAACTCGCGAATCCAATCAAGCTGTTCCTGGAAGTTTGGATCAATGCTGAAATCGGCCATGGCGAGTTCCCCCTCGTTGAAATCTGTTCACACGGTAGGCCCGGTTCACTCATTCGGCGAAATGGGTATCAGCGTTCCCATTCACATCGAAGCGATGAAACCGACCTCAGGTTGCAGCCAGAAGGAACCTCGCCGGGATCATCACTTGCGAGCCTCAGCCCCGGGAGCCGTTCCAAAATGACATCGAGGGCAGCAAGCAATTGCTGTTTGGCCATATGGGTGCCGGGGCAAAACTTCACACCGAAACCGAAGGTGAGAATGTCTGCATCGGGTCGATCTGCATCGAACTCGTCGGGCCGATCAAAGCGGTCCGGATCGCGATTCGCCGAAGCAACCCCGGCGAGGATCATCGACCCCGCAGGGATGTGCACTCCGCCAATGATTCCTTCTCGCAGGGCCATGCGTGGCAGAAGGGGAACCGGAGGTTCCCAACGGAGAAGTTCTCGAACAACAGCCGGTCGAAGCTCTGGTTCTTTATTGATTCGTTCAAGAAGCTCCGGTCGATGCAACAAGGTCCATAACAAATTGCTCAATGCATCAGAGGTCGTCGTTGCCCCAACGGCGAAGAGCAACCGAACATGCGAATGCACCTCCTCATCGCTCAAAGTCACCCCTTGGAACTCACCAGTGACGAGTTGAGAGATGACATCGGAACCAGGGTGCTCACGTCGGGCAGCAACAACCGGCGCGATCACTTCAGAGAGTTCATCGGCTGCTCTGCGCGCTGCCTCTGGATTGCTTGGTTCGGAAAGGATGGCCAGCGCCCACTCGCGCTGTCGATCCTCGAAGCCTTCAGGTAATCCAAGTTTTCTACTAATTGCCCAGAACGGAAGTCTGTTAGCGAAGTCAGTAATGAGATCGGCTTCGCCCTTGTCTACAAGACCATCAAGCAATTCATGGGCGAGCGGAGTGAGTTCCTCGTCGACGAATCGGACGGCAGCACGCGAACGAAACGCTGGCGTAACCAGACGCCGATAGATGTCGTGATCGGCGCCATCCATCGAGATAAATGTTCGACCAACAGTTTTCTCGAGTTGGTGTTTATAAACCTCACCGCCTGGAAACTCTTCGTTGGAAGCGAAGAACTCACGCAACGTGTCCCAACTCAAAATCACAAAAGTCGGCATTCCATAAAAAGTTGCCGGAGCGACATCGCCAAACTCGGCCCGCAACGCTCTCAATGTGTCATGCAGTTGAGACCCAGGAAGCGGATCAATTGCGATATCGATTACAGAGCCAACCGCATCGTTCTCAGCCATAGGTTTTCCCCCTTGATGCACGGTACCCAATGATCGGAAGACATGCCCTGCTCAAAGTGTCAGGATGACCTCTCTGAGCGGCAGATGACCGACTCTTCCCACGACGACAAAGGAATTCCATGAGCGACGGAGCGAAGTACGAGCAACTGGTCCGCGACTTCTGTGATGCCTGGGCCGACGGCGATCACGACAAGGTGGTCGACTACTTCACCGCTGATGGCGTGTACCACAACATCCCCGTCGATCCGATGGTTGGACACGAGGCCATCCGCATGATGATCGAAGGCTTTACTGCCGGCCTCAAGGTCAAGGTCTTTCGCATCGACAACATTCTTTCCAACGGTCCGATGGTCGTGACTGAGCGCGTCGACATTTTCGAAAAGGAAGACGGCGGCGAGATTGAACTACCCGTCCTCGGTATTTTTGAATTTGAGGGCGACAAGATCGCGAAATGGCGCGAGTACTTCGACCTGAATCAGTTCATGTCGCAAATGGGTTGACCGCTAACGGTCAACCAGCCAAGAACTTGAAGACGTCCGTGAACGCTGTCGCGTCTTGAGCGAAGAACCCGTGTCCACCCTCGTAGACATGGAGTTCGGCATTTGGAATCTGTTCGGCCATCGCTTCGCTATTGGAAAGTGGCGCAATGCCGTCGTAGCGACCTGCTCCGATAAACGTCGGCGAAGTAATACGACCAAGGCGATCCCAAACGTCGTGAATGCTTCGTGCGTTGAGCTGTTCGATCTCTCCGCGTTCAGCCTCTGAGCCCGGTTTCGCTCCGTACTGACCGCTGATGCCATCAACGAACAACTGATCTTCCGGGTGCGCCGCGAGCCATTCGGGAGTGAATCTCGTATCCATAATCGTCATTGAAATTCCTGCTCGTTCGGATTCATCCATCGAACGGAGTTCATGAAGCGGATACGAGGAACCGCCTGCTCCGCCAGGCGATGTGCACAGCAATGCCAACCGCTCGACTCGTTGGGGAACGGTTACCGCAAACTCTTGCGCAACCATGCCGCCGAAACTGATTCCAATGACGTTGAACGTGTCCCATCCGAGAAAATCAACAAGCGCAATCGCGTCGGCCGCATATTCCTTCATTGAATAGGGACCGGCGGGGATTTCCGTACGACCCAATCCGCGCTGATCGTGGAGCACAACATCGAATTGCGTTCCGAGAGCCTCGAACAGCGGTCGCATGCGGTCGATCGTCGAACCCGATCCGTTGAACATCAACAGTCGAGGGCCTTCGCCCGCCTGTTCCCAGTGAAGATCGATTCCATTCAAGTGTTCGGTAGGCATGTCACATCGGTTTCCACTCAGGCGCCCGCTTTTCGCGGAACGCTTCTCCAGCTTCGGTCATATTTCCGGTAAACGTGCCGAGAACCTGCGTGCGATTCTCGAGTTCCATCGCCGCACGAAGGCTTGACGCATCAAGATTGGCCCACATGCCGACCTTGGTCATGCGTACCCCGTATTCAGAGTTCTCAGCAACCATCGCCGCAAGTTCAAGCGCCGTCGGCAGCAATGACTCGCTACTGGTCACGCGATTCAACACGCCGTAGGTACGAGCTTCTTCGGCGGTGAACCGGCGGCCAGTCAGCATCAGTTCGGCAGCAATCGTGGGTCCACAAATACGCGGAAGCCAATAACTGGTTCCGAGATCGCAAGACGACAAACCCACGCGGATGAAATGCGACGCGAAGAACGCGTCTTCAGTTGCAATTCGAAGATCACAGGTCAGCGCGAGCGCGAGACCGCCGCCGACAACTGCACCGTGGAGAGCAGCGATCACTGGTTGCGGAGTTTCGTGAATAGCAAGAACCACATCCATCAGATGTTCCTGCATCTCATGAATAAACCCGACTGGTCCTCGACCGCGCGAACGATCAGGTACACCACCCGATCCGCTCATATCGGCTCCGGCACAGAACCCTCGACCATTCCCATCGAGAATCACAACTCGAACCTCGCGATCGTGACGAATCGCCGCAAACGCATCGGAGAGACCTTCGATAAGCGCGGGGGTGAGCGCGTTATAGCGATCGGGATCGTTGAGCGTCACTCGGAGAATGCCCTCGCTCACCATTGCTGTTTCAACAATTGCCATGCTGCTCCCCCACGAACTTGGAAATCCAAGTCCACCACATCGCCCACACTCACGCGCCACCTACGATCGTCGCCTATGGATCACCTGAGCGTCGGCGGCATCGTCCTCCTCGCCATCGCCGCGCTGCTCGCTGGCGGAATCAATGCCGTCGCTGGAGGGGGTTCCCTCATCACCTTCCCCACCCTTCTCGCCCTCGGCTTCCCACCCATCACCGCGAATGTGACGAATACGGTTGGGCTCGTTCCTGGCTATCTCGGTGGAATTGCGGGTTACCGCAAAGAACTAAAGGGTCAGCGCGGAAACGTTCGCATGCTCTTGCCTGCCGCCTTTGCAGGAGCACTGCTAGGCGCAGTCATCCTGCTGACAACGTCAAGCCAAGTCTTTCGCATTCTCATTCCGTTCTTGATACTCGGCGCGTCATTACTTCTCATCGCACAACCGGCAATCCAAAAGAGACTTGCGCGACTTCACCCTGAAACCGGCGAAGCCATCGTCTCGGAACACAACATCGCATCGTTCGTCGGTGTTTTCATCGCCGCAATTTATGGCGGCTATTTCGGCGGCGTGCTCGGTGTCATCTTGTTAGCGATGCTGGGCATCACGATGACCGAGCATCTTCAGCGTCTCAATGCGCTCAAAAGCGTGCTGCAGTTTTCGATCAACATTGTCGCTGTAGTGATCTTCGCGATTTGGGGGCCCGTGCAATGGGGAGTCGTCGCGATGATGACTCCCCTCACCCTCGCGGGCGGATGGCTCGGTTCTCATTATGGGCGACGACTTCATCCAACACTGTTACGCCGAGCGGTTGGAATCTACGGAATCGTGTGCGCGGCGATTCTCGCAGTGACGATTCGCTGACTACCGCAGTAGCCCTGCGGATCAGCCGATGCCGAGTGAAATGTACGCAGGAGTTTGTGAGTCGCTGGCCTGATATGGCTTCTTCGCCGAAAGGCCGAAGACAATGAGCAACGTTCCGCCGGAGCCACTGACAACATTGATCGACTTCACGTAATCGAGCTGAACGGGAAGCACTGTTGTGGGTGCCGCCGGCGAACCACTCCAGGTTCCTTGTTGAAGTGTGATCACTAATGCTGCGGAGCCTTGGGTCGCTACTGTTGCGCCGCTGGCATCAAGTACCGGACCGGTCGCGTAGGCAGCCGTCCAAGCGCCAACCGTCGAACCCAGCTTCAATTGGATGTTGTCGGCGCAGCCCTGCTTTGAGTTCACGATTGAGCCAAGTGCCGACGAAGCACCCGACTTGCCGCCCGAACTGGTACCTACGGTGCCGGTAAATGGGCATGCCGTATCTGTGATCTGTGCACCACTGCCGGCAGTGGTCGAGGTCGAATTGCTCGATGACGAATCGCTCGAACAAGCAGCAACGGGGACGAAGAGCGCCACAACGGCGGCAGAGGCAATGAGAGTGCGACGAAGCTTCACGGGTTCTCCTCAGAAACGGTTTCGGGATCCAATGTAGAGCAGGCTGCGTGCCCCTAAACCAACACCTGAGTTCCGATGGGCACTTGACCCTCACAATTTCGTACACTCCCCACGTCGCTCCATACCGACGAGCGCGTGAACCAGGGGGATGTCATGGGTCGTTTTGATGGGAAGGTCGTCATCGTTACTGGTGCAGCCCGCGGGCAAGGCGAGGCTGAAGCTCGCCTGTTTGCCGCCGAAGGAGCAAAGGTCATCCTCGCTGATGTCCTTGATGCAGAGGGCGAGGCCGTCGCTGCTGACATCGGATCGAATGCCCGCTATCTGCACCTCGATGTCAGTAACGAAGCGGAATGGCAAGCAGCGGTTACAGCAACAAAAGAGTTCGGCGGTCGTCTCGACGCGCTTGTGAATAACGCTGCCATCATCTGGCCATCAGCAATCGAGGACACGAGCCTCGAGGCGTACATGGCTGTCATCAATGTGAATCAGGTCGGTTGTTTCCTCGGAATGAAAACAGCGATGCCGCTTTTGAAAGAAACAGGCGGCGGTTCAATCGTGAATATTTCGTCCATCGATGGCATCGCTTCAAAGAATGGCCTGATCTCCTACACCGCTTCGAAGTTCGCCATTCGTGGCATGACGAAAACCGCGGCGATGGAATGGGGCCGATTCGGCATCCGTGTGAACTCCGTGCACCCCGGTGGCGTCAACACGATCATGGGCAATCCGATCAACGACCCGATCCTTGAAACGATGCCCTACCAGCAACAAGCAATTCAGCGCATCGGTTACCCGAATGAAATTGCTGCAGCTGTTGCATTCCTGGCGAGCGCTGAAGCGAGCTACATCACCGGTACCGAACTTGTGGTTGATGGCGGTTGGTTGTCCGGCCGGCTTGAACCAGGTCTTCCTGGCTCAAGCGCAACCACAGAAGGATTTGGCTACAACGCATGACCGAAACCGCACCCGCGCCGTTTTCAGCGGGTTGGACCGTCGCCGATGAGTCAGCAACAAAAACTGTTGCTGACTCAACGCGCGCATTGATCACCGCACTCCGTCGGGCCGACGCCCCAACCGAATCACTCGAACGCGCAGCCGCACTCATTAATGAAGCCACTGCGCTCCTTACCCCTCACCGTGTTGACGCGACACCGATGCAGGGACGTCTGGGCGAAGGTGGACCGATCGGTGCCGAAGCGAAGGAACCTCGGGTTTTCTTCCCTTGGAGTCCGATCATTGGTCCACTGAATCCGCTGTCCGGTGATGTCGAGTTCAATTTCGCTGACGGCCGGACAACCGGGCGTGCCTTTCTTGATGCGCAATACAACGGTCCGCCAGGAATGGTGCACGGCGGAATCATCGCTTTGCTCTTCGACGAACTTCTCGGTGGAACAAATGTCTGCAATGGGCTCGGCGGATTTACCGGAACCCTGTCCATCAGGTACGAGCGACCAACATGGATCGAACACGAACTCGAACTTGAAAGTTGGGTTGATCGGATCGAAGGCCGGAAAGTTTTCACGGCAGGAACGATTTCAATCAACGGCGAAGTCACCGCCCGCGCCGAAGGCATTTTCATCATGACCGAGGGCTGGAAATCGGAGAAGCCATGACAAGCGCGCAAGACGGTGACGTCATCGAACGAAACGTTCTTGGCGGGGAACTCGAATCTTGCGGAACCGATCCGATGACTGGATTCCTCCGAGACGGCTGCTGCACAACTGGCCCCGAAGATGTCGGCCTTCACACGATTTGTGCAGTGATGACACCAGAGTTTCTCGAGCACCAGCGTTCCATCGGAAACGATCTCATTACGCCGATGCCCCAGTATCGATTCCCTGGTCTCGTCCCCGGAGACCGCTGGTGTGTCACGGCGCGCAACTGGGCCATCGCCTTCAAAGATGGCTTCGCTGCTCCGGTTGTACTGGCATCGACGAACGAAAAAACACTCGAGGTCATTCCGCTCGATTGGTTGCAACAACTCGCGATCGACGTCCCGCCTGACCTCAGCAGCCTTATCGACCCTGCCTGACAACGACGAAGAAGTCGAGTTCAGTCAAGTTGTTGGTGAACAGAGCCCATGACTGCTCCGCCGTCGGCCATGAACGGTCCGATCTTTGGATACAAGGCGGCAAGTGATTCGCTTCCCATATGGGCGTCCATCGCTGTTTGATCGGCATACTGCTCGATCATGTAAACCGTGTCGGGGTCATCACCCTCGACAAGGGTGTAGACCTCGGTTCCTGCTTCAGCATTTGCGACAGCAAACATGTCGGCGAACTGAGCAAGCAGTTCGTCACGTTGGCCAGGGTTGGCCTTCATCGTTGCGATCATTACGCGCTTTGCCATGATTCCCCCTTGAGTTTCAGTGGCCGAACGATACCCCCGGCGCAGCGTCTTGGGAATTAGAGAATGCCGTCATCAAGCGAGATGGCTTCAACCTCAACGTCACGAAGTTCCTCGTCGCCGTCAGGGGTTCCCGCGGTGGAAGGGAGAAACTTCGCAGCGAGAAACGCCGCCCCGATGAGAATCACTGCACAGGTCCAAACTCCGACCCTCATACCCGAGACATATGCCTGCTTTGCATTCTCAAGCAGTGCTGCCGCCTGATCAGACGGCAAGGTATCGGCCACTTGGATGGCCTTGCCGATGGAGTTCTGCGCCGCATTCGCGGCGTCGATCGGAAGTCCTGACAGATCTGAAAGCGACGCGTGATAGCGCCACGCGAACAAACTTCCGATCACTGCGACGCCGAGTGCGCCACCGATCTGACGAGTTGTGTCGTTGACTGCAGAACCAACACCAGCTCGATCACGTGGCAACGCCCCCATAATTGATTCCGTTGCGGGCGTCGCGGTGAGGGCTAACCCAGCCCCAAAAATTGCACGCACAACGATTCCGCCGATGTCTGAAGAAATGATCGACTCAATCCCGTAACACACCATGACTCCAGAGCACACGAGCAGTCCGACGATTACGACTCTGGTCGTACCCCAGCGAGCAACCAGTTTGTGGCTCTGTGGGCTCATCACCATCAGGCCGACAGCAACCGGTGCAGTCATCACTCCCGCCTTGAGCGGTGAATACCCGAGGATGAATTGGAAATACTGAACGATAAGGAAAGTGGAACCAAACATCACGAAGTAATTAATCGTGATGGTCATGCTCGCGGCACTGAACCGGGGATTTCGGAAGAAGTTCAGGTCGAGCATTGGATGATCGCTGCGCATTTCCCACCACGTGAAGAGACCAAGGAAAACAATCCCGGCGCCTACAGCAAAGAGGACTTCCGGACTCGACCATCCCTTTTCGGGAATCTCGATGATGCCGTAGAGCAACCCGACCAACGCAACAATGGAGAGAAGTGCACCGACTGGATCCAAACGATGTCCCACCTCAGCGCTCTTGGATGGCGGGACAAGAAACCAACCCATCACAACCGCAACGATGCAGATCGGAACATTGATAAGGAAGATCGATCCCCACCAGAAGTGGTCGAGTAGGAAACCGCCGAGCAACGGGCCGGCGGCAACACCAATCCCAGCTACTGCGGCCCAGATGCCGATCGCCTTTGATCGTTCTTTGCCTTCGAAGGTATTCGTGAGAATGGCCAACGTGGCCGGGAGGATGAGCGCTCCTCCGATGCCCATGAGGCCACGACAAATGATGAGCGAATTCGCGCTGTCGGCCTGGCTAGCGATTGCAGAGAAACCACCAAAGATCACGAGCCCGATCATCATGGTGCGATGGCGACCCCACTTGTCTCCGATTGCCCCCATCGTGAGCAGCAAACACGCAAACACGATTGTGTAGGAATCGATGAGCCATTGCAGTTGCGCTTGGGACGCTCCGACACCCCGAACAATCGAGGGAAGGCCAACGTTCATGATCGTGTTATCGATCGAAGTGATCGTTACCGCAATGCAGATTGCGACAAGAGTAAACCAACGCCGTTGATGAATTCGCTCAGGTGTCCAATGACTCGACATGTGTTTCGTAACCCGTTTCGCATGGCTTGGTGACGCGTGATCAGAAAGTGTTCGAGGACAGTCAGACAATGACTTCGACGTGATAGAGACGGTAGTCTCATGGGCACTGTGACCATAACGCCTTGTCCCAAGACACCTCGTCGAAGAACCGTTGCGACTCCACACCGCCGCTGCCGTTTCGCTGTCGTTGCCTCTGGCCTCAGCCTCTTGGTTGCACTGACACTGAGCGGCTGTTCAGTTCTCAATGCTTCAGTACCAGCCCCGTTATCGATGTTCCCAGCGCCAAACGGCGTTCCTGTGGCTGAACAAACAAACGTCACTCCCTATCCACTTATGCAACGACTTGGGAAATGGAACGGATCAACGTTCACCCCCGTAACCCCCGGTTCAATCACGGGCGGGAATGTGGTCGTCATGACACATGGGTGGGCCGCTGGCTTGTTGAGCACGTACCTAACAGCGCAAGCATCTTCGTCTGATCTCGTAACGATGTGGAATCCTGCGATGGTCGATCCAAAAACCGGTCAACCATCGATCACGTTGTTCGCGAATCTTGCAGCGTCACTCCAGGCAGCAGATCCGTCATCCAGCATTCTCATGTACAGCTGGGTAGACCAAAGCGCTACCGACACGAGTGCACTTGCCGCCTACGCCCCCGAACGCGCTACCGAAATAAACGGTCACCGAATGGCGACCGCTCTCGACCAGTCGCTCGCTTCTAGTTTCTTAGGCAATGGCGGCGCGGTGCATCTCATCGGTCATAGCTTCGGTGCCAACGTTGCGACGACCGCTGCACTCGCTCTCGCTTCGCCACCCCGGCAACTCACACTCTTTGACTCTCCCGAGGTCGATCTCGCTCGGATAGGTGGCGCGAAGAATGACCTCCGATACAAACTGACCCGGCTCGACGTCGGACGCGGAGCCAGTCAAACGTTTGTTGATAACTACATCTCACTCGTCGGTGAGGCGTATGCAGGGTTCCCTGGACTTGGCCAGGTCGTCGACGTTCATTTGCTGCCACCCAAATCTGATGCCGGCGTCGACAAGCATCAATACCCAATTGGCTGGTACGCCGATTCCGCGGCGAATAAATCATCGGGCGTTGGATTGTGGTGGTCGCCCCTCGTTGGCGGCAACGTCACAACTCTGGCCACAACGTGGAATCAAAGTTCATCACTTGATACGCAAGAACTC
>JAPLAE010000024.1 GCA_026393455.1 Actinomycetota bacterium
TTGTCGCCGGCGGCGATGTGCACGCCGCTGCGCTCATGATCCTGAGTTGCAGTGCGCCGGAATGACATCACCGGCCCTCGCCACCTCAAGAACTCTTCGACGAACGCCGACGGGCATTCTTGTCCTCGCCACGGATCAAACAGTGTTGGCGTTTGAACCCATGAATGAATCATCTCGGTCATCGAATGGGCAGTCGTACTCAGCCCGCCCACGAGGACCGCAGGGAAGAAGCCCACGATTTCCGCGTCGCTCAAGCGATGAACACCGTCATCATCAACGATCTCGGCGTTAGCAAGGTCAGCGACAACGCCCAGATGCCGATCTGGATTCGCGCGCACATCAGTAATGAGCGAAAGCGCATACTCGGCAATGTCACGCTGCATCTCGGGTCGAGGGGCCAGACCCGGATTCACTTCGGGATCTTGGAAATCGGCCATCACTCGAGTGATCTCTATGAGCCCGGGCCAGTCAGATTCTGGCACCCCAAAGAGCGTTGCCACCATCTGAAAAGAAAGTTCTTCGGCCACTGAAACAAAGTCATGAACTTCGCCATCGAGCAGTTCATTAACGAGACGCGCGCACGTCTCCTCGATCAGCGGGACCATGCGCCTGATCTGACCTGGAGTGAATGCCGCACTCACAAGTTTGCGGTAGCGCGTGTGTTGAGGCGGATCTTGATTGACGAACATTCGTCGACGAGCGATCAACTCCTCTTCCGAGCGAGCTTCTTCGATTGACGAACCCTTCAAGGAGTTCGAGTACAACTCCCAATCTCTGTTCGCGGCAACAACGTCATCGAACCGAGAAAACACCCAATACCCGGGACCATCAACTTCTTCGTGCCAAGAGATCGGTTCGTTGTCTCGCAACCACTTGAAGTAGTCGCGCGGAACGCCGCTCAGGTACAGATCAGGATTTACAAGATCGAGTTTGTCCACGTCTCGCTCTTAGAGTTTCGGCGTGCTTGCCATCTGGCCACCGTCGACCGTCAGGTCAAGGCCACTGATCCACGCTGACTCATCACTCGCGAGGAATAGAGCAGCCGATGCAATATCCATCGGCTCTCCGATTCGACCAAGCGGAAGGCCGGCAGCAAGTCGCTCTTCGTGGTCGTCGACGATTGACGCGATCATCGGCGTGCGAATAACCCCAGGAAGGATCGCGTTGACTCGAATACCTAGAGGACCGAGGTCGAGCGCTGCGGCTTTCGTAAGACCCCGCAACGCGAACTTTGATGTCGTATACGCCGAGGAGTTGATGGTCGCCGAAACACCATTAAGTGAAGAAATATTGATGATGGATCCCCCACGGGGCATGTGCGGGACCACGGCCTGAATCCCCAGAAGTGGTCCAAGCAAATTGACGTCAAGTACCTGCTGAAAATCGACGAGAGGCATCTCGTGAACGGGAGCGAGCGCTCGGATACCTGCGTTGTTCAACAACACATCAACGCGTCCGAACTTCTCGATCGCACCGCCAACTGCTTCAGCCCAACTCTCGGGCGAGGTCACATCGAGGTGAATCCCATCGTGATCAAGCACATCGCCAGCAATGACATGGGCCCCTTCAGCGGCGAATCGTTCAGCTTCGGCCTGGCCCTGTCCACGAGCAGCGCCAGTGATGATGACAACTTTCCCCTCAAGCCGACCAGCCATGACTCCCCCTCATTTGCGAAGGCCAGACGCTAGTTCGCGACCATGTTCGCCAAAAGCCGCGCCGGGCCATGCGCCCAAAACACCTCGACGCCTTCGAACTCGGAATTCACGAGACTGACTTCCTTCACGCGATCAAGGAAGACATCCAGTGCCACACGAGCTTCAAGTCGGGCAAGTGTCGCCCCGGGACACACATGAGGTCCACCTCCGAAGGAAAGGTGCGCTCTCGGGTCAGAGCGGTCGAGGCGGAAACTATTTCCGTCCTCGAACTTATTGGCGTCACGATTCCCTGAACCAATACCGAACGCCACTTTCTCTCCCGCAGGAATCTCAACCTCAGCCACATTGCTGTCGATCATGCAGTTACGCATCAGAAATTTCACGGGCGGATCAAGTCGTAAACACTCCTCGACCGCCAACGGGATGAGTGAGCGGTCATTTTGGAGTGTCGCGAACAACTCAGGGTCTCTCGAGACACGCCACAAAAGATTTCCAATGAGGTGCCGAGTAGTTTCATTTCCCGAAACGAAAAGGAAAACGAGTTGCGTTCTTGCCTCGATCTCGGTGAGTTTGCGTCCGTTGACCTCTGTGTTGATGAGTCGGGTTATGAAATCATCAGTAGGTTCGCGGCGGCGGTCAGCGATTAATCCGTCTACATAAGCGACAAACTCTGGATGCGCGCCGGCAAGCCCTTCTCCCCGTTCGTTGCGATTCTTCGTCGGGTAAGTGCCCTGCACAACTTCGTCTGACCAGTTTGCCCAACGCCAAAAATCTTCTGGTGGCGCACCGAGCAGATGAGCGATGACGTTGTTCGGAACTGGCATGACGTAATCCGAAACCAGATCGACCGGTCCCGGAGTACGAAGAATGTCATCGAGCAGCGAATGGCAAAGTTCGAGGCAAAACGGTTCGACGCGACCAATGCGATGAGCGGCAATTGCAGAGTTGATGATTTTACGGATCTGACCATGACGCGGTTCAGGGATTTCACTCCCGGTTCACGGAAGCTGGCAATGAAACGGTCGACGCTCTTTGCTCCGTCGACTGTGTCGTCATAACGCGCGAAATACCACGCCCCCATTTCGGTCTTCGAAACAGGACACTGTTGGCGCAATTGAGCAAATCCAGGATCATCGAATGCAGCGGACAACGGATCAAACGTCATGACTACCCCCTCACTTCGGAGCCTAGTCGTATCGACGCTCGAAGTCGCTCGGCATCAAGATCGTGCACGTCCTAGGCTGAGAACAGACACCACCAATGGTGTTCTGTTACAGGGGGAACTGTGGCTATCTACCCACACCACGTTGGCATCTGCGTTACCGATCTCGAGAAATCACTTCGATTCTGGTGCGACGGAATGGGTTTCGAAACCACGATGGTCCCGCCCGTTGGCGGCGAGTGGTCCGATTCACTCGAGGTTGGCGGCGAGGTCGACTTCACTGCCCATTTCATTAAGCGCGACGGATTCGAATTCGAACTCCTCTACTACCGCACTCCCGGCACCCATGGCTCCCCATCGATGTCGCGCAATCAGGTGGGCTTCACCCACTTCGCGGTCTACGTCGACGACATGGACGCCGAGATTGCCCGCCTTGTCGACTGCGGCGGCACGGTCATCGAAAAGACACGCACCAAGATGGGTGAGGGCGCAGAATCCGTCGAACTCGTCTTTATCGCCGACCCTGATGGCGTTCGAGTTGAACTCATGAAGGCCGGAGAATGAACGTTTGAGACAATCCCGTCTCAGCCGGTCCAGAACTTCTACGCTTATCTCAGGGGCATCTTCGATGTCACCGCTAACCCAAAGGGGGATCCAATGCGTCCTGTTGGAAAAATCCGTAATCCAATCGTTGTCATTTTATTGACCATTGTCACTCTTGGCATTTATGGCATCTACTGGCATTACGAAATGTTCAAAGAAACGAACGAGTTCGACAATGAAGGCATCTCCGGCATCGTCGGCCTGTTGATCACGATCGTCTGCGGCATCGTCGCCATCTTCCTTATTCCGTGGCAGATCGGCGAAACCCGCAAGCGTGCCGGTATGCCTGAGCGCATAAACGCGATCCACGGACTGTGGATTCTGCTTCCCTTTTTGGGCGTTTTCATCTGGATCGTTCAGGTTCAGAATGCCGCCAATGAACTGTGGGAAGCACAGGGCGCTGTCGCTGCCTGATAAGCAAACCTCTGTTTCGCAAACGCCCCGGTTCGCCGGGGCGTTTGTCGTTTTCCGCTGCTAACTCGAATCACGCAAAAGTCGGGTTGAACGCGATGTTCCAGATCCAAGAAACAGTGACTACCGCAACAACAAATGCAACGGGTATGCGAACAACAGAAACTGCGCGAGTTCTCGGGATCGCCCACAGAGCAAGGATGATCATTCCGCACAGGAAAGCAACGAACCCGAAAGGCTGAAACCGCAAAGATGCTGATAGGTCGAAATGCAGAAGCGAACGAGCTGACCGGGTCATCCCACACAGCGGACAAGGAACTCCCGTAATCGTTAACAACGGACACGGAGGAATGGGCGAGAACGGTAGAACCATTCCGACCACAGCAAGACCCAAGCAACCAACGACGAGCCAACGCAGTGGTCGCAACGGCACCGCCATCGACGCCGCCAACCGGGAACGCTTTGCCGCGCACCCGGCATCATGAACATGGTCAGCAGAGTGAGGATGCTCCGCCGTCATCAGAAACTCCGACTTATGCCTTCTCGCAAATAACGAGTGGGATGTCGCGTTCGGTGGATGCTTGATACGCGTCGTAGGCAGGCCAGGCCGTAGTTGCGATCGACCAGTACTTCGCCTTTTCGTCAGGCGTCGCAACGCGAGCGACGAGAGCGTGAACATCAGCACGATCCTGAACCGTCACAGATGGATTGGCCACCATGTTGTGGAACCACTGCGGATTATTCGGCGCACCACCCATGGAGGCGACACAGAAATACCGCTCGCCATCGGTAACACGAATAAGTGGGGTGCGACGGAGCTTGCCCGATTTCGCACCGGTCGTGGTCAGCACGATGGTTTCGGCGCCTTCCCAGAGGAATCCGTCCTCCCCGTTCGTAGAGAGATAACGCTCAACGTGATCGGCAATGGGTTCCCAAGGGCTTGGTTCGTACTGGCTCATACCCCAAACGCTATCTGGCCCAAGCCAGTGCCAGGGGCCGCGGTATCCCTCAGCCAGCGGATCCTGCGCAATAGCGTTGGCACCATGAGTGGTGCAGCAACTTTCTTCTCGATCATCACCGCGCTCGTCATGCTTGGGAGCGCGGCCTACGACTTCACGATGCCTCAATCGGTCATCGAACTCGTTGGGAAATTGGGCCGACGTCCAAATTTCGTTCGGACTCTCGGCGTCACCAAAGCTCTCGGAGCCCTCGGACTCGTCGTGGGCCTAGCCGTTGGACCTATTGGTGTTCTTGCCGCACTCGGACTCGTTGCCTATTTCATTTTGGCCATTCGGGCCCACGCCAAACTCGGAGACTCGGGCGCAGAAACACTACCGGCAGCGGCGTTGTTCATTCTGAGCGCTCTTACGCTCATTACGAATCTCTTTTCGTAACGAGCCAGCGAGCACCTGAACTCTCGACACGCGCCTTCAATCAGCGTGATCGGAAAACGATAAAGGCCCCGGAGTGATCCGGGGCCTTCTCGCGTGCTTGTAGTTCTCAACGCAGGCTGAACTCAGCCCGCCTTGGAAAGCTGAGCGGCTGAACGCTCAAGCGCCTGGTTCGCTCCCGAGGGAAGCGATGTGAGAGGCACTGCAATCTCTCCGACGGTGGGGCCGTACTTGTCAGCAAATGGCTGCAAGGCCTTGAGGTCGAAGTTGTAGAACTCCGCAGCGTTGCCAGCAAGAATCTGCTGAATCTGCGTGGGTTCAAGGTGACCGAGAACCTGACGGAGATGTTCACGCGTGAATGGGTGCGTGCCTTCTTCGTGCGGGTAATCGTTGCCCCACATCATCTTGTCGATGCCGAGGATGTCAAGACCGGCCGAAACATCGGCAGGTGTCGGCTGGCTGATTCCAACAAAGCAGCTCTGGGCAAAGTACTCGGCAGCGGAACGAGGAGGAACAGTTTCGCCCTCGAAACGCATTTCGCCGACCTTGTTGCCGCGCATGCCATTAAGCAAGCTGTCCATCGAATCAAGCAGCGGCGGAATCCACGCGCAACCAGTTTCGGTAAGCGCGAACTTGAGATTCGGATGACGCTCAAACACGCCCGAAAGAATCATGTGCACAAGCGGGCGCTGCGAGTAGTACGGAATCTCGATGAAATGAACCAACGGCATTGCCGGCGCTGGGTGGTACTTGGGACCACCGGTGCCACTATGAGCGTTGACGGGGATGTTGTTTTCGGCACAAGCCGCCCACAACTCGTCGTAATCGGGATGGTAAAGCGGCTTGATCCATTCAGCAGTCGGCGGAACTGCACCGATGAGAACGCCACCACGAAGACCGTTTTCTTTGCACCAAATTGCATCGGCGATTGCGTCGTCGACGTCGTTCAGGAAGATCTGTCCTATGCCGGCGCGACGCTCGGGAGCGCGGCTGCAGTAGTCGGCCAGCCAACGGTTGTGCGCCTGGACGCCGGCGTGACGATGTTCGTACTCGTCGGGCGTTGGCGGCTGCGCAAAGAGCACGAAGTTCGGGAAGAACGGCGGGACGGTGTTGGGGTAAATAACCTCAGCAATAACGCCATCGGCAAACATGTCGCCATCACGACGGTCGTCGTCCCAGTTGCGAATGCGCAGGTCAGTGTCCTTCAGGTCCTTGAAGGGGTTCTTGTACTTCTCGCGCCATGCGTCAAAGTCGTCGCGGTACTTGGGGTCAAGAAATTCTCGATACTGAACGTGGCTGCCACCCGCGTGGGTGTCGGCCGAAATGATGATGTAGTGGTCATCCGGTCCGAGCATGATGTCTCCTCTTGCTGTTCAGGCCCAAGGATTGGGCGGGGCCACCCAAAGGTGCAATGTGTTGACTGAATCATAGGTGGTGCAACAGGTCAACAGTTGAACCGAAGGGTGGCGTTTTACTGTGTCTGAAGTCACAGACCCTTTGGGCGATTCGTGAAGCGCTCTTCTGTCGGCGAGAAGAACCACCCCGCCCCAGCTTTGGTCCCACCATCCACCGGGATGTTGTGACCAGTCACATACGCCGACAGATCCGAGGCGAGGAAAAGCGCAACCCGCGCCTGATCCTCTGGCCAGCCAAGACGACCGACCGGAGCCCATGCCTCCCAAAGATGCTCATACCCAACAGATGTCGAGATGTAATCGACCTGGGGAGTTTGGGTGAGGTCAGGACCGATGCCGTTGACCCGAATTCCGTTGCGACCCATCGAGAGCGCAAGGTCGGTGCTGAATTTCGCGCTCGCAGCTTTCATTGCGCCATAGATGGGATCGCCGGGGTATCCGCGCATTCCCTCAACGGAATGAACGTTGACAATCGATCCGCCACCACCGGCGATCATCGATTCGAGAAAACACTTCGTCGACGCAACCGTCGAAAAGAAGTTGATGTCGTACATCGCCTTCCATGATTCCGGCGAGGATTTCCGAAAACGCTCAAGCGGTCGAAAATCTCCGACGTTGTTAACGAGAACCTGCACATAGGCATGGTCTGCGAAAATCGCCTCGGCTGCATTCTGGAGTTGTTCCCAGTCGCGACAGTCTGCGATGTGCGCTCGAGCCTTTCCGCCAGCCGCTTCGATATCAGCAACCGCTTCACCTGCGACAGTCGCGTCGATGTCGATAATTTCAACAATGGCGCCGTGCTGAGCGAAGAGACGCGAAATCGCACCACCAATGCCCGTCCCTCCACCAGTCACGACGGCGACGCGTCCTTCGAGAAGTCGATTCCAATCGCCAATAGGTATTGGTTGCGGATACTGGTGGTCAGTCATCTTCGAATCCTGCCACGATCGCCAATGCAACGCCTTGATCTCATGATTTGTAGTTCTTTAGGTCAGGATGGAGCGGTGCGAGTACTTACCTGGAACCTCCAAGGCCGAATAGGCGCATGGGAAAAACGCCAACTCGCGATCGAATCTGTGCTCACTTCCGTTTCACCAGACCTCGTCATGCTTCAAGAGTCTTGGGTGGAACCAAACGGACGCACTCAGGCCTCGCTCCTCGCAGAACGTCTGGGCTTGCACTCCGCTACTGCGATCGAACTGGCCGGCTTCGACACGTACCCGCAAGCGACCTACTGGGTCGTCAATGCAATTATCTCTCGCTGGCCGCTCCAGATCCGTCGAGCCGTTTCACTGGTCGATGAAAACGGTCAACCCACGTGGAGGCATGTGCTTGCCGTGACCGTCGACCGACCCACCGAACTTGGCGGACCATTTCTCGCCGCCGGCACTCATCTTGAACACGGCATCGATCGATCCGAGACCCGTTCTGCTCAGATGAACCATGTCGTAAACGAAATCGCTGACCTTCTCGGTGACTCGGACACTCGTAAACAATCACTGCCGGCGGTTGTTGCCGGAGATTTCAACGCTGTGCCCTGGTCTGACGAGGTTCGCCGCGCAACTGGAGCATCGGCGCCATATCTCCCCTCCTTCGTTTTGGTCGATGCATGGGAGGCATGCGGAAATACAACCCGAGGCGATACTTGGTCAACCGAAAACCCACTTGTGCCCCGCAAGGCCGTGTACCCGAATCGCCGACTCGACTACATCACCACAACTGCACCGCGGCTCCGCAACCACGGATCGTTTGAGTCTTGCTTCCTTGCCGGCATCGATCAGGTTGATGGAACGCAACCGTCGGACCACTACGCCGTTGTTGCAGAGGTCGAACTATGACCGGTTCGATCGCCGAAGCGGTGCTGATCGCTCAGGTCTTGGCTTCAGTGGGAATGTTCGGCGTCATTTGGACCATTCAACTTGTGCACTATCCGCTCATGGCGCACATCCCCCCGAGTGCGTTCGTTGAGTACGAGCGTCGACACACAAAAGCAATTTCTCTCATCGTCGGTCCCCTCATGGCCGTTGAAGGACTCTGTGTTCTCGCCGTCTTCTTTGCTCGCCCATCGGGGATTCCGTTTGGGCTTGCATTAACGGGCGGCATCGTTGAAGCGGTTGCAATCGGAACGACTGCATTCGTTAGCGCACCTTTGCATGGGCGCCTCGAAAAGGGTTACGACGCCGCCCTGCTCTCACGATTGATTCGAACGAATTGGTTCCGAACAATCGCATGGACGGCTCGAGGCTTCATTGCCGTTGCCATGCTCGTCGCCTTTCTCTGAGCGAACCGACTGGCCTGGCTTCTCAAGAGCCTTCGGAGAGAAGGATTGAGCCCAAGCCCATTCGCACACATGCTGCTTCAAGAGTTGCGACAAATCGCTTGCTGTCGCCGTTCAAAGACTCGAGTTCTTTTGCGTTGAGCACCACCGTTATTTCGCTTGTGGTGCGAGCAACCACAACGGGAAATTCTCCGGACGAAGCCGCTATGACATCTACTGGAGCATCGTTGCGGTGGAATGTTGTGAACTCGATCGCTAACGAATCTCGCGCCGACCGCCACTCTGGCTTTTCACGAAAAGCACCATGAGTGATTTCGCAAAGCGAACAATGCGACCGCCCGAAACGTGCACTGAACCAATAACGAAGTTCACCTGATGTCGTACCATCGGCGTCATACACGCCAATGAGGCTGACATCGGAACGCACGGGTTAGATAGCTCCGTCAAGAATGTCGTTGAAGCCGAATTGCGTGTGGGGTCCGATGATGATCTGTTCGAAAATCCCAACTCCCACTTTTTCGCCCAGTCGCGCTCGGACAATGTGGTGAACGTGTTGGTGAGTGAAATCTTCGGGACTGATGTCGGAGAAATTCCAGTCTTCGCGACCGACCTCAAGCTCGCCATGCCAAACACCATGACCCCACTCTGGGTTCATGTAGCCCAGAGCCCGCATATCGAAGCGAGCAATCGGTTCCAATTCGAGTAAGTGTGCTTCTCCCCCTTCACCCCTGAGATCGATCTCTACATGTGTCACCCAACGAGTTCCGGGGTGGAACGTAAGCCTCTGACCGACAGGATCAAACCGGCTGACCGAATCGTCTTCAAGGGTCACCGTCGACGGGACGGGATCGATGACACCAATGCGATGGCCATCGGGCCTCCAGAAAACGCCACCCGGTCGCTGGAACCAGCCAGCAACCACGCATTCATCGTCGAAGTGAATCGGCGACCATAACCATGCATTCGGAGGCCCGCTCGAGGGTCGCCCGATAACGGGTGAACCCACAGGGCGCACACCCCACGAGCGATCACGAATACCTACAACCTCTTCGTGAGTGAATTCGGTGCGGTCACCATCAACATCGACAAACCCCTCCCACGTGCCGAACTGCATGTATCGAGCCATATCAATAATCGTGTGAGGTCCGTCGGTCATCACCGTGTGATCTTCGAGCAGTGCTCCGACACGCGAACGCCAACGCATATCGCAAGTGATTCCCGTTTCATTCGGACCAACCGAATATCGCAACTGACGGAACGGTTCGATGATCTCAAGTTTGGCGGGGCCAATCGTTAGTTCCGTTGGATCTGCCGAGGCTCGTCGCGACGCGTGGAACGCATGCTGCGAACCATTCTTCGAGATCGAGACTGAGGTGTCCTGGACCTGAAGGTTGTTGTAACGACCAAACGCAATTTCGATCTGGAATTCACCACCACGATGGGTCGCCCCGAACCAGTAACGGCCGTAGGAGTTTCGATCGGTGGTCGCCGACAGCGCTATCGGCTTGGGCACCTGGTGGATCGGAAATTCATCGAATGGCGTGAGAGTCATGATTCTCCTCGGTCGAAAACTGCGAAAGCGAACATCGTGTGTTCACTGCTTGTCGGTCAGAACGGTTCCGGCTTGGCGTCGGCGATATCGCGCAATTGATTCTTTGCGATCTTCTCGAGCGTTGCCCGTGGGAAGTCCTCAACAAAATAGGCAGCACGCGGAACCTTGAAATCAGACAGGTTCTGCTTGCATAATTCGAGGATCGCAGATTCGAGTTCGGCATCGCTCGGAGCATTCGCACCCTTGATGACAAAAGCCACGGGGACAACATCAAGCATTGGATGTGAACGACCAACGACGGCAACGTCACCTACACCGGGAACGGTACGACACAGGTCTTCAACCTCTTTTGACGAAACATTCTCTCCGCCGACCTTCAACATGTCTTTGTCGCGCTCGGTGTAGAAGATCGCTCCGCCATCGCCCATACGGACCATGTCGCCAGTCTTAAACCAGCCATCTTCAGTGAACGTCTTCGCATTGGCATCGTCATTGTCGTAGTACTCGAGGAATAACTGAATACCGCGAGTGCCTCGCAGCCAAAGTTCGCCGACCTTGCCATCGTCGAGAACTTCGCCAGTTTCAGGATCGACGATAAGCGTCTCGTAGCCAGGAGTCGCTTTCCCAAGAGAACCTGGAGGGATATCGCCGTACAAACCAGATCGAGTCGCATGCGTGACGGTTTCGGTCATCCCGTAGGCAGCGAGCACTCGACAACCAATGAGTTGTTCAAGCGGCGGAGCAATCGCTCCGAACACCGCTGCCTTGAGTTTGTTCTCGGGAATCGGTTGACCCTGCACCGCAAGGTAAACAAAGGGAATCAGTGAGATATGAGAAACATCGTGCTTCACGACGACGTCCCAAAAACGACTGGACGAGAACTTCGGCTGGAGAACAACCGTTCCGCCCACGCCGAGAATCGACCACATCGACCACGACTGTGCGTTGACATGAAAGAACGGCAGGAAGATCAGATACACCGAACTTGGGTCAGCTCCGATGTTGTCCGGCCCAACGCGAGTTCCCCAGAGCGTGTTGGCATGGGTGTGCACAACGGCTTTGGGCCGTGACGTCGTTCCGGAAGTGAACATGATGCCGACGGGAAGCATTGGCTCGGCGCGTCGTGGAACAAACTCTTCGATATCAGCGAAAAGATCGTCGAATGACTGCTGACCATGAGCAGATTGTTCAGCGCTCGCCGCTTCACCTGAGTTGTCTTCGGTGACAGCAATCCATTTCAGATTCGGGCCGCTTGCTGCAACAACTGCTGCGTACTGTGGTTGCGTGATCGCCGCGACCGCTTTGGTGTGGTCAATGAAATAGGTGAGTTCTGCAGCAACCGAGCGTGTGTTTGTGGTGACTCCAGCGGCACCGACCGTTGCACACGCGTACCAGGCCAGAACCATTTCTGGGCAGTTATCCGAATGGATGATGACTTTGTCGCCCTTTTGGATTCCGTTCTTCTGAAGTCCAGCTGCGAGACGTCGAACCTCTGACCAAAACTCTGAGTAGGTCCACGTTGCTACCTCGCCGCTCCGCGGTTCCCAGATCAACACGGGGTGATCGGGCCGACGCTCAGCCAAGCGCGCGAGCAACCACGGCACGTCTTGACCCGTCATCTGGAACTTTGAGACGACATCGGCGTCCATTGATCTCCCCCTTTGAGATACGGCCCCAATCGAAGCCACGTGACCATCTTGTCCCACAGAACGCCGACCGGCGACACCGCCATCCCCCGACGCCATTCTGAGCCCACATAGCCTTGACGTGTGCGCACATCTCGAGCCCTCTCTGTCGGCCTTTTCACCGTCGCCATCATCGCTACTGCCTGCAGTTCCGGTTCCGACAAGGCATCATCGACTGCCTCGACCGGTTCAAGTTCTACGACGCCGAGCACCTCTAGTGCCTCGCCGACAAGTTCCTCAGCCTCAAGCACCCGGTGCATGGCCGATCAACTCAAGGGCACGATCGGCGAGACCCAATCTGGGGCGGGGCAGCGTTATACGGCGCTCATTCTGACCAATACCAGTGCGAAGGTCTGCGATCTGCGCGGCTTCCCCGGCGTTTCGCTTCTCGATTCTTCGTCCAAGCAAATTGGCCAACCCGCATCACGTGAAGGAACCGAAGGCCCAACCCTCACCCTTCAGCCAGGCGCAAGCGCCAGCGCCACGTTGCACACGAGCGCGTCAGGGATGGGCGCAGCGTGCGATCCGACATCGACGCAAGTCAAGGTGTACCCGCCCGACAACACCGCATCACTCTCTATTGCTGCGGCGTACACGGCATGCGGCGGATTTAAGGTGAGCACCCTTGTTGGTGGCACCACCGGGAACTAAGTAGGAGTTTCAAGGTCCCGTTTTTTCCACAACTGCGCTTCCGTTTAATTTGGAACACTGTTGCAATAAGAGTTGCCCGACCGTAATGTCGGTTCATGGCATCTCAGAGCATGCAACTTGCCCCTAGGAACCCGTTTCTCGCCGACAGCGAAAGCTCAATGGCCCACAATGACCCCGCTCAGCAGGACGCCGTTGGCATCGTTGGGCCTGTGGGTCCGACCGGCTCGGTTTCCGATCGACTGAGTTACTCCCCAGTCGGTCCGGGTTGTTTTGGTTCTGCAATTAGTTCTGCATATTCCGATGGTCGGCGCGTCATTTGGGTCAACCCACGCGGCCGTATCGCCAAACTCGATTACGACACCATGGAACTGTTGGCAACCCTTGAGCTCGATAACGGCCCCGACTACGACCTTGCTGCACACGAAGCCGGACTCGAAGGTCTCGACTCTCTTACAGGCATGGACGCGGTCATGCACGCCGTTTCGCTGAGTGCGGCCTACTTAACGGGCGTTACCGGCGTGTATTACGTGCTTGATTGCGACGGGAATTATTTCGTTGGTTACCAAGATCACGTCGTTGCGTTTGGCGATGCGGTTCCTGGCGACCCCGACTCGCCGATTGTGGTGCGGCGTCGATTTGAACGTCCACCCGAAGTCACCGGAAGTTTCGTGGGCATCAACATGTCCTATGACGGTCGATTAATCGTCAGCACCGAGAACGGATGGGTGCTTTCCGTCGATCGCGATTTCACTTCCTACGAAGCAATCCAGTTGCGCCACAGCGAAGGTGCTGAAGAATTCACCAGCGCCCGATTCGCTGAACTTGGTCGCGGCGGACATTCATGGATGCGCAAGAGCTTGTGCGTGGATGACGCCGGCGGGATCTATCTGCCTTCGAACGATCACATGCATAAAGTCGTCTGGACAGGAACACGGCTGTCAACCGACGAGTCCGATGGGGCATGGACGGAGCCCTACCTCAATGAGAATGGCTTCGGTTGCGGCACTACTCCCTGTCTCATGGGGTTTGGCGACGAGGACCGATTCGTCGTCTTCGGAGACGGCGCCAACGTCGTCAACATCACCCTCATGTGGCGCGACGACATTCCCGAAGACTGGAAACAAATCTCAGGGACATTGTCTCGACGCATCGCTGGTTTCGGTCGCGCCGATATGGGAAATCCAAACCTCGAAGAGATCCAAACTGAGCAATCAATAACCGTCTGCGGTTACGGCGCGATGACAGTGAACAACGAACCAGCGTCGATACCCGAGGGTTTCCCTCCCGGGGCCAAGCGACTGTTTGTCTTTTGGCTAGGCAGCGACCCCGCCTATAGGCCACTCGGACTTCATAAATATGAATGGAATCCTGAAACTCGGATGCTCGAACATGCGTGGGCGAACAATCAGGTGTCCTCCCCGAACTCCGTTCCCGCCGTGAGTATGCCGAGCAACACCGTGTACACGTTTGGAACCCGAGACGGTCAGTGGACGATTGAAGGCTTGAACTGGACAACGGGCGAATCGACGTTTCACTACCTGCTCGGTGGCGCTCGTTACAACGCGTTGGGCGGCACACCACAACTCGACATACAAGGGCGCTTCATTTGGTCGGGCCCGTTTGGCCTCAACCGCCTCGAGAACCGTTAGCAGCGGTGCTCTATCGGCGTGACCGATCGGTCATGAATGAGTTCCGACCGAGATCCGTTGCTTCCGCAAGCAACGCCAACCTCGAGCCAGATCGGATTCGGTGTCGCCGTTCGTCAGCTGAAATGACTCCTAACGCTGAGAGTCGCATCGCTGTCCCGACCACCGCTTCAACGACTGTCCGCAACACGTCGATATCGGTGTCCTCGTTCAGTTCGCCGCGACGAACAGCAGCTTCAAGCTCCGGAGCAAAGCCATCGCTCGCGCGATGCTCACCAAGAAATGGTTTCAAAACAGCTATGTCATCAGTGAGCTTGAGGTACATCGCGCCAGAAACCGAGTTCAGCACGAGGTCCGCGCTTGCGACCAGCCCTTCGCAAAGAGCACACAGATCGGAAGCGCCGCGAAGTGCATCAAAATCGGTACTTAGGTCTGCATTCACCTTTTCGAAACAGGCCCGAACAATCGCCTCGCGTGATTCGAAGAGGTTGTAGAGGGTGGCGACACTGACATCGGCCTTCGCCGCGAGTTGGCGCATCGAGAACCCGTGCGATCCATTTGTGTCGATTAACTGGCGAGCTGCGGACAGGATGATTTCTCGGTTCGTCACTTTTCGCTCGCTGCGACCATCCACTCGACTTTCCATCGCAGCACCTTACGGCCCACGCCTTCTGCTGAGCGACACGTACGGCTCGCGAATCCCTCGTTCCAATCATGTTCTTCAAATTTCCCTACACGCTGCGGCATAACATCTAGTCGCCTCTAACGAAACCAACGGAACCGACATGACCATAGATAGCTCATCGGACATCGACTTCAGCGACATTGACGTCACCGACCTTGATGTCTTTGCCCAGCGTCATCCCCACGAGTGGTTCACGTTCCTACGCGAACAGGCTCCTGTTTGGCGTCACCCAGCATCTGAAGGAAGCGACGGTGAAGAGTTCTGGGTCGTGAGTTCGTTTGAGCACGTCACTGAAGTCCATCGTTCTGGTCTTCTCTACAGCCATCAAACAGGTCCGGGCCGCAATGGCGCAGGAGGGATCGCGCTCACTGACCTTCCCGCTGAAATGGGTCCAGGGCTTCAGATGGTTTCAACTGACCCGCCCCAACACACTCGCTATCGCAAACTCGTGAATTCCGGCTTTACACCGAGGATGATCCGCCGACTCGAGGAAAGCCTCCGTGAACGAACTACGGCAATCCTCGATCGCGTGACACCAAAGGGTGAATGTGACTTCGTTACTGAAGTTGCGGCCGAACTTCCGCTTATCGCCATCGCCGAAATCATCGGTGTACCCGAAGAGGATCGATCTCTCCTCTTCGACTGGTCGAACAGGATGATCGGTGGACAGGACGACGAGTTCAAGACGAGCGAAGTCGGCGCTAGCGACGAATATGCCAACACAGTGATGGAAATGGCGATCTACGCCCATGGACTCACCGATAAAAAGCGTGAGGTTCGAGGCGATGACCTCTGGTCGCGTCTCATCGACGCAAGCGTGACGATGGAAGACGGTTCGGTAGTTGAACTCTCAGAACTCGAGCGCGACCTCTTCTTTACTCTTCTCGTTATCGCTGGCAACGAAACCACGCGCAACGCGATCTCTAAGGGTCTCATCGCGTTTATGGATCATCCTGATCAATGGCAGCGGTGGCTCGAACACCCGGAAATGGCCGACACGATGGTCGATGAAATCCTTCGTTGGACCAGCCCAGTCAACTTCTTCCGTCGCACCGCAACTGCTGACACCATCCTCGGGGGTCAGCGCATCACTACCGGAGAAAAAGTTGTTCTTTGGTATCCGTCGGCCAATCGAGACGAAGCCCAGTTCCCCGATGCCGACTCATTCGACATTGCCCGCACTCCGAACAATCACGTGGCCTTTGGTGCAGGTGGGCCCCATTTCTGTCTCGGTTCAAACCTCGCGAAACTTGAGATCAAGGTAATGTTCGAAGAACTCGGCAAGCGAGTACCCGACATTCATCAGTCAGGACCGACGGAGCGACTGCGAATGAATCTGGTCGATGGCATCAAACATCTTCCGGTCTCGTTCAACGCCACACCCTCGTCATAAGGAAGAGGCGAACCCATGACGACCACACCGCAACACACGGGACCACTGTCTGGCGTCAAGGTGCTCGATCTTTCGATCGCTCTCACGGGCCCCTATGCCGCAGCACTCCTAGCCGATCAAGGCGCCGACGTTGTCAAGATTGAGCGGCCCGGCATCGGCGACATCGCCCGATGGGTGGGAGTGGCCGTCAACGGCATGAGCGCGTTCTACCTCGCTTGCAATCGGGGGAAGCGCTGCATCGCTCTCGACCTCAGCACCGCCGAAGGGCAGGAAATCGCGGTGCAGCTTGCGGCCGATGCAGATGTGATCCTGCAAAACTTTCGACCCGGTGTCATTGATCGCCTGGGACTTGGCTACGAAGCAATTCGAAAAATCAATCCAGATGTCGTCTACGCATCGATCTCCGGTTACGGACCCGTCGGTCCTTATCGAGATCGCAGCGCGTACGACACATCTATTCAGGCATACGCCGGATTCGCCGCCACGCAAGCCGAACCTGGCGGCGGGCCGCCCACGTTCCTGCGCCAGAATGCTGCCGACAAGGTGAGTTCCCTCTATGCCGCGCAAGCAATCACTGCGGCACTCTTTGCTCGAGCCAGCGGACGCGGCGGCCAGCACCTCGAATTAGGTATGGCCGATGCTTGTGTCTCGTTCCTTTGGGCAGAAGCTGCCGGCAACGAAGTTCTTCTGGATTCCGACGGAACCATGCCATCGAGTTTCAATGCCGGATTTTCGCCTATGCGCTTTCTTGATGGCTGGGGAATCGTTGTTCCCACCACCGACGCGGACTTTGCAGGAATGTGCAAGTCACTCGATGTCGAAGGTTGGGATGACCCTCGAATCAAAACCGTTGGCGAACGTCGAAAGAACCGCGATGTCCTAGAACCAATCATGGACATGTGTTACGCGATGGCAGCGAATCTCACTCAGGCTGAGGCAACCGAACGATTTATACGAGAACGAGTCGCATTCGCAATGGTTCTCACGGCTGCAGAAATGGTCGATGACCCCCATGCAGTCGCGATCGGAATGTTCGAAGAGTTCGACCACCCCGTTGTCGGCAGGGCCCGACTTCCGCGCCATCCCACGCAGTTTCATGAGACGCCGGCATCTCTCGCCGGAGGCGCACCCGCACTCGGGCAGCACACCGACGAAATCCTCACCGAACTCGGTCTTTCCGAACGCATTGCGTCGTTGCGCGACGCAGCAATCGTTGCTTAATCACTTTTCGATCTAAGAAAGAAATCAATGAGCGAGAACAAGACCTCCGGCACCTACCCCGGTTTCGGCGGAAAAGTAGGGCGCGTCTTCGCCACCTCGGAATCCTGGTGGCCCGAGCGTCCGGTCTCGCCGGAAAACGCGCCCAACATCGTCATCCTTGGCTACGCCGACACTTCCCCATACGGAAGCGAAATCGCAACGCCGAACATCGAACGCTTAGCGAGCAACGGCCTCCAGTACAGCAACTACCACTCAACTCCGATGTGCTCGCCAACGCGTGCCGCCCTCCTCACCGGCATGAATCCTCACGCTGCCGGTGTCGGAACCGTCGCACACGCCGATCCCGGCTTTCCTGGTTACGCGATGGAACTGGCCGAAGACGTTGTCACACTTCCTGAGACCCTTCGAGCGAACGGTTATGCCACCTACATGGTCGGCAAATGGCATCTGGCCAAAGACTCTGACCAATCCGATGCCGGGCCGCGTCACTCGTGGCCTTGCCAGCGAGGCTTTGATCGCTTCTACGGATTCCTCGACGGATTCACAAACCTTCATCAGCCTCATCGCCTGGTTCGCGACAACACGCCGGTCGATACCGACACCTACCCCGACGGCTACTACTTCACCGACGACATCACCGACGAAGCAATTGCCATGATCAAGGCGGGCAAAGCCTCGGCCCCCGACCAACCGTTTTTCCTTTATGTCGCTCACGGCGCAATTCATGCACCCCTGCACGCGAAGGCTGCCGACATTTCGGCCCAAAAGGGGAACTATTCCGGAGGCTGGGACGAACTTCGCCTACGACGCTTCGCTCGCCAAAAAGAGCTCAGCGTCTTTGGCGACGAGGTCGTGCTGGCTCCTCGCAACACCGAAGCCAACAATGACGTCGAGCCATGGGATGAACTTTCCGACGACCAGAAGCAACTTTACGCGCGCTACATGGAAGTGTTCGCTGCCATGGTCACCAATGTCGATGACAACACCGGGCGACTCCTCGACACCCTCGACGACATGGGCGAACTCGACAACACCATCGTCATCTTCACTTCCGACAATGGGGCCTCTCGTGAAGGCGAAATGGTCGGCACCAGCGCGTACATGGCCCATGTCGGCCATGAAGGCGACGACATCGAGACCGACCTCTCGCGCATCGATCTCATTGGCGGCCCACAAACTTCTCCGCATTACCCGCGTGGCTGGGCGATGGCGGGCAACACACCGTTCCGTCTGTACAAGATCAACACCCATGCGGGCGGGCATACCGTCCCATTTCTTGTTTCGTGGAAGGCCGGAGGTTTCAATGGCGGAACACTTCGACACCAGTACTCGCACGTCTCAGACATCTTCCCGACGCTGCTCGACATCCTTGGCATCGAACCCCTCACTAAGCGAAACGGAAATTCGGTAAAGCCCATCACTGGCTCGAGCATGACCCCGACACTCGCGTCGGCCAATGCCCCCGACCAGCGCACTGAAGCTGTTTACGAAATGATCGGTCACCGTGGCTTCTACCGGGACGGTTGGGAAGTCGTGACACTCCATCAGCCCATGACGCCGTTCGATGATCGCGAATGGGAGCTCTACAACCTCGCTGTTGATCGCACTGAACTCAATAACCTCGCTGAAAGCGAACCAGAGAAGCTCGCTGAACTCATCGACGCCTGGGACGAAGCTGCGTGGGACGGCCAGATCTACCCGCTCGATGAAGGAATCGGTCTTAAGTACGTCCTTCGACCACCGCGCACTGTCGTCTTCGAAGAACCACTTGCCATCTGGCCGGGAACGCCGACGCTCGAACGTTGGCGATCGCTGATGTTGATCTGGCTTCGGTCATTTCGGATTGAAGCACCAATCACCGTCCACGAAGGCGCTATCGGAACTATCGCGGCACACGGCGATCAAAGTGGCGGCTACGGCCTCTACATCATCGAGGGTCAACGACCCACGCTCGTACATCACACTGGTCGAGGCGATCTCGCGATCGTCACCGGTCCATCGCTCTCCCCCGGCGACCACCTACTCGAATGTTCATTCGACGCGATCGGCAGCCGAACATGGAAGCTCTCGCTCACCGTCGATGGTGTGACGGTCGACGAACATCCTGAAGTGCAGATGCTGTTTGCGATGTCGCCGTTTGAAGGAATCAGCGTCGGGCGCGACCCTCGTTCGCCAGTGTGGTGGGAACGATACGAAACCCATGGTTCGTTCCACTGGACCGGAACACAGGGACCTGTCCGCTGGATTCCAGGCGACAAGGATCCCGATCAACCCGAAGACCTCATCGGTCTCCTTCGAATGCTCGGCGAGAAATTCGAATAGATGACTACGCCGGTGAAGCGATGCTGTCCCACGTAATCGGCACGTGGGAAAAACCGTCGATGAGATTCGAGTGGACACGCGGATAGTCCTTGGGATCTCCGACGAATTGAAGTCCTTCGAAACGGGTGAGAATTTCCTCGAACATGATGCGACCCTCGATGCGGGCAAGGTTGGCACCAAGACAGAAGTGCGGGCCACCAGCACCAAATGCCACATGATCGTTCGGGTTACGCCGAACATCGATGGAATCGGGGTTTTCAAACGCGAGGTCGTCACGATTCGCAGAGGCGTACACCATCAGCACACGCTCGCCGGCCTTGATCTTCTTACCGGCAAGTTCAGTATCGACTGTTGCCGTACGGGTGAACTGGATCACCGGAGTAGAAAAACGCAGCAGCTCTTCGATAGCTGTTGGGATCACCGAAAGATCATTTCGAACGATGTCGTACTGATCCGGATTCTGAAGCAGGGCGAGCGTTCCGGTTGTGATCAAGTTTCGAGTGGTCTCCGAACCGGCGTTCTGCAGAAGCATGAAGAACAGTTCGATTTGGAATGCCGTGAGCTTCTCGCCTTCGACCTCGGCATGAAGCAACACGCTCATGAGGTCATCGCTCGGATTGTCGGCTCGCTCGGCACACATTGCGTCGGCGTACATGAACATGTCGGTTGCTGCCTGCGCGCGCTCTTCGGGGGTGACAGAGGCATCGAACCCAAAGGTTTTTTCGGTCCAGTCGAAGACCTGGGCACGGTCAGCCTCGGGAACGCCGACCATGTCAGCAATCACGTGAAGCGGAAGCCACAACGCAAGATCATGGACGAGGTCGGCGCTTGTGCGGTCGGCCAATCCGTCGATGATGTCATTGGTACGCGTGCGTAGCATTTCTCCGAGTTCTGCAACGCGCTTCGGGGTGAAGCCCTTGTTGATGATCTTGCGGAGTTTCATATGGTCGGGCGCATCGAGGCTGATCATCAACTGATCGCTGCCGCCAGATGCCGATTCGTTGATGCCATCGTCAATGAAGGGATCGGGCGCGTTGCGATAGGTCGACGCGTCTCGAGAAACCTGCTGCACCTCGGCGTAGCGAGTCACCACCCATAACTTTTCTCCCTGATAGGAGGGATGATCGAGACATGCGACGGGGTCGTTCTCACGAAGCCACCGGTAGTAGTCGTAGGGAACGCCGTGCGCGTAGGTCTCAGCATCGTGAAGAAGGGGCGCATCTACAAACGTGTCAGTCACAGGGACTCCTCTAGGGGAATTCAAAGATTTGCCAGTCAAGACCCACAGTGGGTCGTCGTGCGGGTTCTTTGCTTAGTCGTTCAGAATTGATGCCATACGTTCAGTCGTCTCAATCCACTCTTCCACCATTTCACGCACGACATCTTTGGTGGGGCGAACCTTGTTGAGGCGACCAACGATCTGACCTACCGGAAAGCCGATCAATTCGCGGGTGCCCACGCGTTGAGTGCGACGACCAGCTTCTTGATGAAGGATTCCCTGCAACGGCATCGGCAAGGTCCCTGGCGAATCTTCTGCTTCCCACGCATCGGTCCACGCAGTGCGGAGTTGGCGGGCCGGCTTGCCGGTCATTGCTTTCGATCGGACGGTGTCACGCGATGTCGCGGCCAACATGTTTTCGAGAGCAACGGGGTTGGTGTCGGCTTCAGTGACGGTGAGCCACATCGAGCCCGTCCATGCCCCCTGCGCTCCAAGCGCGATCGCAGCAGCCATCTGTCGGCCCGTGGCAATACCTCCAGCAGCAAGAACCGGAATATCTGGCCCGACCGCATCGACGACCTCGGGCACGAGCACCATCGTTGAAATTTCACCGCAGTGACCACCGGCTTCGGTTCCTTGCGCAACGATCACGTCGACACCGATTGCAACCTGACGCTCGGCGTGCACCTTTGATCCGGCAAGACCACCAACAAGAATTCCCGCTTCGTGAGCTCGTTCAATCACGTACATCGGAGGCGGGCCCAACGCGTTGACAATCATCTTCACATTCGGATGGTTGAGACAAACCTCAACCTGGCTCGGGCCCATTTCGTCGACCCCAAGTCCAGCGGCGGCGACTCGGCCAACGGGAAGATCGGCGGGGAGTTCCGGCACGTTGTAGCGAGTGAGGAGTTCATCGACGAACTCACGGTGTTCGGTCGGGATCATGGCGTCGAGCGAATCGAATGACGCGTCCTCTCCCCCACCCTTTCCGATGTAGTTCACCGGCATGGCGAAGTCGACTCCGTAGGGCTTTCCGTTGACATGCTCATCGATCCAATTGAGTTCGATCTCAAGTTGCTCGGGCCCAAATGCCAGAGCCCCCAGCACACCGAATCCGCCCGCATTCGTCACGGCTGCGACGACATCTCGACAATGAGAAAAGGCAAAGATTGGAAATTCAATACCCAGCCGATTGGCAAGCGGAGTGCTCATGGATCCCTCGGTTCGTTGGTGATGGCCACCGACCACGTGCGACACAAGTTCGGCGGATATGAAAAAAATGTAACATGACAAGCGTCGCCGGTGCTGTGCCGGCTGACACCCCTGCACGTTCAAGGGCATAGATTGCTCAGGCTGCGCCGCTAGGCCAGCCCTGCGCACCTGACTAGGAGTTCTCATGAGGACACGAGCAGCCGTTCTGTACGGCCCGCATACCGAATACAAGATCGAAGAAATCGAACTCGACGAGCCAAAGGCCAACGAGGTTCTCGTTCGCTTTGTCGCCAGCGGCATGTGTCACTCCGATGAGCACATGGTCACCGGCGATATGGCCATGGACCCAGCAATCATCGAAATGCTCGGCTGGCAGCAGTACCCGATCATCCTCGGTCACGAGGGTGGCGGCATCGTCGAGAAGGTTGGCCCTGGCGTCACCGAACTCAAGCCTGGCGATCACGTCGTCACATCGTTTGTTCCTTCCTGCGGACGCTGCCCATCATGCGCTAAGGGTCAGCAGAACCTTTGCGACAACGGCGCTCATCTTCTTTCAGGTCGCCAAGAGGACGGAACCTCTCGTCACCATCTCCTCGACGGAACCGACCTTGCGACCATGTGCTGTCTCGGCACGTTCGCAGAGCACTCCGTTATGAATATCAACTCTCTCGTGAAGATCGAAGAGGATCTTCCGCTCGACAAGGCCTGCCTTGTCGCATGTGGCGTAACCACTGGTTGGGGTTCGGCTACCTACGCCGCCGAGGTCGCTCCTGGCGACACTGTTGTCGTCATTGGCACCGGCGGCGTTGGCATGAACGCTGTGCAGGGCGCGCACCTCGCTGGCGCTCGTTACGTCATCGCACTCGATCCTGTTGAGTTCAAGCGTGAACAGTCGCAGAACTTCGGCGCCACGCATGTTGCGTCTGATGTTGCCGAAGCACAGGCTCTTCTCGCCGAGCTCACATGGGGTCGCTTGGCCGACAAAGTCATCGTCACCGTTGGCGAGGGCAAGGGCGCCGATCTTGAGTCGTACATGGGCATGGTTGGTAAGGGTGGACGACTTGTCTTCACTGCTGTCGCCAACATGAACGAAAACGATGTGCAGCTCAACTTGTTTGCATTCGCTATGCAGCAGAAGCAACTCGTTGGCACCATCTTCGGTAGCGCCAACCCCCGTTACGATATGCCAAAGCTTCTCGGTCTTTACCGGAGCGGACATTTGAAGCTTGATGAGCTCGTCACTCGCACCTACACCCTCGACCAGATCAACGAGGGCTATCAGGACATGCGAGACGGTAAGAACATTCGCGGCGTCATCATTTACTGATTTTTTTACAATTGGCAGTTTCCGCACTCGGCGGGTTCGCACGGCCAAACGGTCAGCGGACCCGCCGTTGCAGTGGTGCCTGATGGCAGGCGCAGGAGAAGTGCTGATCACACGGACCAGATCGGCCAATCGGCGCGAAGCGATCAGGGTAGGCAATACCTGCATCGACGCGACCGAGAAAGACGCATCCACACTCGGTGCAGGCCCATCCTGATTTGGAAATCGCTACGAGTTCGACGTCTGAGATCCCGAAGGCTGCGGCAACCGATTCGGTTGAGCGCGCCCAACGCCCCTTAGCCTCGTCGATCGAGCCACGATCTTCGTTCTCTTGCGAGGGAAGCACCTCCCCCGCCATCACTGCGCCGAGAGTGGCGCAGGCGATGAGATCTTCGAGGGCCGCAGCGTCCGCTGCTCCTGGGTGCTGGCCCGACAACGCTGTTACATCGAGACGTTCAAGAGCCGAATGCACACGGAGCACAAGTGCTCCTTGTGCTGGCGGTCGACGCGTATGCCACAACGCTCCACTGATGAGAAGTTGTGCACGCTCCGCAACCGCTGCCGCGAGTGGGTCCGGTTGAACGAATCCGCCGCTCAGCACGAATGTCTGCGTAACAGCCGCTATAACCATGCGCCGCCAGTGGTTACCGATATCGGTTCGGCGTTCCGCTCTCGTCTGTTCGATCGCATCTGTGGGGGCAACGTGTTCAACCAATAGCGCTTCAAGGATGATCCAGAGCGATTCAACAGCAGTCTCAGGATCCTCAGATGGCATCCCGTTTTGCGCAGCAATAAAGGCTTGCCGAAGAACGGTTTCGGCACGCTCTTGATTCGCTTCACTAAAGGTAAAGATGTCCGCCGTCTCAATCCCAGTCACATGGAGATTCTCGCGTAACGCTCCGGCCAAATGGCGAACCGAAGACCAACTCTTTGATCTCATGAGCACAACAGTGGGATCAGACCGACATAGTCTTCATCGGTGGAGACCAACGAGACGACAGTCACGACAACGGCGCCGACCGGAGCTACGACGTCCACACTCATTGGCCCCAATGGCACCGCTCCCGGGATGAACTTCATCGAACAACAGCAGAAGCCAATGAATGACTCAAGCAATGAGCGTGCGGCCGGATTGCCGTTGCTCTTTGCTGGCGTTGTGCTGCTCGTGGTGTTTACGGTTGTCTTTGTGCGCGCGTGGCGCCGCAAACAGCGTTCGGTTCCAAGCTCGTAACGCGTTCGAACGCGATCCAGAAATCAGTGGCGAAGCAACGACAGAAGCCGAAGGATTTCGAGATACAACCAAACGATCGTGACCGTGACGCCAAGCGCTGCGAGCCACTCCATCCGGCGCGGCGTCGTGCCCGACGCAACCGATCGTTCGATAAATGCGAAGTCGAGAGCGAGGTTCATTGCTGCCACTATGCAGATCACGACGCTTATGCCTATGCCAAGCGGTGTGGGGCTATTCCAAAATGTGATGTTTGCCCCAAAGAGCTGAAACAGGAACGTGACGAGATACATCACGCCGATCCCCATCGTGGCCGCGATCGTTATGAGTACGAACTTCGGCGTGACTTTTACGATCCGAGTCGCGTAAAGCACGAACATCACAAGAACGACGCTGAGCGTTGCCAGAACCGCCTGCACAACGATGCCGTCGTACATTTGGTTATAGAACGCCGAGATTGCCCCCAGCGCGGCGCCTTCGCAAAGCGCATACAGGGGAGCTGTTGCCGGCCCCCAGTTGGGCTTGAAAAACGTGGCAAATGCGAAGCCAAGGGCGACGAGCACGGCAAGCAGAACCCATGCAGGGAACGTCGTAGAGCTGATGGTGACGATCTGGCCTGTTGTCTGATCAAAAACTTCTTGTGTCGTCTGATGGACCTGAGACCATCCGAACCATCCCGATGCGCAGATAATGGCGAACAACACACCGAGTGCCGACAACGTGCCGCCAATGGTCATCGTTCGCCCGACGGGCGCAGTTCCATACCCCTCGGTGATGACCTGTTCGAAACGCTTGTCGTTCAATACGGGATTCGCTGGCATTTCAATCCTTCCCAAACTCGAATAGGAACAGTCTAGGAATCACGGCTGCGGATTCCGCGTCACTCCGCAACGATCACTCAGGAACGTTGATTTCGATCCGCCCGGCCTGTTCTCTGACGGAAAACGTAACGATGGAACTCTTTTCATCGCGTCGTCCACTGGCTGACAACTTCGATCCTCCGCCCTCGGAATCAAACCGCCAGAAGTGGCTCAAACAAACGATCTCCTCGCCATCAACCGCTCCGGCAATACCGAGATGAGACCACTGGTGAGGGCAACGGGCATCGCAGGCCACCACCTTGCCGGCGGTGGTTCGCCACACAACGATGTCGCCATCTTCCCGGTCAACCGTCACTATCTGACCCGAGGCAAGCCGCTCGCTCTCCGTCACGTCGATCCAAGGCATCAATCGACAGTACCGCTAGGGGCCGATCCCCAAGAAACATTCCTAAAATTTCAACAAGAAGTATTTCCCCGCCTACGATCCCGGCCGTGGATTCATTTAGAGACTTAGTTGACGGCAACAGGACCTACGCCTCCGCTTTCCCAAATGCCGAGCTTTCTGCGATCCCCCGCAAGAACCTTGCGGTCGTGACCTGCATGGATTGCCGGATCGATCCCCTTGCGATCTTTGGCTTCAACGTTGGCGATATCCATGTGATGCGAAATGCCGGCGCACGCGTCACACCCGACACGATCCGCTCGCTTATCAAGTCAGTCAACCAACTTGAAGTTGACCGCATTGCCATCATGCATCACAACGATTGCGGCGCGGCCAAAATCGATCTACCTGGTCTGCGAGCAAAGGTGCTTGATGCCACCGGTTCCGACCCGGAGGATATCGAATTCCATCTCATCGGCGATCAGATCGCCGCGCTCGAGGCGGACATCGAAGCGGTCCGAAGCTGCCCCTACCTTCCTGTGGGAACCGCAGTAGCCGGCTTCATCTACGACGTTGCCACCGGAATCGCCGCCCTCCACGATTCGACCTTTGTTTCCTGAATCTTCGCGCTGCGCTGTTCGCTAAAGCGACAGAAGCGTTCGGACTCGGAACAAACGATCAGACGTCGAGGAATCGCGACACAGCGATACCGGCGCCAATCGCGCCAATCGCTACACCCACGACGCCAAGTGTCATGAAGATGACAGTCATCTCGCCGCCGCTCACCTGGAAACCGCCTACGAGTGGAATATCCTGGGCACTTGGGAGCCACTTCTGAAAGAAGGGCTTAAACGCGGCCAACGCAGCAATCGCTAAAAATGCGCCGACGAGCCCTTGTACGAGACCCTCAAGCATAAATGGAACTCGAATAAACCAATTCGTTGCGCCGACAAGTTTCATAACTTCGATCTCACGTCGGCGAGCAAACATCGCCATTCGAATGGTGTTGAGAATCAGAAGGCCAGCTGCACCCAAGAGGAACGCGGCAATCACAAAAATGCCGACGGTCAGTCGACTCGAAAGTTGTTGAATTAATCGAATGGTCTTGGAAGCAAAAACAACCTGATCTACACCGGATCGACCCTCATAGGTCAGTCCCAACGATTCGACGGCATCAACCTCTTTGTTGACTGGTTCAACACGGAATGATGGCGGCAGATCCTTGGCCGTCACACTGTCGATGAGTTCAGGTGAATCTGCGAAAAGGGTCTGAAACTCTTTGTATGCCTGTTCCTGATCCACAAAGACAATTTTGGATACTTCGGGGCTCTGCTCAAGATCGTTGTTGAGCGAATCGATCTGCTGCTGAGTGGCATCGATGCGAAGGAACACCACGAACTCAATGCCGCCCTGCCAACGCTGGGTGGCGTTTTCGACGCCGGATCGGAGCATGAGCGACGCACCCACTAGAGCCAACGACACAGCGACGGTCATGATCGAGGCGAGCGTGATCGTGACGTTACGACCAAGGTTGGAAGTGGTCTCGCGGAGGAGATAGTCAAACTTGACTGGCATCGGCTCGTCCTATTCGTAGACGCCGCGCGCTTGGTCGCGGACGATGGCACCACGGTCGATTTCGATCACTCGTCGACGCATCGTGTCGACAATGCCGCGATCGTGAGTGGCCATAACCACAGTGGTTCCAGTTTTGTTAATGCGATCGAGCAACTTCATGATGCCGACCGAGGTTGCTGGATCAAGGTTTCCGGTTGGCTCATCGGCCAGAAGGATGAGTGGTCGGTTCACAAAGGCCCGAGCCACTGAGACTCGCTGTTGTTCGCCACCCGAGAGTTCTGTCGGGAAGCTGTCGGACTTATGACCTAAGCCCACGAGATCAAGAATCGCCGGCACCTGACTGTCGATGACACTGCGCGGACGGCCGATTACCTCGAGAGCAAAAGCCACATTCTCAAACACCGTTTTTGTGGGCAGAAGTTTGAAGTCCTGAAAGACGCAGCCGATGTTTCTGCGCAGATAGGGAATTTTCCAACCCGAGAGTTGTCCGATGTCCTTACCGGCAACATAAATGTGGCCCTTTTCCGGCGTCTCTTCTTTGTTGAGGAGACGAATAAAGGTGGACTTCCCGGAACCCGACGCACCGACGAGAAAGACGAATTCACCCTTAGCGATCTCGACGTTGGCGTCGCGCAACGCGACGGTCGAGTTCTTGTAGGTCTTGGTGACGTTTTCGAGCGTGATCATGATGAGGGGGTGTTCGGCGCGTGCGAACGGTTATGAGGCTAGACGGGCAACCTCGTGAACTGGTGCCACTCCCCCACACGGCCCCAATAAGGCGATTCCGTCGCTTCGCACCTCAGAAGTCGCCCCAATCAACATCTGAATTTCGGCTGAACAGTGCCTCAGTCGTCATCAGCGCTATGAAGCGCCTCGGCAATGACTGGATCAACCGTCCATTGCGATGACGGCAAATGGTGCTCGCGAGCCCACGCAACTGTGAGCGAATCACTCCTCGCTTCTGTGAGCATCTGCCCCCCGCCTTCGGGATGATTTCGATAGCGACCTACCGAGCGCTTCCACGACGAGGATGAGGAACTCCAGCGGCTCACGTCTTCAGATGTGCGAACCACCGTTGCTCCAAGAATAGTTGCGACTACGCGCCCCGGAGTTCTGAGACCGGATTGCAACTTTCCACAATCGTGGAGAAGCGCAGCTGCCAACACAGAGCGCGTCGCTTGTGGCCCGAGATCCACCTGTACTCGCCTGGCGACGTCGACCGAGTGTCGACGATCGGGACCAGAGAGCGCACACCAAATGGTTCGTTCTTCGGAAAGAAGAAGCGATTCCGCCCATCTCTGACCTTCAGCCGAGGGCCCGCCGGGGCGAAGACTTCCGAAGAACCGACGAGCAAGGTGCAGAAGCCGGGCCACGAGACGAGTGCTGTTCTCTAGGCCAGATGAGCGCTACATGAACGCGCTTGTGGGGTGACAGCTAGAACAGCATCTTCAATGGCATTGCCACATGAATCACAGATGCCGTAGGTGCCGGCATCGAGCTGCTCAAGCGCCCGTTCGACGCCATTCAGTTCACCACGAAGGGCAGCAGCGAGTTGACGGTCGTCAACGTCTTGACCATCGAGAACAATGAGGGAATCAAGAACGATCACGTCGCCTTGAGCATCGGCAGCCACAAGATGTTCTTCGACCATGACATCGCCTTCGGCGTCGACAATCGTGATGACTTCATCAATGAGCACATCGCCGTCTTCATCGAAGATTGCAATCGTTTCGTCGATCATGAGATCGCCTTCGTCATCAGTGACGATCGTTTTGTCGTCGATAACTACGACCCCATGACCACCGACGTTAAGAACGTCGATGGTTTCGACATGCTCACCAATGACCATGCCGTCCTCGTCGAGAATGTCTTCGGAGAGAACAATCTCATCGACGAGTTCCACGTCTTCGCCCGAGAACCGATCCGGGGCACTCCAGTTTCCAGATTCACTCATGGCCGAGAGGCTAGTGGCGAGTCGCCTTCGCACGCGGATGAGCTGCCTCATAGACGGCAAATAAACGGTCGTTCGAGACCATCGTGTACACCTGTGTCGTCGCGATTGATGCATGCCCCAACAGCTCTTGGACAGCACGAATATCGGCACCATGATCGAGCATGTGTGTCGCACAGGAATGGCGAAGAACATGCGGGGTGAGCCGATCACCCAATCCCGCTGAGTCTCCGTACTTCCTCACAATCGCCCACGCCCCTTGCCGGCTCAGCCGACCACCGCGTGCATTCAAAAAGACAGCATCGGCATCGGTCCTTCGAGCGAAGTGCTCTGGGCAAACCGTGGGCCGACCATCATCATCGAGCCACTGAGCTAACGCGACTCTCGCCCATCTTCCGATCGGGACGACACGTTCTTTGGCGCCCTTACCGAAGAGCCGCAGCAAACCACCATCGAGGTCAACATCGCCGAGGCCCAGAGCACAGACCTCCGAGATTCGCGCGCCAGTGCCGTACAGCACCTCGAGAATGGCTCGGTCGCGACGATCAAGAGGCATCTCGCCCACGACCTGCTCGAGCAGCGACGTGATTTCTGCCTCGGTCAGGGCTTTAGGGAGACCGGCGGGAACACGCGGTGTCTCGATAGCTGCGGAAGGATCCGTTGACGCCAAACCCTCGTCTGAACGGAAACGATGGAGCGAACGCACCGAAACCGTCGCCCGCTTCACCGAAGAGGGCGCCAAGCCTCGTGCCCGCAAAACGCCGACGTAAGCATCGAGATCGGCGGGACGCACCGAATCAATTGTTCGGTCATTTTCGGTAAGCCAACGACAGTAGGACCTGAGATCACGACGATATGCCGAAAGGGTGTTCGTCGAACGACCGCGTTCTGCCGCTAACCAAATGAGGAACTCCTCGACATCGAGAGGAAGTTCCTGCTCGTCGGCTAAGTCAGCCACCGCCAACCTTCGGCGCTGCCAAGTAGAGACCCACAACGGTCTTTGTATCGATCAGGGTGCCGTCGGCAATCATCGCAAAGGCTTCGTCGAAAGTGAACCGCTCGATATTCATGTGCGACTCTTCGACCCCTTGCACATCACGAGGAACATCGGCAAGGTCGCGGCCAAGATAGACCCACGAGAGTTCGTCGCTAAACCCCGGGGCATTGGCGAATGTTCCCAGAAGATCCAGTGAGTTCGCACGCTTACCGATTTCTTCGCCCAACTCTCGTTGGGCAGTGAGTTCTGGTGGCTCATCAAGAACATCTCGTTTACCCGCTGGAATCTCAAGGATGTAGCGGTCAAGGGCTGGTCGGAACTGGCGGACCATGATCACCCGGCCATCTTCGTCGATCGGTACTACCGAGACCGCACCAGGGTGGCGAACGATGTCCCTCGAGAACTTCTCACCCTCCGGAGAGAGAAACTCGGCGCGTACGAGATCGAAGATGTATCCGTGGTGGAGTACGACTTCGTCGACTCGTCGGAACTGATCGCTCACGCCGACAGCGATGACGATTCGATATCGAAGTCGGGAAGGTGTGGATTTCTACCCTCGGAGCGAGCCAACGCGGTGCCGATAAATTCGCGGAATAGCGGGGCAGGTCGCTCGGGACGACTCTTGAATTCAGGGTGAGCCTGTGTACCGATCCAAAATGGGTGGTTCTTCAGTTCGATGAATTCCACGAGTCGTCCATCGGGAGAGGTCCCGGAACACACAAAATCTGATTCATCGAAACGACCGCGGAACTTTGCATTGAATTCGTAACGATGGCGATGACGTTCAGACACAACTTCAGATTCATAAATCTCTGCGACCCTTGAACCTGGTTGAAGTTGCGCGATGTAAGCGCCAAGACGCATCGTGCCACCCATATTAGTGACATCACGTTGCGTCTCCATAAGGTCAATCACCGGAAACGCAGTCTGCGGATCGAATTCGCTCGAGTGTGCACCGTCCATACCCAGAACATTGCGAGCGAACTCAATCGTCATGACCTGCATGCCGAGACAAAGACCAAGACATGGAAGATCGTTTTCACGGGCATATTGGGCAGCAGCGATCTTGCCCTCGACGCCGCGTTCGCCGAATCCGCCAGGAATCACAATTCCGTCGAGTTCGCCGAGTCGACCATCGGCGGTCATTGCCTCGACATCTTCGGCCTGCACCCACTCGACAGAAACATCTGCCGCATGGAAAAAGCCGCCGTGCTTGAGGGATTCGACAACGGAGAGATACGCATCGGGAAGAGCGACGTACTTTCCAATAATTCCAATACGAACAGGGATCGTCGAATTCTCGACGCGATCAACGAGTATCTCCCACTCGGAAAGATCGATGTCGCGATCGGAGAAACCAAACATCCTGCAGACGTAGTCGTCGAGCCCTTCGTCATGCATGATGAGCGGAACCTCATAGAGGTTTCGAGCGTCAGCCGCATTCACGACGGCTTCAACAGGAACGTCGCAAAGGTTCGAAATCTTTCGCTTCAAATCAGGAGCGAGAGGCCCTTCGCTTCGGCACACGATGATGTCGGGCTGAATGCCACGGCTTCGAAGCTCAGTTACCGAATGTTGCGTAGGTTTCGTTTTTTGCTCACCGGACGGACCGATGAACGGTACGAGCGTCACATGTACATAACAAACGTTTTCACGACCTACGTCGAGTCGGAACTGTCGAATCGCCTCGAGGAACGGGAGAATTTCGATATCGCCGACGGTGCCGCCTATTTCTGTGATCACGACATCAACAGACTCATCAGCTAACCGAGTGATTCGACGCTTGATTTCGTCGGTGATGTGCGGAATGACTTGAACGGTCTTACCGAGGTAATCGCCACGTCGTTCGGCGGCGATGACTGCCGAATAAATTGAACCGGTTGTTGCGTTCGAATCGCGACTTAATGGCTCGTCGATAAAGCGCTCGTAATGGCCGAGGTCGAGATCGGTTTCGCCACCATCGTCGGTGACGAACACCTCTCCGTGCTCGAACGGATTCATCGTGCCCGGATCAACGTTGAGGTACGGATCCAACTTCTGCATGGTGACGCGCAAACCACGACTCTTCAGCAAACGACCCAACGATGATGCTGTGATGCCCTTGCCAAGTGACGAGGCCACACCCCCGGTCACGAAGATGTGCTTGGTCATCGGAGGGGCCTCCCGGCGGTAATGAACACGTCGGGATTGCATCGTAGCCTCGTTCTGTCCTACCCGTCGCGGATGACGACGTGACGTCAGACCGCAGCGAAGCGCCGACTTACGTTTTTGCGCTGTCGAGTAGTTCGCGAGCGTGCTGTCGAGCGGTCGAAGATTCCGGGGTACCGGAAAGCATCCGGGCGAGTTCGGTGATCCGATCTTCGTCGATGACAGTGGCAATCGTCGTCGTAGTTGTCGATCGGGCAACGACTTTGTCGACCACAACATGCGAATCGGCCCAGCTTGCGACCTGCGCCAAGTGCGTAACGACGAGCACCTGATGGCCTGCGCCGATGGCTGCCAACGACCGTCCAACCGCGACGGCAGCAGCGCCGCCAATGCCGGCATCGACCTCGTCAAAGACCAGAACCGGAGGACCTTCGGTCAATACAAGGCGTAACGCCAACATGGCCCGAGCCAATTCCCCACCGGAAGCGACCTTTGAAAGCGGTTGCAAGTCCATCCCTGGATTCGCCGCGAAACGAAACGAAACCTCGCGTCCCGCCCGACCGGAAACCTCGACCTCGAGACGGGCCTTCGCCAACGCCAGATCTGGAAGGTGGGAAACAACGGCGGCACCTAGCGCTGGTGCGGCGGCCAAGCGTGCTGCTGCAACCGCAGCTTCGGCCTTTTCAAGAACAGCAAGGGATTCGGCGTAGTCGGCGTCGAGGGCAGCAGCCATCTCGTCATGACCTTCGAGTTCAGCCAATCTCGAGCTTGCCTCGTCTCTCCACGCCATGACCTCCACCAAGGACTCTCCGTATTTACGGCGGAGGTCCTGAAGAACCTTTCGCCGATCACCAATGGCGGCCAGGCGCTCCGGATCGCTCTCGACCTGTTCTGCCGATGTGCGTGCTTCGCGAGACAGGTCTTCGAGTTCGGCCTGGACATCACGGAGTCGGGAAACGAGCGGAGCAAAAAGTTCTCGATCGCCGAGCGAAGCCAGAGCCTTCCCCACTGAATCGCTCGCTCCCCCGTCGGCACTCAGCGCATCGAGTGACGCTGCAGCCGCTTCTCGATAACCCCCAGCGTCGGCGAGCAGTTCTGCCTCGGTGCGAAGGCGTTCGTCTTCCTCGGGGTCGTCGAGACTCGAAGCAATGAGTTCATCGACCTGAAACCGAAGAAGGTCGATTTCGCGTGCCCGGTCGCGCGGGTCCCCACCCAGCGCAGCACGTCGTTCATCGAGAGCGCGAACCGCAAGACGAGCATCGCGAAGCGGGCCAAGATCAACCGAGCCGAAACGATCGAGCGACTGTCGTTGCACCGATGCAGTCAAGAGCGATTGATGGTCATGTTGACCGTGAAGGTCGACCAAACCCGCTCCGACCTCAGAGAGTTCAGCGATCGTCGCCAAATTTCCATCGATGTATGCCCGCGATCGGCCCTTGGCCGGCACAACTCTGCGGATAATGCATTCGCGATCGCCGAGATCGAAACGACCTTCGACAACCGCTTCATCGGCGCCAGGTCGAACCATCGATGCTTCGGCCTTACCACCAACCAACAACTCGATGGCAGTGACGACCAACGTCTTTCCCGCACCAGTCTCGCCAGTGACTGCGGTCATTCCGGGCGCGAGTACAAGCGAAAGTTCCTCAATCACACCGAGATTGCAAACCCGCAGTTCACTCAGCATTCAGATTCCACTCGCCTATCGATCGGACAGACCGAACTTGGCCTTGAGGATGGAGTGAAACTCGCGAGGACCTGACAACACAAGACGAGCAACATGATCGGAAGCACGACAACGAATGACGTCTCCTGGTTGCAACTCGCCGAGATGTCGACCATCGACCACAAGCGCTGCTCCGCGATTTCCGGCGACAGTCAGAGCGATATCGGAATCGTCATCGAGGATCAAGGTGCGATCAAACAACATGTGCGGCGAAACTGGCGTGAGCAAAAGGGCTCGATGTGTGGGTTCCACGATGGGGCCGCGAGCCGAGAAGGCATAGGCCGTGGACCCCGTGGCTGTCGCAACGATGAGTCCGTCGGCGGCATAGGGGGTGAAGAACGTGCCATCGAGGGCAACGTCAAGCCGAATCGTGTGACCGGATCCCGTCTTCTCGAGAACCGCTTCATTGAGAGCAAGGACGTTGCGCTCGGATGTGGCCCCAGAAGGTGCTTCGATGTCGATTTCGAGCAGCATGCGTTCTTCGATGAGATGTTCCCCCGCGAGCACGCGCTCAAGAGCAGAACGAAGACCATCGGGTTCAATGTCGGTGAGGTAACCGAGGGTGCCGAGGTTCACACCCAGCACCGGAACTTCGTGTCGAGCAACAAGCGCAACGGTGCGCAACATTGTCCCGTCGCCGCCGAGGCTCACGGCAAGTTCGAGCCCAGCACCAAACCCTTCTTCGCTCACACCAAGATCAGCGCGGCCAAGGCGAGCAGCATCAAGTTCCGGAAGGACGACCTGATGCCCGGCAGCGACAAGCCACTCGATGGTGTCGCGCGCTACGGCAGCGGCTTCGGCTCGGTCCGGATGAAGGACAAACGCAAAGGACGCCATCTTCAGATCCCTCCGTCGCCAAGTTCCGATGGCTCCCGCCAACCGGTGACGGCATTAAATGCTTCTCCCAAACAGTGACTTTCGATCATGACATGACCGGCAACGGCTTCGGTTGATCCGGCAAACCGACCGAACAGAATGAATTCGACGTTGCCGTCTGAACCGGTAATGGGTGAAACCATGACCCCCATGATGGCCGCATTCCTCTCCAAGAGTGCACCCGATACTTCGGAAAGCACCCGGAACCAGATTGCAGGGTCTTCGATGATGCCTTTTCCCTTGCTCACTTCGGTTCGACCCGCCTCGAACTGAGGCTTTACGAGCAAGACATAGACCGCACCTGGAACCGACGCGGCTGCAAGTGTGTCGAGGACCAACGCCAGAGAGATGAAGGACAAATCGCCCACCACAACGTCGACTGGCTCGCCGAGTAACGAGGGATCGGCCGTGCGGAGGTTCGTTCGCTCAATTGATCGCACCCTCGGATCGGCTCCCAGACGCTCGTGGAGTTGGTTGTGTCCAACGTCGACAGCGACAACCTCGAGAGCTCCGTAATTGAGCACACAATCAGTGAACCCACCGGTGGAGGCACCGGCATCGAGCACGCGTGCGCCATCGATAATCGCGTGAAGCCCAAACTGCTCGATCGCACCTTCGAGCTTGGCTCCCGCCCGACTCACATACTTCGGCGGAGGCCCATGAACAATGACCGGCTCCGCGGCATCGACCATTCGCGAGGCTTTCGTGGCCGGAGCACCACCAACAGTCACACGACCAGCAGCGATCGCGGCTTGCGCTTGTTCTCGTGAAGGAGCGAGGCCTCGTCGCACGAGTTCTGAATCGAGACGTCGGCGTGCCCCCATAGTTGCGACGCTACCGACCGCGTTCGCTATCCGACAGGGCCTCAGAGACCAAGACCTGCAATGACTCGGCAATCATGTCGGGCTCGGGCGTGACGGGCAGGTCTGAATCAGCGGTCACGCCCGTAAGCACAAGAGCGAACTTCCAGCCGAGTGTGTGAGCGAAGAGACCGTCGGTATCGGGACGGTCACCAACCATGATCCCGGTCGCCCCGAGCAGGTCATGGACCATGTCGGCGATGGGTTGATACGGCTTTCCCGCGATCTCTGGCGTGACACCCGAGGCAACTGCAATAGACGCCAGCAACGCGCCCCCGCCAGGCACGGGGCCGCTCTTCGTGGGATAGGTGGCGTCGTCGTTCGTGCCCAGCAGGCGAGCCCCTGCTCGAACAGCGACCGCTGCTGCAGTCATCCGTTGGTAGTCGAAGGTGGGGTGATACCCGACCACGACGACATCGACCGATGCTCCAAGTGCCCCCGGATCGCTTGCGTCGATGACCTCGACATTTCGCCGCTGGAGTTCGTCAACAACGCCCGGTCCAGCGCAGACCAGCGCTCGCGAGCCGGGCTCAACAAGTGCGGCGGCCGCCATGGCAGAGGTAATCACTCCATCGGAGGCGTCGATGCCATGTCGCTCGAGTTTCGCGGCAATGTCATCGCGGCGCCCAAAGGAAAAGTTCGTAACGAATCCCACGCGTTCGCCGGCGGCGCGCAGTAGCGCAATTGCATCGCTCGCACCGGCGATGGGCTCGTCTTCGAGCCACACCACGCCATCGAGATCAAGGGCCCATGCCATAAGGAGAGTCTCCCACCCCTTCGCCGCAATCGTGACGACCAACCGATTTCGTTCGCGCTGGGCAACGTTGTGAGTCTGATAGGACTACACGGTGCCACGCTTTGAACCCTTCATCGGTATCCGTTACGACACCACTTCGCTCGATCCTGCGCTCGTCACAGCTCCGCCTTACGACGTAATTAGTCCCAGTGATCGTGCGGCACTGATCGCCAGCGCTCCCGCCAACGTGGTGCGGATCGATCTTCCCATCGATGGCGACGACCCCTACGGCGACGCTGCACAACTGTTCAATCAGTGGCGCAACGAGGGGGTCTTCGTTGATGACTCCGAGCCCTCGTTCACGGTGTATCGCATGGAAGCTCCGGACGAGAATGGCATCATTCGCCACACCACTGGCGTTATCGGAGCAATGGAACTCACTCGACCGGGAGAAGGCGACATTCTTCCCCACGAGTTCACAACTCCTAAGGCCAAGAGCGATCGCCTCGATCTCCTCCGCTCCACACGTTCGAACCTGTCTGCGGTTTGGGGGCTTTCCCCGGCCACTGGCCTCACCGCACTTCTTGACACCACCGATGCGCCACTGTGCCGATTCGATTCTGACGGTGTCACCCATACGGTTTGGCTAATAACTGATCCTGCGCGTATCAACGCAATTCGTTCGGCAATTGGTTCGGCGCCGATTGTGATCGCCGATGGCCATCATCGTTACGAAACATCGCTCGCCTATCGCGATGAACGTCGAGCCGCCGACGGCGATAGTGGCGCTGCCAACGCGGTCATGACCTTCGTGGTCGAGTTGGTCGAAGACGAACTCGACGTTGGTCCGATTCACCGCCTGATCTCTGGCCTACCTGTCGACATTGATCTCGTCGCCGCCTTCGATCCCTTTTTCGAAAGTGAACTATTTCCAGGTTCTGGCCAACCCACGGTTCGTGAGTTACAAGAACTTGGCGGCCTTGCCCTCGTCACGAGCGATGGCACGTGGCTTCTCCGTCCCCGACAGACCACCATCGCCGCAACCCGCGACCTTGACTCAAGCCGTCTTGATTTGGCTCTCGCCGCTCTCCCCGACCATTCGCTCGTCTATCAGCACGGTGTGGATCACATTCAAGCTGCGGTCCGCTCAGGGGCAGCACAAGCGGGTGTGCTGTTGCGGCCGGTTCGCGTCGATCAGATCATCGAGATCGCCGAGGGTGGCGAAAAGATGCCCCCGAAATCAACGTTCTTCGCGCCGAAGCCGCGAACCGGCGTTGTCTTTCGTTCCATCGACTGAGGTCGATCAGTTGGGAAGTACTGCAAAACAGCGGCCAACGTAAACGGGCCGGCCACAAGGCCGGCCCGTTTCTTACGGAGTTGTCAGAACGTCACTCACGCAATGGTGATTGATTCGTCCAGGTAGACGTCTTGAATCGCATTCAGCAATGCGACACCCTCGGCCATGGGGCGTTGGAACGCCTTTCGCCCGGAGATGAGGCCTGTGCCACCGCCACGCTTATTGATGACGGCAGTACGAACCGCGTCGGCAAGATCGGAAGAGCCCTTCGACTCTCCACCGGAATTGATGAGACCAATTCGACCCATGTAGCAATTTGCGACCTGCCAGCGGGTGTAATCGATGGGATGATCGGAGACGAGTTCGCTGTAAACGAGTTTCGACGTCTTTCCATAGCCCTCGAGAGCGTTGTAGCCGCCATTCCTGGTCGGAAGCTTCTGTTTGATGATGTCGGCCTCGATGGTGACGCCAAGATGATTGGCCTGCGCAGTTAAATCGGCCGCATCGTGGTAATCGACACCGTCGACTTTGAACGCGTTGTTGCGCAGGTAGCACCACAGCACCGTGAACATCCCGAGTTGGTGGGCACGATGGAACGCCTCGGCCACTTCGATGATCTGGTGATGAGATTCGGGAGACCCGAAATAGATGGTCGCACCGACGCCAGCAGCGCCGAGTTCGTAGGCCTCTTCCACCGTGCCAAACATGATCTGATCGAACTCGTTGGGATAGGTCATGAGTTCGTTGTGGTTGATTTTCACAATGAACGGGATCTTGTGCGCGTACTTTCGCGACATCGTGCCAAGAACGCCGAAGGTGGTTGCGACTGCGTTGCATCCACCTTCGATCGCAAGCTTGATGATGTTTTCGGGATCGAAGTACATCGGGTTCGGAGCAAATGACGCTGCTCCAGAATGTTCAATTCCTTGATCGACAGGAAGGATCGAGACATAACCGGTGTCGCCAAGACGGCCGTGGCCGAACATTGACTGAAGGTTGCGCAGAACCTGTGGTGAGCGATCGGACTGCATGTAGACACGCTCGACGATGTCGCCACCTGGTTTGTTCAACTGATCTTTGGTGATGCCCTTACACGTGAAGCTCAGCAACTCTTCGGCTTCGTCGCCGAGTAGTCCTTTGATATCGGTCATGCGTCTCCTCGATCACCTGGTGGGCCCGGGCCCACCAAGTCCGTGATGTGCCACGGCACATCGATCTGTCTGTTGGCTCAGAGACTAGGCCAGTCAGACAGACCGACTCAGCGCCTCATTCGAGGTTGAGGCCCGCCACACGAGGCTCGAGCGAAGTGCGGATGCGGGCAAAGGACCGGGCACTGAGAACTTTCTCGGCCAGAACTTCGGTTCGGCTCGCAGTAGAGCCAGCGGCACGGAAAAAGCGTCGGCGAACTCGACCGATCACCACGACGTCGTCGCTTTCGGCCAATTTCGACGCCGAGACCGCGGGGTTGAGCCACGCGACCGGGACGGTTTCGGCCGGAAGATCATCGTCTCTGACCGTGAGGTCAAAGGAGAGGAGTTCGTCACCCGAAGGCAGACTCCGGTACTCCGGATCACGGCGAATAACACCGCGGAGAACAACAAGATTGGTTCCACAGGGAACGAGTTGTGGAGCAGTAGACGCCGGAGCGAGTGAGGCGGTGCCTCTCGTAACGGAAGTGGCCATGGGACCTCCCAAATCGGTGATCGGTCAAACCGATCGTTGGACGTTGGGGAAGTGATTCAGACCGTAGATCTCAGGTGAGACAGTTCACCGAAGTGCACGAACTCGACGTCGAATGTCTGCGAAATCGGGATCGACGGCTTCAACGCGTCCGAACATGGTTCGCGCCTTCGGGAGGTCTCCGCTCCGCTCATAAAGATCGGCCAGCGCATAAGCGCGGCGCAAATGATGCGGCATCGGGCGCTTGGGAAAGTTAAAACCTTGTTCGAGGAGCGAGATTGCTGCTGCAAGATCATCTCGGTCAGCAAACGAGCCAGCCATGACGATTCGGCCTTCTGTTACCAGTTCAGCACTCGGCGAGGCTTCTCGAAGTTCATTCCAAAGCTCTGCGACCTGCGTCCATTGACGCATCGCTCGATAGCAATCGGCAAGCACCGGGTGCTGATCGGTTGAATTGCTCAACAACCGAAACGCCTCAAGTTCGCGCGCTGCTGGTTTCCAGTTCTCTTTGCGATACAGCGTGAGTCCGTATAACTCGTGAACTGCAGCCACTGTTGGCGCTTCATCAACAAGTTTCTTGAGAATGCGGGCGGCATCACCAAAGCGATCGGCTTCGAAGTGTTCGGCCGCTTCGGTCAAGCGCTTTTCAACGCGTTCAGTCCGAGCGTTCCCGACAGCGCGACTCAGTTGTTCGCGAACCTCGCCGGCCAGATCGATAGGCGCCGGGTCTCGTCGGCGAGAGGAACTTCGAGTGGCTGCAGCAGAGGTTTCGTCGCGCACATCGATAATCAGCGCATCATCTTCCGCAGCGCGCGCGTCATTTGCCGCACGTCGTTCGGCATCGGTCGCTTCATCAGGAATCGACCCAGGGGCAGCCCGTCGCACTGCGTCGGGTCGACGCTGGGGTGTCGCTGCTTCGACTGCATCGCGCCAAGCGCGTGATGCACCTACGACACGCCGGCCAGTGGCCGCGCCTGCTCCACGACGGGCGACGCCACCCCATGTGCGCGGTGTTTCGAGCGGCGGACCTTCTGCCCATCCGTCTTCGGACGTTGATCGACGCGTGGCACGGTCGTCGCCGCCGCTGCGCGCCCGACTGCTTGGAGCATTCCCGGAACGGGGGCGATCGGAACTGGGGGCTCCGCGACTGGGACGGCCAGTACTTGAGCGATCAGATGATCCAGAACGATCGGACGATCCCGATCGACTTGAGGAACCGGATCGACTTGAGGAACCAGACGGTTTCGACCCGGATCCGCCCTTGGGGCCCCCGTTCGAACCGCCCTTCGAACTGCCTCTCGGCGCCCCTTTCGGAGCTCCGCCCTTGGCGGCGGGCCGGGATCCTCCACGAGGGCTACTTGACTTGCCCGAGCGCGACGAACCGGAAGAAGGGGGACTGGCCATACGACCAACCTACCGGCACCGGACCACGACCTTGAAAACGTCGAATTCGAGGCGTTCAAAGATTCAGAAAATTGACGGAAGCAAAACGAGAAAAGGACCCCCGAAGGGGCCCTCTTCTTTCTTTAGAAATTCGGCGGCGTCCTACTCTCCCAGGGAGTCTACTCCCAAGTACCATCGGCGCTGGCGGGCTTAACTTCCGTGTTCGGAATGGGAACGGGTGTGACCCCGCCGCCATAGCCACCGAAACCTTTGTCAAAAGGGTGCGCCAGAACCGACCAAAGGTCGGACCTGTCGCGGCCCCTTCAGAACTCCATAGCGAGCACGAACATCTGTGTCGATCCAAGCCCTCGGCCGATTAGTACCGGTCGGCTGAATGCGTTACCGCACTTACACCTCCGGCCTATCAACGTGGTGGTCTTCCACGGGCCTTACCAGATTGACTCTGTGGGAGATCTAATCTTGGAACGGGTTTCCCACTTAGATGCTTTCAGCGGTTATCCCTTCCGTAGGTCGCTAACCAGCCATGCCCTTGGCAGGACAACTGGCACACGAGAGCTACGTCCATCCCGGTCCTCTCGTACTAGGGATAGCCTTCCTCAAATCTCCTCCGGCTGCAGAGGATAGGGACCGAACTGTCTCACGACGTTCTAAACCCAGCTCGCGTACCGCTTTAATGGGCGAACAGCCCAACCCTTGGGACCTGCTTCAGCCCCAGGATGCGATGAGCCGACATCGAGGTGCCAAACCTTGCCGTCGATATGGACTCTTGGGCAAGATTAGCCTGTTATCCCCGGGGTACCTTTTATCCGTTGAGCGACGGCGCTTCCACACGCAACCGCCGGATCACTATGTCCTGCTTTCGCACCTGCTCGACTTGTAGGTCTCGCAGTCAAGCTCCCTTGTGCCATTGCACTCGACGCCTGATTGCCAACCAGGCTGAGGGAACCTTTGAGCGCCTCCGTTACTCTTTAGGAGGCGACCGCCCCAGTCAAACTACCCGCCTGACGCTGTCCCCCACCCGGATAACGGGCGTGGGTTAGAGCCCCAGCATGTGCAGGGTGGTATTTCAAGGTTGACTCCACACTGGCTAGCGCCAATGCTTCAAAGTCTCCCACCTATCCTACACAACACATACCAAAGCCCAACATCAAGTTATAGTAAAGGTCCACGGGGTGTTTCCGTCCTTCTGCAGCTAACGAGCATCTTTACTCGTACTTCAATTTCGCTGGGTCTATGGTTGAGACAGTAGGGAAGTCGTTACGCCATTCGTGCAGGTCGGAACTTACCCGACAAGGAATTTCGCTACCTTAGGACCGTTATAGTTACGGCCGCCGTTTACTGGGGCTTAGGTTCATAACCTTCCAGCACCGGGCAGGCGTCACAGCGTATACATCGTCTTAGGACTTCGCACGCTGCTGTGTTTTTAGTAAACAGTCGCTTTCCCCTGGTTTGTGCCACCCCTTCGAGCTCAGGACGCAAGGTCCGTCACCCTAATGGGGTCCTCCTTCTCCCGAAGTTACGGAGGTATTTTGCCGAGTTCCTTAACCACAGTTCTCCCGATCGCCTTGGTATTCTCTACCTATCCACCTGTGTCGGTTTGGGGTACGGGCGCCGTACCAGCTCGCTAGAGGCTTTTCTCGGCAGCATGGAATCAGTGACTTCGCCTAAATCGGCTCGGCGTCGTGTCTCAGGATCATGGGGCCCGGATTTTCCTAGTCCCCTCCCTACGCACTTACCCCAGGACAACCATCGCCTGGGCTCACGTATCCTCCTGCGTCCCCTCATTGCTTACGTCCTCATCGTGGGTCAGTTCGTCACCCGAAGGTGACAGCCCCTTAGCAACAATGGATCAGTATTGGCGCGGGTACAGCGGTACTGGAATATCAACCAGTTGTGCATCGACTACGCCTCTCGGCCTCGCCTTAGCTCCCGACTTACCCTGGGCGGATTAGCCTTCCCCAGGAACCCTTGGATATTCGGCGGAGGGGTTTCTCACCCCTCTTTCGCTACTCATGCCAACATTCTCACTCGACCACGGTCCACGACGGGTTCCCCCGCCGCTTCACTCCGAGATCGACGCTCCGCTACCACGCGTCCTAAGACGCATCCGCGGCTTCGGCTCTGGACTTGAGCCCCGCTACATTGTCCGCGCAAGACCACTCGACCAGTGAGCTGTTACGCACTCTTTTAAGGGTGGCTGCTTCTAAGCCAACCTCCTGGCTGTCTATGCAGTCTCACATCGTTTACCACTTAGTCCAGAATTAGGGGCCTTAGCCGGCGGTCTGGGCTGTTTCCCTCTCGACCACGAAGCTCATCCCTCGTAGTCTCACTGCCAAGCTCTGGAGCCATGGTATTCGGAGTTTGATTGGGGTCGGTAACCTTGTAGGGCCCCTAACCCATTCAGTGCTCTACCTCCATGGCTGAACGCTTGACGCTGCACCTAAATGCATTTCGCGGAGAACCAGCTATCACCGAGTTTGCTTGGCCTTTCACCCCTATCCACAGGTCATCCCCCATATTTTCAACTATGGTGGGTTCGGTCCTCCACGGGGTCTTACCCCCGCTTCAACCTGCCCATGGATAGATCACTCGGCTTCGGGTCTACAGCATGCGACTAATTCGCCCTATTAAGACTCGCTTTCGCTCCGGCTTCCCATCACTGGTTAACCTCGCCACACACCGTAACTCGTTGGCTCATTCTTCAAAAGGCACGCCATCGCGGCCATCCTAAAAGGATGACGACGCTTTGACTGATTGTAAACCAACGGTTTCAGGTACTATTTCACTCCCCTCCCGGGGTACTTTTCACCTTTCCCTCACGGTACTAGTGCACTATCGGTCATCGACGTATACTTAGCCTTACGAAGTGGTCTTCGCAGATTCACGCCAGCTTTCACGGTTCCGGCGCTACTTGGGAACACCAATCAGAGGCGGCGTTGTTTCGTGTACAGGGCTCTTACCTGCTGTGGCGCGACGTTCCAGAACGCTTCCACTACAACGACACTTTGTAACTCTGTGAAGAATCTGATGCTTCTTCTATCGGGTCCCACGACCCCGTACTGGCAACGCCATCAGGCTTTAACACCAGCACGGTTTAGGCTGATCCCCTTTCGCTCGCCGCTACTCAGGGAGTCATTGTTATTTTCTTTTCCTGGGGCTACTAAGATGTTTCAATTCACCCCGTTCCCTCTACCGGCCCTATGTATTCAGACCGGAGTACCACCCCATGACGGGTGGTGGGTTTCCCCATTCGGACATCCACGGATCAAAGCCTTCTAGGCGGCTCCCCGTGGCTTTTCGCAGCCAGACACGTCCTTCATCGGTAGTCGATGCCAAGGCATCCACCGTTGGCTCTTTGTAACTTGGAAGAACAAAGATGCTCGTGCTCGCTATGCAATTCTCAAAGGGCGCCTGGTCAAGGACGCTCGTTGGAGCAGTCCCAGGACGGGTTGGCGGTATGCGGATCCGAAGACGGAGACAGGACGCTTGGTCCGGGCTCGAGGCCTTCGGGGCAGTGATCGCCACGAAGAGCGAGTGCGGTGCACTCCCTCAAAACGGAACAGAGAACGACGAACCCGAGTCTTTTAAACGCAGTGAGAACTGAATCTCAAACCACGTTTTCAAACTCGAGAACGAATAGACAGTGCACCAACTGGAAATCCATCTCCGCGGTTCAGTCTGGTGACCGAACAATCGGGAGAATCGCTCAAAATGAGCTGGACTCCTTAGAAAGGAGGTGATCCAGCCGCACCTTCCGGTACGGCTACCTTGTTACGACTTCACCCCAATCGCCAACCCCACCTTCGACAGCTCCTTCCCCGAGGGGTTAGGCCACTGGCTTCGGGTGTTGCCGACTTTCGTGGTGTGACGGGCGGTGTGTACAAGGCCCGGGAACGTATTCACCCCGGCGTTGCTGATCCGGGATTACTAGCGACTCCAGCTTCATGAAGTCGAGTTGCAGACTTCAATCCGAACTGAGACTGGCTTTTTGGGA
>JAPLAE010000096.1 GCA_026393455.1 Actinomycetota bacterium
CCAGTACGTCATTGAGCGCTCAACGCCAGCAGCAGCATCGGCCACCTTCGCCGCAAAGTCTTCAGCAGTTACTCGAGGCAGATAATCGGGACCATCAAGACATTCAATAGTGAATGTTGCCGGTTCATCTTCGGTCCATTCGAAGTAGTACTCACGAAGTGAGCACATGACTGCACCTTCAGGAATGGGCAGCCAACCTGGTTCAGTTCCATCGCCACCAAGGAAGAACTCAAACTCATCGCCTTTGCCGATTCCGAGATCGGATCCGTTGTGCTCAGCAAGTGTTCCCCACTTCTCCTGGTGCATGAAGCCAGCCCGCATCGCCAAGATGAACTCTTCGCACGAATGCATGCGACCGCTCACCCGATACCGCTTTGACGGATCAATACGCGCGTGACGATAGGCGTTATCAGCATTCGGGCCACCCCATTGCGTGACCAGATCGTTTTGTCTCATAAAGAACGGGCGCGCAGCATTTGGGAAGCCAATTGACCATCCCAACCAACACAACACCTGTTCGGCCATGTGGTCATAACCCTCAGCGCGCACCGCAGCGTCAACAGGAAACGGTTCCGACATCAGCTGCTCGCCTACCGCTTCGAGTCGACGACAAAAGTCGCGCCATGCCGTCAATTCCACGCTCTCATCCGATGCCATGTCGTTGTTCCCCTCAGGATCCATGCGGACGACGGCTTGCCGCGCGGATATTGCTGCGCACACAAATGCCAGTGATGTTCGATGAGAAGTCCGACGCCAGCCACAAAACTGTTTGTGCGACTTCCTCAGGCTCACTAAGTCGATTCAAATTCAGATCGGCAACATGTGCATCGGCGCCGCCAGGCTGCGTTGCCAGATAGTCAAGAAGTGGCGCCGTGGCTGTCGGGCCTGGCGTCACGGCATTGGCCCGAATGCCGTAAGCGCCGTATTCCGTGGCAACAGTCTCCATGAGATTGATCACGCCTGCTTTCGCTGCGGCGTAGCCACCAAGGTTGTAGTTACCGCCAATGCCTGCGCCGGAAGACATGCTCACGATTGATCCACCACCGTCGGCGATCATGTGTGGAATCACGGCGCGCGTGGCGTAGAAAACCGAATCGAGTGTCACCGACTGCTGAAACCGCCAATCGGCATCGCTGAGGTCGCCGAGCAGCCCCGAACGGGAGACGCCCACATTGTTGTAAAGCACATCAATGCGGCCAAAGGAATCGACTGCACCTTGGACCCACGAGTTCACAAACTTCGGATCACTCATATCTCCGGCCACGCCGCTCACGGTGGCGCCGGTTGCGAGCAAATCATTCACCACGCGATTGAATGCGTCGTCCCGTTGATCGTTGAGCCACAACGTCGCCCCGTTCTTGGCGAACAGTCGCGCCGCAGCTTCTCCGATCCCGGCGCCGCATCCGCTGATGAGCGCAACTTTCCCTTCAAGCATTCCTGTCATGGACCGCTAGCATCGCCCACGCATTGGCTCCTGTCACGCAGGACGCCATCAATCTGGAGGAAACGTGACTGAGACCGGCCCCGCCCACACATTGCCGCAACTCGCCGCACTTCACGATGCCACCGCGCGTCTGACCAGCCCTGGGGCTCCATTCGAAGTTGTCCAAGAAGATGTTCGTGGCGAAATCATGGACGTCTTGCGCAACCGCGCCCGTTCATTGCGCGAAATCCTCGTCAACTCATTTGAGTTCGGCGATCGCGAATCAATGATCTTCAGCGATGGCCGGCGAGTCACCTTTGCTGGGTTCGAATCCGACGTCGCGTCGGTTGCTTCGTGGCTGCAGCGTGAACATGGAATCGGCCATGGTGACCGTGTCGCCATCTGTGGCGCGAATTCCTACGGCTGGATCGTGTCGTTCTGGGCTTGCCTTTCGATGGGTGCAATCACGGTTGCCATGAATGGCTGGTGGACCGAATCGGAAATGCAGCACGCAATCGATCTTGCCGAACCCAAGTTGCTCTTATTCGATGTCAAGCGAGCGGCACGTCTTTCCAGTGACGTGACCATCCCTCGCTTCGATCTCGACGAAGACCTTGAGATGATGTTGGCCTACGCGCCCGAGGCAGCGCTCCCCGCCAATCACATCGACGAAGACGATGCCGCCATCCTCATCTTCACCAGCGGCACGACCGGTCGACCAAAAGCAGCGGTGCTTTCACACCGAAGCGTTGTTCATTACACAACTCTGCAAAATTTCCTTGGCGCTCGCGGCATGGTCATGGCCGGTCGAGGACCATCTGAAGGACCGCCTCCCATCCGACTCGTGGTGTTCCCTTCGTTCCATGTTTCCGGACTCGGTGCAACCGTGAACGGTCTGCACACCGGTTCGACGGGCGCGTGGTTCCTCACTCGATTCGAAGCTGACGATGTCATCGACTTCATCATCGAAAACAAGGTCAACATCATCGGCGGTACCGGCACACACATCCTTCGTCTACTCGATAGCCCCCGCTGCGCCGAGATTCCGCCGCAACAGGTGATGTCGGTAGGTATGGGCGGCTCGGCCACCACTCCCGAAATCATGCGCAGGCTCGCCAACCGCTTCCCTCACCTCGACCACACCATGTCAACGGGGTACGGCTCTACCGAAACCGGATCACTTGTTTCCTTCGCTCCTAACTGGATGCTCGAAGTCTCGCCCGAATGCATTGGGCCCGCACTGCCAACCTGCGAAGTGAAGATCATGGACGACGAAGGCAATGAACTTCCCGAGGGCGGCGAAGGAAACATCTGTGTGCGCAGCCCGCTCCTTCTGACCGAGTACTGGCGTCACCCTTCTGCCAATGCTGAAGCGTTCTTTCCCGGCCGTTGGTTCAATACCGGCGATTTCGGCCGCATTGAGGGCGGTTGCATTTACATAGCGTCACGCAAGCGCGATCTCATTATCCGTGGCGGCGAGAACATCTACCCCTTTGAAATCGAAAACTGCATCGAGGAAATGGCCGGCGTTATCGAGACAGCAGTGATTGGTGTCGACCACGACATCCTTGGTCAAGAAGTGAAAGCGATCATCGTGATTGCTCCCGACACCAACATCACTGATATCGATGTGCACGAACATTGCAAGAAGTCGCTGTCGGTGTACAAGATTCCGGCCTATGTCGAACTTCGCACCGAGCGACTTCCGCGTAATCCCAGTGGCAAGATTCTCAAACACGTTCTCGCCGATGGAAGCGAAGCCGGATTCGTCGAGGAATAACGCTTAGTTGTCTTGCTCGTCGAGAGCAGTAACCCAGTTTCCGAGCGCGTCCCACAGCTCTGTCCGATTCTTCGAAATCGAATGGTTGTGGCCAGCCTCAGCAAGCACATAGGTCGTCACATCACCTGTAGAGGTGAGCAGAGCCGCAACATTGCCGATGTCGCCGGCGATGTCGTTCTCGCCTAGACCGATAAATACAGGAACTTCGATCGATGCCAGAGCGGCATTCGACGAACCAGGAACCATCGACGCCAGACCACAAAGGGCCAACAACGGCCCCGAGGCCGTGGAAAGTATCTGGCGGGCTTCAGAAAGCGTTCCGGGATTCAACATCTCAGAGCTCGTCGTTGAGCCGGGAACAAGCGCAGTTCCGAATCGTTCGCGAACCAACTCAGCGAGCACGGGTTCGAGTCGGACGTAGTTGTCGGCATAGGAAAGTTCGGCCTTCGTCAGGTACTCGGGCAATCCGGCCCCACCAAAACCGAGAAAGGCCACCGCGTCGAAAGAACGGTGATGCCACTGCGCATGTGCGACCACCAAGCCGCCCATCGAATGGCCCAGTCCGATGAGGCGCGTCGGCTCGAACAGATCCATTGCGTGCGCGACAAGTTCCGACAACGCCCCATGATCAACATCAGCAACGACCCGCGGGTTCAACGTGTAGGGATCATCAGGAACCGAACTGTCTCCCACTCCGGGGTGGTCGACTACAGCAACAGCAATACCGAAGTGATCGGCAAGATAGCGGGCCATCGACCATTCACCGGGCTGCTCCTCGGGCAGGTCGAAATAACGCCGAGTCATTCCGCCCCCGGGGAAACACACCATGAGCGGAGCGGCAGAAACGCCATCGGGGACGATCAAATCAGCGGCAATCCACTCGACCCCGTCGGGACCCAGGCCACCCACATCGAGATCCAATCGTTCCGCCCGGGCCATGGGCGCAGCGTAGGCCCCGAACCGACGGTCAACATCGTGTTGGCCATTGCCAAAAGGGTTTTGGTCGACCAAGATGCCAGCCATGGCTGGAGTTCTGGGGGGAATCCGGGTCATTGATCTCACAAGTGGGATCTCTGGCCCCATGGCAACGATGCTGCTGTCTGATAACGGCGCGGATGTCGTGAAAGTTGAACCACCCGGCGGCGACCTGACTCGCAACACCGAAACCGGCGCACGAGTGTGGGCCCGAGGGAAGCGCAGCATCGAACTCGACGTTCACGATGCAGCGCAACGAGAAAAACTCCTCGCCCTCATCGATCGTGCCGATGTGCTCGTGGAAAACTTCGATCTCGGTGTCACCGAATCTCTTGGTCTCGATTGGGAAACACTTCGCGCCCGCAATCCCCGCCTCGTGATGTGTTCGATCACCCCGTACGGCCGCCATGTTGATTTCAAAAATCGTCCTGGCATCGACGCACTTGTCGCAGCACGAACTGGCTTGCATTGGGAACAGCGCGGCTGGGTTGGCACGTCGATCGGTCGTATCTGCCGGCTACCAGTTGAACTTGAAGGCCTCGACATTCCACCTGGATGTTTTGATGGCCCCGATCGCGAGGGCCCGCTCTACCCACAATCGCGCTGGCCAAGTCTTGGTGCGTCGTTTTTGGCATTGACGGGAATCAATGCCGCACTACGGGCACGTTTGCACACCGGACGCGGCCAGTGGGTTGAAACGTCGCTGCTTCAGGGTGTCTTGGTAAGCACCGCAGGCGGATGGCAACGACCAGAACATCCCGAAGCCGACGGTTACATGTGTTGGATCTTCGACCCTCGCGGAAGCAAGGGCCACTTTCAGTGTGCTGACGGAAAGTGGATTCAGAATTGGGTGCCGAACCCATCCTTCGCTCTCGGTGTTTCTCAAGGCGACACCATCAGTGTCGACGACCGCATCAACAAGCCCACCGATGACCCAACGCGTATCGGCCCGGACTACAGCGAACTTGTCGTGCTCGCGCACTATCACGCTCAGATGAAAGCGGCCTACGCCAAGTACCCCTCAAAGGAATGGCTCGAAGCCGCGGCACAAGTTGGCATCCCGATGCAACCAACTCGCCGACCAGAAGATGCTCTCAACGATCAGGCCCTCATCGATGAAGGAATGGTTGTCACGCTCGATGACCCCGAAGTTGGCCCGATCCGCCAAGTTGGCATCGTCTATGGAATGTCAAAGACGCCCGGACAGGTACAAGGACCGGCACCAACGGTTGGCCAGCACACCGACGAGATTCTCGCCGAACTCCTGAACCCCATTCCCGCAACACCAACTGCCTCATCGGGTGACTTGAAAGCACCGCTTGATGGCGTGCTTGTGCTTGATCTCGGTCTGGCGATTGCTGGCCCATTCAGCAACCAGTTGTTATCCGATCTCGGCGCCACCGTGATCAAGGTCAACACCGTGTACGACACGTTCTGGCATTCAACCCACATCGCCTACACCGCGAACCGCGGCAAACAATCGATCTCCATCAACCTCAAAGATCCGCGCGGGCTGGCCGTATTGCACGAGTTGGTCAAACGCGCCGACATCGTGCAACACAACATGCGCTACGAAGCTGCTATCCGCCTCGGCGTTGATTACGAATCACTCGTAACGATCAAACCCGACCTCATTTATTGCCACAGCTCGGGGTTCGATAAGAGCCGCGCTCACCTTCCTGGCAATGACCAAACCGGAGCCTGCCTCGCAGGAGTCGAATACGAAGATGGCGGCATGGCCAACGGCGGAAAGCCGATCTGGAGCCTCACATCATTCGGCGACACCGGGAACGGCTTCTTGGCCGCCAACGCAATGATCCAAGCGATCTATCACCGAGAACTCACCGGTGAAGGCCAGTTCCTTTCGACATCAATTCTCGCTGCCTGTCTCCTCAACTCGTCGTACGCATGGGTCGATGCCGAAACCGGCGAAGGCGTTGACCGGCCAAAGGTTGACGCTCTGATGTTCGGCACCGGTCCACGCACTCGTCTGTACGAGACGGCAGACCGATGGATCTGCCTCGCCGTTCAGAACGATGAGCAGTGGTCGGCTGTTGAACATTCGCTTGGCATCGACGGACTTTCAGTAATGGATAACGATCTCGCGATCGAAACGCTCACCACCAGCCTTCGAGCGCTCACCGCATCTGAAGCATTTCGCTTACTTGATGAGGCCGGCGTTCCCTGCGAAATCGAAGATGACCAGTTCGCAATGCGGTTGTTCGATGATCCCCAGTTTCGCGATGCCGGTCTGGTCACCACCGTGCAACAAGCCCAGGTTGGTCGATTCGATCAATTCGGGCACATGTGGACATTTTCAGAAACACCAACACGCATTGCCGGCCCACCGCTCATCGTGGGTCATGACACCGTCGACATCATGAGCGAGATCGGTTTCGCTCAAGGCGATATCGATTCCCTGCTTGCTGATGGCGTCGTCCTCCAATCCACCCTCCGCCAGGAGCGCGCATTATGACCACCGTCCGTCCCCCGATTTCCGACTTCGACGACGCCTTCTTTTGGGAAGGCATCAACAGTCACAAACTTCTGATCCAACAATGCGGTGATTGCAGCGTTCTTCGCCATCCACCAACACCCATATGTGCGAACTGCGGTTCGATGAACAATCAGGCCTCCGAGTCTGAAGGAAACGGAACGATTCTCACCTGGATCATTTCGCAGCATCCGACCGAACCCGATGAGGAACCACGAATCGTGATTCTTGTGCAGCTCGACGAAGGTACTCGGATCGTTTCCAACCTCATTGATGTCGCACCAACCCACGACCAAGTTCTGAACGACAAAAGAGTCGAAGTCTGTTTCGTCGATTACGACGGCACCATTCTCCCTCAGTTTCGTTTAGCTGAGGTCCAGTCATGAGCGGCAAACGAGCGGTCATCGCCGGTATCGGCCACACCGAGTTCTCGCAGAACTCTGGACGGTCCACGATGCAACTCGCTGCCGAGGCGTCGCTCGCATCGATTCGCGACGCAGGGTTCTCCCCCAGCGAAGTCGATGGCACTGTCACGTTTTCGATGGACACCAACGACGAACTCGCACTTATTCGCTCGCTCGGGGTACCGATGTTGCGCTTCTGTGCGCGCACTCGCGGTGGTGGCGGAGGCGCGAGTGCAACCGTGCAACTCGCTGCTGCTGCCGTCGAAAGTGGCCAGGCCGACGCCGTTCTCGTTTATCGAGCATTCAACGAACGTTCTGGCCACCGATTCGGTCAACCAGTGCAAGCCAACCCCGATCCCGTCTGGAACTGGGCCAGCCCGTTCAGCCTGAACACCCCAGCCAAGGTCTACTCCTTGACCTTTCAGCGCTACATGTACGAGTTCGGCCTTACGAACGAAGACTTCGGCCGCTACACCGTCGTGGCGCGTGACTGGGCCTCAACAAATCCGAATGCGCAGTTTTTCGAACGCCCGATCACGCTTCAAGACCATCAGGATTCACGCTGGATTGTCGAACCAATCCTGCGCAAGCTCGACTGTTGCCTCGAATCCGACGGCGGTGTCGCCCTACTGATTACAACAGCCGAGCGAGCCGCTGACCATGGTTCCGATGCTGTTCCGATCCTGGGGTCCTCTGCCATCCAGCTCGAGGGTGGACACGAAATGTTTGCCTACTACCACGAAGATCTTTGCGAGTACCCCGAAGGTCGCATTCTCGGTGAACAGCTTTATCGCCAGGCCGGAATCACCGCCGCAGACATTGACGTCGCAATGATTTACGAAAACTTCAGTCCCATCGTGTTCCTTCAGTTGGAGGCGTTCGGATTCTGCGGCCGAGGTGAAGCAAGTGAATTCATCAAAGATGGCCATATCGGTCGCGGTGGCTCGCTGCCCACGAACACCAACGGTGGGCTTCTTGGCGAGGGCTACATCCACGGCATGAACAACATCGTTGAAGGCGTCCGCCAGTTGCGCGGCACCGCGTCAAACCAAATCTCCGGAGCTGAGCATGTTCTCGTCAGCGCCGGCCGTAGCGGCATCATCTTGGGTCGCTGAGCGAAAGGCAAGTCATGACACTTACCGAATCAGACATCATCCTGAACCGCACCGGCGAACGAATCATTTCGGCCGATTCACATGTTTCGATTTCGCAAGAACAGGTCAAGGCCAACCTTGATCCAAAGTTCCACCCCGACTACGACAAAGCTCAGCAAGCGTTTGCTGCACGCGTTGCTGCCAACATGAGCTCGGCTCAAGTCAATGCCGATGCCATGAAGCGCAATCCTCATGCTGCGTTCACTCGTCCCGGCTATCACACAGCTTCAGATCGACTCGCCGACATGGATACCGATGGCATCGATATCGAAGTCATCTACTCCGAAGTCAGCGCGTTTCGCTACATCGGCGATATGGAGCGTGGCGCTGCAGAAGCCACTCGGGCGTTCAACGACGTACTCACGCAGTTCGCCTCGGCCGATCCTCGCCGCCTTGTCGTGAGTTGCGTCCATGGGTGCCAAGTCCTTGCAGATCCCGGTGTTCCCCACCGAACTCGGTCAGCCCGACTACTTCAACGACCGCTACGCACCGCTTTGGTCAGCAGTTCAAGAGACCGGCCTTCCGATGTGCTGTCACATCGGAATCAACACCAATCTCGACGAACTCACTCGCCGTGACCCAACTCCTCAAAAGGGGATCATGGTCACCATGGTCGCCCTAACCACCGCAGAAGCGCTGGGCATGTGGATTCTCACTGGCACTCTCGAGAAGTTCCCTGACCTCAAACTTGTTTTCGTCGAGCCCGGCATTGGCTGGATCGCCCACTACCTCCACTTGATCGACGACATGGTCGTTCGCCAGGGATACGTGTACGACAACCTCAGCGAACTTCCAAGTTTCTACTTCCGTCGCAACATGTGGACGACGTTCGTTGATGAGCCCCGTTCGATCGAGGCGCTTCGCTACGACGTAGGCGTCGACAACATCTTGTGGTCAACGGACTTTCCCCACCCTGTGACGAGCTGGCCCGACTCACAAGACCTCATCGAACGCGCATTCACCGATATCCCGAATGAGGAGAAGCGCAAGATGGTGTGTGACAACGCCATCAAGGTGTGGAACCTGTGAGTCCTGCCACACAATCTCGCGTCATAGGACCGTTCCTGGATCGCGTCACGCTCATCGAGGCCGCTGCCGATCTTGCCGACGTTGTCGGCTGGAACGATCTCACGCTGTCTCGAGTCGCCGAAGCCGTCGACCGACACGTGAGTTCTCTTTACTCCCACGTCGACGGACTCGATGCCCTTCGACGTGAGGTCGCAGTTCTCTCAGTGACTGAACTTGCCGATGTCGTCTGGGCTGCAACCGTTGGTCGCAGCGGGGCTGAGGCTCTCACCGAAATTGCCGAAGCAGAACGCGACTTTGCACGCGCCCATCCGGGACGGATGGCGGCGCTGCGAGGTCATCTCGGCGCAGCCGACCCAGAGTTCCGCGAACAAGCAAAGCGAATCGCACAACCGATTCGAACCGTGCTCGCATCGTTTGGCCTCGATGATCAACAAGTCATCATCGGTCATCGAGTCTTCAGCGCAACCGTGCGCGGTCTCATCGAACCCGGCACTCCCCTGAGCGCTGCCGATGACGACATTGCCCTCCAGGCCACCGTCACTCTCTTTGTCACTGCACTTGAGAGTGGAAACTGGCCAACTGTGTGATCAGGCTGGGGTTCCGGACTTAATCACTTTTGTGGTCGTCGTAGTGGACGAACCTGACGCACCGGAACTCGAAGTCGTTCCATTCGGGAGCGCTTGGGCCTGATTGATCAAGTTCTGGGCTTCCTTGACCTTTGCTTGATAACCAGCAAGATCGCCGTTGCGCAATGCAGCATCGGCTTCCGTCAACGCTTTGGCCGCCTGATCGATGAGCTGATCCTTCGTGGCATTGCCAGTTGAGGGAATCGTTGTCGTGGTCGTAGAACCCGAGGAACTTGCACCGCCGCTCGAACCGTTGCTTCCGGTGTCATCTTGCAGAACCGTGCTCGACTCGAACGTCTGTGGGTTTGCACCCGGGAACAAGGTCTGGAGTGCCTCACGAAGCGTTGGCTTCATGACAACCTGCCCACCAAACACCGCGATGACCTGCTTGAGCTCAGGAATCTGCGTGTTGTTATCCGACGAGACGTACAACGGACGAATGTAAATGATGGAGTTGTTGACTGGCGTCAGCATGAGGCTGCCGAATTGTGTACGCGAGCCCTGCTGATTCAACAGGGTTGTGTATTTACTCACTTCAGGGTCAGAAAGAATATTGGCGTTGACGATTGCCGGGCCGTCGATATTGAAACCCGAAGGCATTTCATAGACCGTCAACTTGCCATACTGCGCGGGGTCACTGTTCGCCACCATGAATGACGTAAGTGTCTTTTTTGAGTCATCTTCCGAATAAGGAACGAAAGGACGCAATATCACGAACGATTCCGTTACTTGGCCCGGCAGACGTATCAATGAATAGACCGGACTGATGCGAGCTTCTTTGGTGCGCAGAATCGTGGTTCCATTCAACGTTTGATTCGCAGTCACGATCGCGCTTGAGCCGCTGATAGTTGAGCCAGGATCTTGCGCAACTGACCAACTTGAGGTCTTCTCGTAAAAAGCCTTCGGATCGCTGATGTGGTAGCGCCCAAACATATTGGTTTGGGTGCGGAAGAGATCTTCCGGATAACGCCAATGCGCCTTGAGCGCCGCTGGCATCTCGTCGACTCCAGCGAACAAGGCCGGGAACGCTTTCTGGTACGCATTCACGATCGGGTCAGAGGGATCGACGATGTACAGCTTCACGGTGCCGTCGTAGGTATCGACAACGCCCTTGACTGAGTTGCGAATGTAATTAAATCGCTTGCCGCCAAGGTCGCTTCCTGCGGGAAGGCCACTTGAATCGGCTCGCTGTGCGTTCGGATAGCGATCCGTCGTTGTGTAGCCATCGAAGATGTACACCACTCGACCGTCCTGAATGACGGGGTAGGGATCGGAATCGAACTGCATGAACGGCGCAACAGCTTCAATCCGGTGGCGAATGTCACGTTGATAAACAATTCGCGAATCAGAGTTAAGGAAGTTGGACACGACCAAGTTCCAGTCGGAGAACTTCAGTCCGTAGGCCGCCTTCTTGATGAATGAATCAAGTTTCACGCCACCCGAACCGGAGTACTGCGTGAACTTTGTCTGCCCATCAGCCTGGACATAATCAATTTCCTCGCGTGACGCATTCGTGATGGCGTAGCCCGAAACGTTCTCGCCGTAATAGAGTTGCGGCTGAGAAACATCGGCTGAAATCCGCGATGTGTCAACGATCTGGGGCACATTTCGAATGAGGAAATCGGGTCGTCCCTGCGTCGTTGTTGCGTTTGCCGGAGCCATGGCAACGCCGTAGCCATGGGTATAGGCGAGATGCTGACCTTCCCAAGAACCCTGAGGGATCTGAGCGACATTGAGGTCTCGAGTTCCGATGATTACCTGCGTATTCGCAATATCGCCAGATGGGGTCTTGATCGGGTAACGATCGACATCGAGTTCATTGAAACGCAACTGCGAGTACTGGCTCTGCAAACGCTGATAGGTCGGTTCGACAATGGTTGGATCGAGAAGCCGAATATTGCGGATCGTCCCGGGATTGTCGTTAACACTCTGTGTTGCAACCGTTTTGTCCTGATTGAAAATGAATAGTTGCGTGTCAACACTGCTCAGACCCATCGCCGCCCGCGTGGAATCGAGGTTGTGCTGGATATACGGCGTCTCACGCGTCGATTCCTCGGGTTCGACAACAAACCTCTGAATGAATGCTGGGTACCCAACACCTGCAATGACTGACACCAAGGCCCAGAGACCAACAGCGACCACGGGAAGCGTCCACCCGCGGCGCCAAATGTTGGCGATAAAAAGTCCGAATGACAACAGCGCAATAAATAGCAGCAAGTAAATGACTGGAAGTTGTGCTTTGACGTCGGTGTAGGTCGCACCGTCGACTGTTCCGCGCGTGGAATACGTAAGCGCGTAGCGCTGCAACCAATAATCAGCGGCTTTCACCAGTGCCAAGAGACCAAGCAGTACCGAAATATGTGCTTTCACCTGCGGCGTGACTCGTTGACCCTGTGTTTGGAAGCGAATGCCGCCATTCAGATAATGGGCCACCAACGCGACAATGAGAATGATGATCCCAGTAGCAAAGAGCCAGTTCGTGACTGATGAATAGAACGGAAGTTTGAAAACGTAGAAACCGACGTCGGTATTGAAAGTTTGATCCTTGACACCGAAGCTGCCGCCATTGCGGAAAAGGATCCACTGCTTCCATTCACCGGACATGCCCAGCCCAGCGACTAAAGCGAGCACGAGAGAAACCACAACACGCACGGTCTTCGTACGACGACCAATCGTTGCGTGATAACGATCAAGAAGATCGTCCTCTGGTCCGGTCTCCCGAACTTTCGGAGCGATGCGATCGGCAATCACCAAGTTGATGATCACCATTACAAAGAACGCCGCCGTGAAGATTGCGCCCAACGCGATCTTGGCCCCAAGAATTCCCGTGAAAACAGAGCCGAGTCCCAGTGAGTCGAACCACATCCAGTCTGTCCAGAAACCAGCAAGGCCTCGGAGCGACATGAACAGGGCGAACACCACTGCCACGACAACAATGAGAAGAATACGGCCTCGCGAAAAGCGACGGCGCTGGGGCATGTCAGTGGGGAGACGCATGAGCCTCCAGCCTACGGGGGTTCTGAGATCAATCCAGCGTCGGCCCTACTCAGAGTGCAGGAAGTACGACGCAGTGGCACCCAGGGTGCAATGGCGGGGCGTTATGGCCTGTTGGGAACGCCGCACCCCGCTCGGTTGCGCCGCCAAGCGCGTTGTCTTCGCAGTCGGGAGACGGAGCATCGCCAGCGGCAACCACCCAGCGCACCTGCGATCCCTTGGGCAGACGATCGAGGATTCCTCGATTGCACGCCGAGAGAACCCCGAACGCCACTGACTCGTCGACTCGTTGACCTTTCCACTCACGGAAGGTCGACCGAATGCGCTGGGCCAGATCATCGCGATCTCCCGCCGATTCCGAAACCGCTCGTTCAAGACGATCGCGGAGCGGACCGACAATGGCTGATGCCAGATCGGCGGCCAGATCCCCCACCGACGCACGAGATGTCCCTCGTCCCTTTACCGGAGCAATCGACCCACCCGCTTCGGCCGCATCGGCCAGGGCCGGAAGCGCGATGTCTTCATAACGCTCAAGTTGTGATTCAGGAGTGGGAAGAAACGCGATTGCGGTCATGTTTCCTTTGACCGATCGAAGTGTTGAGAGCAACTCGTTCTGTTCATCTGAAAGCTCTCGTTTGATCCGCCGCGCAAGTGAACTTTCGATCGCTGCAACTGCTTCATTACGGGCAACGATGAAGGCTTGATCGGCATCGGAGTCGGCTTCAACCTCTTCGTCGGCCTCGTCAACAGTGTTTGACACAGCAATCTTTGCCTCGGCGATTGCAGTGTCACTAACGGGTGCTGTCGTTTCTGTGTCAGGGCTTTCGCCCGACTGAGCGACTTCGTCTTCGCCTTCTTGGCGGAGACGAGCAAAGACATCGGCAGCCTTACCGCTTGAGGTGCGAACGACTCGGACTGACGACGAATGGCGGCCTTCGCGCGGATCCTCAGCAAGTGGAGTCGCGTCGACGGGTTGTTCTGGCGCCGCGTTCTCAGAGGTCGAATCGCTGGATTTGTCAGTTTTTGCTTCCTGTACAGGAGGCACGACCGTCAGTTTCGGAGCAGAGGGCTTTGGTTCGGCTGGGATCTCGACGTTGCGAGGTCGATCCGCAGGCGAAACGTCGATGACCGGAACGCCTAATTCCTCGGCGGTCACAATCGGTGTGACCGTGGCATCAGGTTCAGAATCGACAATCTGCAACGACGCAACTTCGGCCGCGAATCGAGCTTCGGGTAACGCAACATCGAGTTCTTCTGTCGCGACCGCAAGCGTTTCACGCACGATGTCGTAGGCGGCGGAAATTCGATCGCGCCCGGCTTTCAACTGCTCGATCTGCTCGCGAAGTGACTGACGCCGCCGAGCGAGGTCCTCGAGCATCCGCTGGCGAACCTGCTGTGCTTCAAGGACCATCTCGCGGCCTTGCTGCTTGCTCGCTTCAATAATTGCTGCAGCTTCAGCTTCCGCACTTTCGCGCTGGGCTGCAGCATTCTCACGGATCTCTTCGGCAATTTGCTCGGCTTCTTCTCGACGCCGAGCAACTAACGCATCGGTTTCTTCCCGGAGTCGAATGGTTTCTTCACGAGAGTCACGAAGGAGACGGGCGACATTTTCTTCGGCCTTGGCCCTGATCTCGGCTGCGGCGGACTGAGCTGCATCGAGAACCCGCGTGGTCTCCTCACCCAGCAGCTTGGTGAGATTCGATGGATCGATGGGATCGTGTTCAGCGCTTTGTCGACGTGACTGCTCAACCTGACGCTCGAGTTCGGCCACGCGCGTTTGCGAGGTCTTCAGTTGGTTCGAGATCTTGAGGAGGTAACGCTGAACCTCAACAGGGTCAACGCCCTTCTTTACGGTCGCGAAGGTTTTATCGAGAATGCGGTCGGGATCGATCGGCCCGGACGAGTCGGCTGCCATCGCAGTCAAGGGTACCGACGAAACCCCACCAATCCGGTGATACCAGTGCCGATCAGTTGGCGTTGGCCGAGGCACCGACCAGCGGGAGAACCGAATTTCCGCCGCCTACCGTCGTGAGAACCGCAAGAGCTTGATCAAGAGAATCGACCGGCTCAATCCGCAACGTGCCCGCGTACTTTCGCGCTTCATCGATTTCACTCGATGGAACCAGCATCAAATCGACGCCAGCACGGCGCGAGGCCATCACCTTCTGATGAATTCCTCCAATCGGCCCAACCGTTCCATCGAGTGCCATCGTCCCTGTGGCAGAAACCGAAAGACCGCCCGTGAGACTCCCCTGAGTCATGACATCAAGGATTCCCAACGTGAAGGCCAACCCAGCAGAGGGTCCGCCCACTTGACCTGAATCGATCGAGATCTGCACAGGGAACTTGAACGAAAGGTCGCGGGTAAACGTTGAAACCCCAAGAAAGCCTTTTGAGGAATCGTTGTCACGCGCTCCGAGCACAACTTGCACATCATGAGCTGGGCGCGCATCAGCGGCAGAAGAATCAAACGGCTCCACATGCATCGAGAGCGTCGAACCAGGTGGGCTTGAACTGACAATGCTGATCAATTGCTGGCTAAAAGAGATCAGCTGCCCATTGACTTTGGTAATAACATCGCCAGAAACGAGCGAGCCTGACGATGGTCCTCCCTCGACGACTGATGCAACTACCGCTCCTGTTCCGTTTGATTCGATCGTGTAACCAAGGCGTTTGAGCGCCTGATACTGAGCAGCATCTTTCGAGTCGGCCATCATCCGCAGGTTGAGATCGCGATTCTGATCAGGTGACTGCTTTCCAAGAATATTCTCCTCTGGAGTCAGATCAAGATCAGGGTTCACCCACGCTGCTAGCGCTTCGATTGGTGTTGCTTGCCGGAGTGACACTGTGAGGAAATCCACATCGCCGTTTGTCTCATACGTCGACGCGCCGACCACCGAAATCAGTGATTCGGTGGGTCGAGATGCCCCAGGCGACAACACGTAATACGGAAGTCGAATGACCAACCCAAGTGTGATGACCACCACCACGAGAATGAACCCGATTGAGGTGGCCCAACGGCGACGGCGGCTCCAATGCGGCGCTTCAGTCTCGACGACTGGCACGCGATCTTCTTCGTTGTGCTCGACCACGAGACTCCATTGCCGGCCGCTGAGTGCAGCGGATTCACCCATGTAACGGGTTCAGCCTGCCATGCCCAACGCCATAATCCGGCGCGCCCGTCAATGGGGTGCGAGAATAAGAGGAGTGACAACAACAAATCAGTGGCAGCCGATCTACGGCGATGACATCGGACCAACAACTTCCGACCGAATCCGATCTGGGGTTGGTCTTGGCGTTGTGCTCGCCCTACTCGGCGGCGCCCTCGCCGCTGGTCTTGCGCTTTCGGTCGCAGCACTCTTCGGGCTTTTCGGCGCTGTAGCCGGCTGAGATGGCAGGCCGTCAACTCAACGAAACCGTCGCCCGTCAACGTCGCGCTGCACTCGCGGGTTACGGCGGCGACGTCGCGACCGCACGGGAATTACTCAGTGACGTCGACGCGAATGTCCGGGCTACGGCCCTCGGGGCGTTACACAGACTTGGAGACCTCACGAAAAAGGAACTCCTGGATGCCACATGTGACCCCGATCCCATCGTGCGGCGTCGCGCATGCACCGAATCAACATCATGGAACGGTTCAATCGGAGACCCAATCGATGACGAGGTCGCATCCGCTGTCGCGCTGCTTTTAAACGACGAAGATATTTCCGTCGTGGAGGTTGCCGCATGGGCTTGCGGTGAACGTCCTCCCGTTTCGAATGCAACGATTGCCCGACTGAGTGAAATCGCAACTACTCATGATGACGCGTTGTGCCGCGAATCAGCAGTTGCCGCACTCGGCGCCCTAGGAGACCCGTCGGGGCTTCCCGCAATTCTCTCGGCGACAACGGACAAAGCCACAGTGCGCCGACGTGCAGTGATCGCTCTTGCCCCGTTTGAGGGACCAGAAGTCGATGCCGCCATCGAACTCGCAACAACCGACCGAGATTGGCAGGTCAGACAGGCAGCCGAGGACCTCAGTCCATAAACATGACCTTGAGTGCATCGAATGATTCGACGCAATGGCCTGCTCCGAGCACAACAGACTCGAGCGGTGCCTCTACAAGGTGCACGGGAACTTCGGTTTCAGACTCAATGCGCAGATCAAGACCGCGCAGCATGCCGCCGCCACCGACCAAATAAATCCCCTGTTCGATGAGATCCTGAGCCAGTTCGGGTGGTGCTTGGCCAAGACAGGCAATCACTGCATCGACCATGGCAGACACTGGTTCGTCGATCGCTTCGCGAACTTCTTCGGCAGTAAGCACCACTGTCTTCGGAAGCCCGCTCATAAGTTCACGACCACGAACCTCTGCGGCGTATTCGTTCTCAGTCGGCCAGGCCGAACCGATCGTGACTTTGATTTCTTCGGCAGTACGTTCACCAACGGCGATTCCGTATTCGCGGCGGATGTAGGTCTGGATTGCCGCGTCGATATCGAAACTTCCGACACGAACAGCTTCGAGAGCAACAACTCCGCCAAGCGAGATCAGCGCAACTTCGGATGTGCCACCACCGATGTCAATAACCATGTTGCCAAGGGGCTCATTGATAGGGAGTCCCGAACCGATTGCTGCAGCCATTGGCTGTTCGATCAAGTGTGCTTCGGCCGCGCCTGCGCGACGAGCCGCTTCTGTCACTGCACGCTGTTCAACAGCGGTAATGGCCGATGGCACGCAAATGACTACTCGAGGTCGGTTGAATCGATTGACACCAACTCGCTGAAGGAGCAAGCGAATCATGCGCTGGGTGACTTCGAAGTCGGTGATGGCTCCCTTACGAAGAGGCCGAACAGCGACGATGTAGCTCGGAGTACGGCCGATCATCTGCCAGGCCTCGTGCCCCATCGCCAAAACATCCTGGGTGCGGCTGTTCAGAGCGATAACAGAGGGCTCGTTGAGAACAATGCCTTCGCCGCGCACATAGACAAGCGTGTTCGCGGTACCGAGATCGATTGCAATGTCGCGTGCCATCTCAACGACCCCCGAGCCGGCGCTTGTCAGCATCTTGTACCGGACGAACAGGACGAGGTGGCGTCGAAGGAACCGGAGGCGTACTCAAGGCATCCATCTCGCGCTGAAAGTCATCGACACTCGACATGAAATGGGTGGGCTTGCGGTGGCGAATCCAAACAATGATCGACCCGACAAGACTTACGACGACTGCGATGAGGAGGAATGCGACGCCGCTCATGCAAGAACTCCGCGTTCATCCACATCGGTGATGTGCTGTGCCGCGCGCGCCCATTGCGAGCCGCCGTCGAAGAATTCCTTTTTCCAGATCGGAACTGATTCTTTCAACGTGTCGATAGCGAACTCGCATGCATCGAATGCCGCTCCGCGATGAGGTGACGAGACGGCAACAACAACGGAAGATTCGCTTAGTAGTACTCGGCCCTCGCGATGCCACAGAGCGACTCGACCAAGATCGGGCCAGCGCCGCCGGGCTTCGTCAGCCACAGCTGTGAGGCGTGGGACGACCTGCTCGGCCCACGCTTCGTAATCGATATGAGTAACTCCGTTTGAGCCGTCGGCGTGATCGCGCACTAAGCCACTGAAAACCACCACGGCGCCACAGCTAGGAAGCGCCACCCAGTTGGTTGCGATACCGACATCGAGCGATTGGTCGGTGAGTGCGATCCAATCGTCGGAAGTAGGCGGTTCAAGAGTCACGGTTTCCCATCGTAGTGGGGGCCGCGGCCAACTCTGTGGGGCCCACCGCTACATTCGCCCCCATGCCGTTCCCCGATGACCCGGATGACGATGCCGGGTTCATCCCGCCTCTGCCCCAAGACGACAGATTGTGGCGTCATCCTTCAGAGATTGACGGGCCACATTCGCTTTCCCCTGCCCGCAATCGTCGTTCCTCACGCTCGGGACTCACGGCGTTCGTCCTCCTTCTGGTGATTGCAATCGGAACTGGAATTGCCGCATTTGGAACATTCCATTCGGGAAACGCGACTAACGACGGAACCGCCGTTGCAAGTGGTCCTGCATCCCACGACCTTTCTGATGACGTGCTTGCGTCACTTTCACCGGCAGTTGTGCAAATAACTATCGATGGCCCAACCGTCGCAACGATGGCCACCGGATTAATGATCCGATCCGATGGTCATGTGCTTACCGCCTCCGATCCCCTTAACGGGGCGCGTTCGATCACGGTCACCCTTGTCGACGGACGTTCATTCAACGCCACCGTCGTCGGGACCGATCCTTCCGACGACATTGCGGTCATTGATATCGAAGCTACCGGCCTGACAACTCCCGTCGTTAGTGACCTCAGTTCGATCGAACAGGGAGACACCATCTACGTCATCGGACACACCGAAACCGATCGTCGTTCTTGGGTCGCGTCGGCGGTCTTTCAATCCTTAGGGATGCGCGTCGACAGCTCTGATGGGACTTCCATGCACGACATGGTCGCATCGTCACTCGAGACAACTCCACCGACTCCATCAGCGGTTCTTTGTACTCGTGGCGGTGCGGTTATCGGACTTCTCACATCACGCACGTCTACGTCATCCCGAACGAATGCGATGAATTCTGCCCCGTCAACCCTCACCCTTCCGACCGCGCACACCGAATTCGCAAACTCGATTGCGTGGATCACGCGCGTTGCCGATGACATCATCGCCACTGGCGTTGTGCGCCGTGCGTGGCTTGGAATCATCAGCACTGATGCTGCAGGGGGTGGGGCGTTAATTCAATCGGTAAGTGCGAATAGTCCCGCCGAGGTCGCCGGCCTTGCGTCTGGCGACCTCATCACCGCGCTTGGAAAAATTCCTATACACAACAGTTCTGACCTGGTTGTCGCGCTTCGCCGTTTCGTCGCAAATGACTCGGTAAACGTTGAATTCAAACGATCAGGATTAGTGAGTTCGACAACCGCGAGGCTCACCGACCGGACATGAGATGTCGGCGAATGAGAACCGCAGCTCCACCCGCCACACCCAAAACCAATGCACTCACGGTTCCGAGCGCCAGGTTCTGACGATGACGTGGGGTCAGTCGAGCCCATACGCCGCCCCTGTCGGAATCCACATAGGCCTCTTCGTTGGTGAAGGTCGGCGCCCACCCCAGCGACCGAATGCGATCGTTCGCCACGACCCATTGACCAGAACTGGCTAGAAGCGCATCGGGGTCACCGGGCGCAACACCAAAATGCTCGCCAAGTCGAGCAAGAACATGCGCAAAAGGTTTCCGCATCCGCAGCCGAGCAGTGGGTCCTTTGAGTGCACGGACTTCATCAACGCTCAGCCAACCGTCGGGCGCAACATTTATCGGTCCATCGAAACGCGCTCGACAGACCACAGTGAGCGCAGTGGTGAGATCGTCAAGATGCACAAACTGCACGGGAGCCACAACTCCACTGAGTTGCAGGCCGGCGGTGGCCCACGACGATCGCGCCAACCATTTACCGTTCTCTGGTCCGACCACGATGCAGGGACGAACAACTGCACAGGTCGCTCCACGAGAACGTGCCCACGTTCCGCAGAGTCGCTCAAGTTCTGCGCGTTCATTCGAGGCATCAATCGCGGAGTTCGGACGAACCGGTGCGTGTTCGGTAAGTGGAATCGGGTTATCAGTTCGCGCTCCGTAGACAAGCGCCGAGGACAAGACAACAACTGTGCTCACCGCGCCAACACGAGTGAGGAACGAAAGGAATGTGCGAGCGGCGATCACGTCGATTTGGGAACCGCCAGTTCCATCGATATCAAGTCCAGATCTCGGGCCTGTGAGGAATACTCGGTTTGCACCAGTGACGAGCGGAACTAAACGCGAGTCGTCAAGATCGAACGGAGCGAGCAGCAGTTCAGGGCCATCGCTGCTGGTTTGAAATCTCCGGACCGAGGGCTGAGCCCCGACGGCGACCACGCGGTCGACTCCGGGTTCGGCGAGCGCGGCGGCAATCACCCTTCGCCCGATCGGCAGATCGGCTCCGGTGACGACCACGATTTCTCCCACACCGTCATCATGGCGCGTTCGGGCAATGCTCGGTCCGGGCGCCCTCCCGAGGCGTCACGACCCCTGTCTAGGCCTAGCCTGAGACCGTGGACGATCTACCCCCCGACCCCTTCACCGGCAGCGAACCCGACGGGGATCCTGGCGACTCTCCCCTCTCAGGCATGCCTCTTTTTGGCGACCTCGCCAAGTTGTTCTCGCAGCAAGGTCCCGTTGGCTGGGATGCCGCGCGTCAACTCGCGCTTTCGATTGCGGCCGACGGTGGCGACGAAGGAAACGTCGACCCACTCGAACGCATTCACTTAGAACAACTCGTTCGAATCGCCGAACTTCATGTTGGCAACGCCACAGGACTTCCAACCAGTTTCGGCGGCACTGGCGTTTCGATCATGCCCGTGACACGCGGCCAATGGGCGGTAACAACGCTCGATGCATGGCGCCCTCTTTTCGAACGTCTCGCTGGTTCACTCACTCCGCCCGCTTCACCCACTGCCCCTGACGCGTCCGACCCACTCGGCTTCATGGCCCCGCTCATGGCGATGATGGGACCGATGATGCTCGGGATGACGGCCGGCTCGATGATCGGCCACCTGTCACGACGTTCTTTCGGTCAATACGACTTGCCAGTCCCAAGAACACCGATTGACGAACTCATGGTTGTTCCCAAAAACCTCGAGACTTTTGCGATGGAATGGAGCATCCCAATCGACGACCTTCGTCTCTGGGTTTGTGCTCAAGAAATCGCAATGCATTCAGTCTTTCGTATCCCTCATGTTCGGGCAGCTGTCGACAGTTTTCTTTCCGCATATGCAGCCGGATTCGAACCTGACTCGAACGCGTTAGAGGATCGGCTCAGTTCACTTGAGTTCGACATGTCTGATCCGTCGGCAATGACCGGGATGCAATCGATGTTCGGTGATCCCGAAGTTCTCCTGGGTGCGATCCAATCACAAGCGCAACGCGACATGCTTCCAAAGTTCGAAGCGTTGATCGCGGCGATCGTTGGCTACGTCGACCACATTGTTGACACTGTCGGCTCATCGTTACTATCGAACACCACGATGATCTCCGAAGCAGTTCGCCGTCGACGCGTTGAAGCCGACGATTCTGACCGTTTCGTCGAACGACTTTTCGGACTTGAACTCACCCAAGCCACCTTTGACCGTGGCGCAGCATTCGTCTCCGGCATCGTTGAGCGCGAAGGCAACGATGGGCTGGTTCGGCTTTGGGAATCAGAACGGACACTGCCGACGCCAGCAGAAATCGAAGCGCCGGGACTGTGGCTGGCCAGGATCGAACTACCAGAAGACATCTGACATCAAACAAGCTCAGGAAATCGGCGGCGGTTCGTCGGGAAACTCAGACTCTTCCCATGCGTCGGGACCAAATAGGTAGCCCCCGCGCTGGTTCGTGCGATTCCCCACCCACTCATCGACCACGTGGCGTGGCTCGATCGCAGGAGGAGAGGGTTCGGCCGGCCTGCTCGGCGCTGCCGGCGATGGCCTGCGCATCCAGCGGCGGGCAGCATCGTGGGAAGCAACAGCGATGTCGGAACCATCGGGGCTTATGAAGTCGAGCGGTGGACCCCATGCCGGCGGCGTTTCGGGACCAGCGAAGCCACGATCGACCACTCGGGTTGCATCGTCGTCTTGAGGTTGAGCCGAGGGGTGACGATCATCGATCTCAATCGGTCGGCGCAGAACCCCTTTGCGTGCCACCGGCACGCGGCCGGCACGAACGTTTCGAAGCCCAACGAGATAGAACGCGACGGCAACCGAGGCTGAAATGGCAATGAGACCGAAGCCCAATGCCGCCGGGATCGGAATGATGATCGGGATAAGCGCACCGATCACCCAAATCAATTGGAATCGAGTTTCGAATTTCGCAAATGACCGACCGCGGTTGGCGTCGGGAGCATCGCGTTGCACGATCGAATCGAACGCTTGCTTTGCGGAGCAACTCGTGACACCAAGCATCATCGACAACAGAGCAGCGCCGCCAAGTCCCCCGATGAATGCCGTGACCAAACCAGCAACACTCGTCACGATCAGGCTGCCAACCAAGATCCGTTCTTCAGTGATCACCCGCCGAAGTCTCGGAACAATCAACGATCCGACAAAAAAACCGAACTGTGCAGTGGCAGCGACGAGACCCAGCTGCCAAAGCGGTGCCCCGGCATTCTTAAAGTCGAATGCCAACATAAATGACAGGAACCCAACCATGCCGCGGATAAGGCTCATCGCTACTGAGGCGTGAGTAATACCAGCGCTGCGAAGTTCTTCGCGCTCGGCTTCACCCGCGGGTTCGGCAGCGACAGTGGTTGGAGGAAGCTGCAAAGCAAGAATGGTGCCGACCGCGAAAACGATTGCGCCCAGCGCGACCGTGGCTCGTCCACCACCGATCGCGTAGAGAATGCCACCAGGTATCGCAGCGATAACGACCGCAATCGATGAAAGCGTCGTGAGTTGTGAATTGGCCTGTACGAGTTCCTCGTCGCTGTGCACCGTGCTGGGGATGACCGCGCTTTTCGAAATCGAATAGATCTTCTGCATGATGAGCATGCCGAATGCCTCTGGGTAAAAGAGAATCGTGTTCATGTGACGAACCACGAAAAACGCAAGTACAGCGCGCATCAGCATTGATCCGACGATGATCCACCGACGGCCACCCTTGATCCGGTCGATGGCGGGGCCAATGAGTGGGGCGGCAATTGCGAACGGAGCGATGGTCAACAACAAGTACAACGCAACGCGCCAGCGAGCTGAAGTGAAGTCCAGCGAGAAGAACACCGAACCGGCAAGACCAATAGCGAACAGTGCATCGCCAGACACTGACGCCGCATGGGCTCGAGCCAAACGCGTGAATGGTGATGGTGCCCAGGGTCGACGAGGATCGCGACTCGTTGGCTGCGGGCCGCGAGGGCGCTTGCCATGGGGGGACGTGGACTCCGGAGTCACTGTGCCCATGCTAGGAGGCGGGTGAGACGCAGCCGCCTGTTTCGCAGTTGTTCAGCGCTTTGCAACGTCGAACTTGTAGCCGAGACCACGGATCGTGACGATGCACACGGGGTTCGTCGGATCAATTTCCACCTTGGACCTCAGACGTTTGATATGGACATCAAGTGTCTTCGTATCGCCCACATAGTCACTCCCCCACACTCGATCAATGAGCGTGTCGCGAGTCAGAACGCGACCAGCATTGGTCAGCAGAATTGAAAGAAGTTCAAATTCCTTCAGTGGAAGTTGGACAAGTTCACCGCGAACGGTGACCTCGTGGCTTTCATGGTCAATGACCACGTCACCTACTCGAATCGTTTCAGCGAGATCAACCACTGCTTGTGCTTCGGGAATATCGAATGGACGGCGACGGAGTACCGCTCGAATCCGAGCAACAAGTTCACGCATTCGATACGGCTTGGTGACGTAATCGTCAGCTCCAACTTCTAGTCCGACCACTGTGTCGATCTCGGAGCCTTTGGCCGTCACCATGATGATGGGAACATTCGATCGAGATCGAAGTTCGCGACAAACGTCGATACCTGAAACCTTCGGGAGCATCACGTCAAGAAGGACAAGGTCGGGATCGAGTTCATCAAAAATATCGAGCGCCTCGGCTCCATCTCGAGCAACAGTGACTTTGAAACCTTCTCGAGACAACCCGATCTCGAGCGCGTCGATAAAGGAATCCTCATCCTCGACAACCAGAATTGAAGTTGTGTCAGTCATTACCTCATGCCCTTTCATTTAAGCTGGAATTCGCTTGAGTGGCTCACGCGTCATCGACGGCCGATTGGAACCGCAGGAGAAATACCGAACCTTCGCCCAGCCTCGACTCGACCTCGATATGTGCATCGTGGTTGGCAATCGCGTGACGAACGATCGCAAGACCAAGCCCGGTTCCACCCGTCTTGCGACTTCTCGCCTGATCGACTCGATAGAACCGCTCGAAAATGCGATCGATATCGCGGGTTGGTATACCGATTCCATGATCAGCGATCCGAACAAGTACTTCGGTATCAGCGCGATCAACGGTCACTTCGACTGTGGTCCCGGAATCGGAGTACTTAATAGCGTTGTCGATGAGGTTTCCAATTGCCGAAAGAAGTTGTCGGCGCTCACCCACGATCATCGCTGCTGTTGTCGAGATGTGCAGTTCGACCTCGACGCCTGCCTGCGATGCCGCCGCTCGAAGGCGCTCGACGGCGTCGGCGGCAACGTCATTCATGTCAACGGTCCCGCTAACGGCCCCGTCGATGGACTCGATTCGGGAAAGCTCAATCAGGTCTTCAATGATCTGTGCGATGCGCATCGCTTCTGTATGAATCCGAGAGGCCAGTCGTTCGACGACGACTTGATCGTTTTCACCTTCAAGGGTCTCGGCTAGCAATCCGATAGCGCCCACCGGAGTTTTCAATTCATGACTGATATTCGCGACGAGATCGGTACGAATTGCTTCAAGTTGCTTGCGCTCGGTGATGTCCTCGACGAATGCCACCGAACCTGGCCGACCACCTTCAGGCAGAGGCAGCGTAGAAACCACCACTGTCCGTCGAGGTGGTCCGAACAGTTCAATCACCGTTGATGCCTCTTGCCCCGAATTCGCTATTCGGACGAGGTCATTCACTGCTGCACCAACGAGAGCGTCTCCGTGTCGGGCTTCAAGAAATGGCGTTGATGCCATGTTTGAGTCGATCACGAGGCCTTCGCCATCGAACACCATGACCGCAACTGGCAATGCGTCAAGCGCAGCCTGAAGCCGAAATCTTGCCCCGTCTGATTCATGGTTTTCGGAACGTAGATCACGGACCGAACGCTCAACAGCCGAAAGTAGATCGTCGAACCTCGAGAGATTGTTTTCTATTGGGGAATCGAGCCCAAGTCGCATTGCCGACTCGTATACCTGATTTCTCTGCGCGCGATTCCAGAAAAATCGGGCAAAAAAGGTCGCCAATGCAGCAGCAAGAACTGCCGAGATCAGCGCACTAACGACGGCTGAATTCATTTGTCTTTTACGGCCTCAGAGGCTGGACTCTCCGCGCCAATTTCTGCCTCGAGCGAGCGTCGTGCAACTAGACGAGCGGCGCCAGTCTGTTCTGGAAGCCAGCCTGTCACCATGTACTGGACTCGTTGCCCGATATTGACTGCGTGGTCGCCGATTCGTTCGTAGTAACGGCCGATGAGAGCAAGCTGCACCGATGCCTGCAAACCAATGTCGTTCGTTGCATGAGATTCAAAAATTGCTTCGATGTAGTCGCCATGAAGGGTGTCGAGTGCATCATCGATATCGTCGATAGCGACACCGAGGCTGGCGTTTCTCTCGGCGTAGGCGTCGAGCGCAAGCTTCATGAGTCGTGAGGCTTCCTCGCTCATACGCTCAATAAGTCCGCGCAACTTTGGATCAAGTGTGACGCCATAAATGCGACGCGCGCCTTTGGCGACGTTCACCATGAGATCACCAGAACGTTCAAGTTCGCCGGTCAGCCAAAGCCCCGTGACGATTGAACGAAGGTCAGATGCCATTGGCTGTTGAAGTGCCAGCACGTGGTAGCAGTGCTCTTCGATGCGCAGCGAGAGATCATCGAGTACGTCATCGGCCTCGATAACCGCTTGAGCGCCTTGCATGTTGTTTGTAAGGAGCACGTCTGTTCCGCGCGGAATTACCTCACCCACAAGTGCACCGAGACGAACGATGTCATCGCGAATTTCGTCGAGTTCTTGGTGGAAGGTCTTGCGTTGTTCAGGCATTCTGGCTCCGTTCGTTTACTCCCATTACCCAACTCATCGAACTTCCGCCGCGAGATGGTCTGGGTCACCGGTGATTAGATAACGAACTCGAGCGCCAAGAACTGCAGAGTGATCGGCAATGCGATCAAGTGCTTGGCCTGCCACCATCGTACGGAGCGCAACGACAACTGCGTCGGGTCCTTCGTAGGCAAGCAGCGCCTCAACAAGGTGCCGAGAGGCCATGGCGACCTCTGGCTCGGATGCGACCCTTTCGGCAAGAGCGAGATCAAGCGTTGACCAGCATCGAAGCGCGTCTCGATACTGCGAGACCGCATGTCCGGCCAGCGTTTCAAGGATGTCAAAAGAGGTTGGTACTCGAGTGAGCAATTCGTGCTCTGGGGCCAACTTGGCAATTCGAAGAGCGAGATCACCGATCCGCTCAAGCTCGGCAGTTACCCGCAATACAGAAACAATGAGTCGGAGATCAGAAGCAACGGGAGCCTCACGACGAAGTAATTCATAGGAGCGCTCCATAAGCGAAACATTCATCGCGTCGATTCGATCGTCGGTTCGAATGGCTTCTTCCGCGACATTCACATCGCCCGAATGCAGGACGGTTCGCATTCGCTCCAGGTTCTCGTCGACAAGAACACCCATCAGTTCGACCTGAAGGGCGAGTTGTTCAAGTTCTGAGGTGTACTGCTGGCGCATGTTTCTCACCTCAACCAAAGCGACCGGTGACGTAATTTTCCGTACGCTCATCAGAAGGAGCCGAGAAAATCTTGTCAGTTGAATCGAACTCGACGAGGACACCAGTTCGGGTATCGCTTTCCGAATTCACTTCGGTTGTGAAAAATGCCGTGCGATCGCTGACACGAGCTGCCTGCTGCATGTTGTGCGTAACGATGAGGATCGTGTAATCGGACTTGAGCTCTTGCATGAGATCTTCGATGCGCGCTGTGGCGATCGGATCGAGTGCCGAACACGGTTCGTCCATCAGGATGACTTCGGGCTCGACGGCAATGGCCCGGGCGATACAAAGCCGCTGCTGCTGTCCGCCCGAAAGGCCCATGGCGGACTTCTTCAGTCGATCTTTTACTTCGTCCCAGAGGGCGGCACGACGCAATGCCTGCTCAACAATGTCGTCAAGATTTCCCTTGTTGCCGGAAAGGCGCGGACCAAAGGCAATGTTGTCGTAAATGGACTTGGGGAACGGATTCGGCTTCTGGAAAACCATTCCGATTCGCTTCCGAACCTCAACCGGGTCGATACGAGGGTCGTAGAGGTCGACCCCGTGATAGAGAATCTTTCCTTCAACACGTGCCGATTCGATGAGGTCATTCATCCGGTCGAAACAACGAAGCACCGTTGATTTTCCACAACCCGACGGGCCGATAAACGCCGTGATCTCATGCTGGTGGACTTGCAGATTCACGTCACGTACGGCACGGAATTCGCCGTAGTAGACGTCGAGCTCCCGAACATCGAAAACAACCGTCGGCTCGGCGAGTTCAGTTGTTGACAGTTGAGCAACAACAGGTTCGGTCGTTGCGGCTAATTCAGGAGACATTGAAGCGTCCTCTGGGTCGGAGTTGTGGGTTTCAGTCACGTCAGGAGGCTAGAGCGATCAGGCGGAGTGTCGCCGGGCAACCCGGGACGACACAACGCGGGCGAGAATGGTCATGGCAAAGACAATGCCGACAAGCGTGAGGGCAGCGCCCCAGGCACGAGCTTGAGCGGCCTCAAATGGTGTCTGCGCATTTCCGAATATCTGCACAGAGAGCGCTGTCATCGGACCTTGGAAAATATTCAGGTTGAGGTTACGGGCAGCGCCAATTGTGAAAACCAAAGGCGCTGTTTCACCAGCAGCTCGCGCAATAGCAATCATCACGCCCGAAGTAATGCCACCGAACGCAGCCGGAAGGACGACGGTCAGGATCGTGCGCCACTTTCGATTTCCTAAGGCGTAACTCGCTTGACGTAATTCGTCAGGAACGAGGCGGAGCATTTCCTCGGTTGTGCGGATGATGATCGGAAGCATGAGACAACCCAGCGCAAGCGAACCACCGAAACCATTCAGACCGAATGTAAGCGTCCACACCGTGTAGACGAACAGACCCATCACGATTGATGGAACGCCGGTCATGACATCAGCCATGAATCGGATCAGTCGAGCGGTGCGACCCTTGCCGCCGTATTCATGAAGATAAATCGCGCCCAGAATTCCGAGCGGTACCGCCATGAGAGCAGCAACAAACGTGATGAGAAGCGTTCCGACGATGGCCGGACCCATACCGCCACCCGCCTTGCGAGTGATGGTCGGAAGGTCTTCGGTAAACCACGCCAGCGAAAGTTGACCAAGGCCCTTGAACAGGACATAACCGATCACAAGAGTCAATGGCACAAGAGCGACAAGCAACGCGCCAACCATCCAGATTGAAGCGAGACGATTCTTCACTCGGCGCGATCGACTTGTGGTCGCATCGAGAAGCAGACGCTCAACATCGGGTGACAGAAGATCAGTCATCTCATGCCCCCTGGCTTCGGCGATCGAATCGGCTGACAATGCCGCGAGCAGAAACATTCACGATGATCGTGACGCCAAAGAGCACCACGCCAAGCCCGATCAGCGCGGCCCGATGGGTTCCGGACGCCTCGCCAAATTGATTGACGATGACCGCGGCCATCGAGTCGCCCGCGTCGAAAAGATGTGTGGTGATTTTTGCTTGGGAGCCAATCACAAGCGCAACCGCGATGGTTTCGCCCATTGCTCGACCAAGACCAAGCATCACGGAGCCGACGATGCCACCGCGACTCCATGGAAGAACTGCTGCACGAATCATTTCCCAACGAGTGGCGCCCATTCCGTAGGCGGCTTCGCGTTGCGCCGAGGGCACCGTTGCAATGACTTCACGACTCAATGACGTAATGATCGGTGTAATCATGATGGCCAAGATGATGCCGGCAGTCATATAACTGCGGCCGCTTTCTCCGTTGAAGAACCACCCCAACACTGGAATGTCTCCGACAGCACCACTTATTGCTTTGTAAACAGGCTGGATCGCGGGGGCGAGCACGATGATGCCCCAAAGTCCGTAGACAACTGATGGGATCGCAGCCAAAAGATCCATCACGTAAACGACTGGCTTACGCAGCCGACGCGGGGCAGCTTCATTCGCGTACAGCGCAATCCCCAAACTCACGGGAACAGCGAGGACTAACGCAATGAGTGAGGACAGAACCGTTCCGTAGATAAATGCGAGAGCGCCAAACTTGTTCTCGGCAGGAATCCAGGTGCTCGAGGTTATGAAACCAAAACCTTCCTGCTTAAACGCAGGCCATGCTTCTTTGGTTGTCGAATAGGCGATGAGTCCCAAAATCGCCAAAACCGCCAGACCAGCGATGAGAGCGACAGCCTTGAATGCTGAATCGCCTCGCCGACCTGACGTTGGTTCAAGCAACGACGAAACGTCGCCCCCTCCATGGGGGGCGACGCCATCGTCTTGCAGAAGCAGGGTCACGGGGACGTTCTAGCCCTGGATCTGGGTGATCTGCGCCAGCGCCTTGTCACGGAGTGCGGTGGGGAGCGGTGCGAAATCGACATCCTTGGCGAGTTTCTGGCCATCGGTCAGGAGATAGGTGAGCCAGCCCTTGATCGCCGAGGCATTCGACGCCGGCGTCACGTAGACGAGGACGTAGGTACCAGCAGTAATCGGGTAAGCCTCTGCCCCAGCGGTATTGAGCGCTGAGTAAGTCAGATCATCCTTCATGGTCGCGTTGGCAAGTGCCGCCGTTGCGCCCTCAAGAGTAGGAGCGACGAACTTGCCGTCCTTGTTCTTGATTGAGGCGAATGACAAGCCAGTTGCCTTAGCGTCGGAAAGATCGACGTAGCCAATTGCTCCGGGGGTGTCCTTGATGATCTGAGCCACACCAGCGTTGCCCTTGCCAGCCTGAGCGGCCGGCCATGCAACGGTGTCGCCAGCGGCGATGGTGAAGTCAGTCGGATCAGCAGCCAAAAGGAACTTCGAGAAGTTCCTTGGTGCTCGGAAGAGTCACACCGGAATTGTCAGCGGCGATTGCCGGATCGTTCCATGTTGTGACCTTGCCCATGAAGATCTTCGCCAACGTGGTCGCAGAAAGGTTGATGCTCTTCACGCCAGAGAGGTTGTAGGAAACCGTGATGGG
>JAPLAE010000014.1 GCA_026393455.1 Actinomycetota bacterium
AAGCGCTCGCCATCGTGGCTCCGGTATTGCCCGCGCTCACCATCGCTGAAGCTCTGCCATCGCGAACTGCTTCAGCAGCACGCACAAGTGACGAGTCCTTCATTTTTCGGACACTTGATCCGGCATCGGCATCCATTGCGATGACTTCAGATGCTTCGATGACTTCTAAACCGCCGGTATCGCCAAGTTCAGCAGCGCGTCCGACCAAGACAACGGGAATACCAAGTTCGTCGACGGCGCGGCGCGCGCCAGCGACGATTGCACTGGGAGCGTTGTCGCCCCCCATGGCATCAACAGCGATGGGAAGCATGAAGACCCCTCGAGATCAGTCGACGTTGAGAGCCTGGCGGCCGTTGTACCAACCGCAGTTTCCGCACACAACGTGCGGACGCTTCACGGCGCCACAACGCGGGCAGGTGCTGCGGGCCGGGGTGGCGATGCGCCACGCTGAGGCACGACGGCTACGGCTCTTGGACTTCGAGGTCTTCTTCTTGGGTACGGCCATGGTCGTTCCTGATTCGGGGGGCGGCACACAGAGCCGCTCGCGGGACCGGGGGGTGCCCCGGGCAGACGGAGGACTCTACTCGCCGGACTCGTCTGGCTCGAAGTCCAGATCTGCGAGGGCCGCCCAGCGGGGGTCCGAGAGAGGTCCGGGGCCAGTGTCGCCCTCGGTTTCCTCGACCTCAATCCCACTGCCGGTGGGGAACGTTTCAGGGGCTGGACCGCGACATTCCTCGTCGCACAAAGGCGCCAAGGGCAGGGCCAAGAGAACTGCATCGCGCACCATCGGCTCCAGATTCACCATGTCATCAGCCATCGCATAGGTCTCGCCCTCGACCGGTCGAGGTTCAAAAATTTCACGCACCTTGGCCACCGAACGGCTTTGCACTGGCTGTAAGCAACGCCGGCACTCCCCCTCCCATGGGGTCGTGATGGTGCCCGTGGCCACAAGGCCATTGCTCAGCGACTCAAGCTCAAGATCAACATCGATTGACGCGCCCTCAGGAACCGCGGCCGACGAGATTGCCAGTCCCGAAAGCGCGACTGACTCAGAGAACTGACGCCGAGTTCCTGGATTTCGACGGAGATCGGCGATGCCGACCACCAGTGGCCGAAAGGTCATCGACTACGAGAGATCCTGATCAAAGAAATTCGCGGCGGCATCGCGGATCGTTTGGGTCGGATGATTTGAGGACGGCGGAGGGGGAAGGTCCGAATAACGATCGTCGACAACGGTGAGACGCGGACGTTCTTCATACTCATCGTCGAAGGGAAGCGACCCTTCATCCCACGAGTCAGCTTCGGCGTTGACCATGCCCTCTTCGTCGTACAGCGCAGGTGCACCGTCGAGTTGAGACAGTTCGTCGTAGACCGAAGATGGCGTCGGCGGCGCACTGAAGTCACCAGACATGCCAGTGCCATCGTCGTAACCCAAAGGAGGTCCTTCGACACCATGTTCCGCTGCCGCTGCAGCCTCGGCGAGGAGATTGGTTCCCTGCAACTTGGCCCGACCAGCACCAACAAGTTTCTGAGTGCGTTCCAACACGATTTCGAAACTGGCGAGTTTCTGATCGCAGAAATCTTCGACCTCGTGACGAAGCCGACGGGCATCGGCCTGAGCGGCATCAACGATGTCATAAGCCCTTTGTTCTGCAGCCTTTACGACCTCTGTGCGTTGCACCATTCGCTCTGCGCGGGTGCGAGCTTGTTCAATGAGGTCATCGGCCTCGTGACGAGTCCTGGCGAGGAATTCTTCACGTTCTTTGAGCAGCCAGCGCGCTGCACGAAGTTCTTCTGGGAGCGACTCGAGCGCTTCATCAACAAGCCCGAGTACTTCGTCTTTCGAGATCATTGACGATGCGGACAATGGAACATCGCGCGCGTTCTCAATCATGTCGCGCAGCGTCAGCAGCAGGTCCTCGGTCTCGGCAGGGTGATACTGGGCACCCACCGAGGGCGGAGTGAGATCGATCTCAATATCGTGATCGTCGAATGTGGGGTTGTCGTAGTGGCTCACGATCGGTACTTCTCCTGAAGTCGTTTGGCCACGGCGGGCGGCACCATGGCCGTCACGTCGCCACCGAAGCGGGTGATCTCTCGCAACAACTTGGACGCAAGGAACGAATTCCCTGAGGCCGATGGAATGAACAACGTGTCCACTCCGGAAACCTTGTGATTCATCTGTGCCATCTGGAGTTCGCTCTCGAAATCCGAAACCGCACGAAGACCCTTCACGATGAAATCGGCATCCATCTCTTTGGCAAGGTCAACAACAAGTGATGCGAACATCGTGACCTTCACGTTGCCAAGAGGAGCGACTGATTCCTCGAGCATCTCGCGCCGTTCTTCGAGAGAGAACAGAGGCTCGCCCTTTTGCGGATTGCGCATGGCGGCGACGATGACTTCGTCAAAGAGACGCGACGCAGTCGCGATGATCTCAAGGTGACCGTTATGGATCGGGTCGAACGATCCCGGGTAAAGCACTCGGGTCACGGAGACTCCGGACTGTCGGGGGGCAGTAGGACGCTTACGAGCGTACCCCCGTATCTCTTCTCCCTTTGTGCATCCCACCCTTTTGGAACTGCGATCGGGCGCGCCGATTCGGCAACAACGACTCCTCCCGCAGCAATGATGCCAACAAAGCTGAGGACTTCTGACCAGAGATCATCTTCGGCGGCATAGGGCGGATCGATAAGAACGAGATCAAATCGCGAATGTTCTAAACCTGCAGACGTGGACGCTTGACGAAGCCAAGTCACTGCATCTTGAGGCGCCAAAATTGACTGGTCGACGAAACCGGTTGTCACAAGGTTGGTCGCGATCGCCTTCCGTGCATTTCGTCCGTTATCAACAAACACACAAGAAAGAGCACCTCGCGACAAGGCTTCGATCCCGAGGGCCCCTGAACCCGCATAGAGGTCGAGTGCCTTTGCGCCATCGACCGCGCCAAGACTGACGAGTGAATTGAACATGGCCTCACGCACCCGATCAAGGGTGGGACGGGTATCGCTCCCTTCCGGAGCGATCAATCGACGTCCTCCAGCTTCACCGGCCACAACCCTCATGACGGCGACCGTACCCTGTGATCATGGAAGCCGAACTCGGAATGACCTGCGTCGACTGCGGAGGCACCCTTCACCCCTTGTCCTACCCACCCGAAGAGGGTTGGGAGTCTGGCGATGTGGTGGCATACCGATGCCCCGACTGCAACGAGCGCTTCGACATCGTTCTCGGCGATCCCCCCGACGACGACGATCGCTACTGACCTACGGTCGCGCCATGGGCATCGACGCTGACGTTCACAACCTTGTTGGCCGCTATTGCGATGCAGTACTGCGTGTTGACATCGCCGAATTCGCGAACACATGGACCGAAGACGCTCGTTGGCTCATTCCCGGCGACGGAATCATCGAAGGTCGCGCCGCAATCACCGCAACCTTCGAAAAGATCCGCCCCTCTTTTCATCAATGCGTGCAAGAAGTCCTTAATGGCACCATTTCATATGTCGACGGCGAAAACGCAACCGCGCGCTGGCAGATCCGCGAACTTCAGTGGCGTGAGGACGGAACGGTGAGTGAACTCATCGGCGTGTACCACGACGTCATGGTCCGCGGCCTCGACGGC
>JAPLAE010000056.1 GCA_026393455.1 Actinomycetota bacterium
GTAGCTTGCGAGGAACTCGAAGGTGAAGCAGAAGACGATGATCCGCTCAATCCACTCGAACCAAGTGTGATATTCCTCGTGGACCTCGTGAATCGAGTCGGCGACGACGAGGACAACCGATGCGAAGATCAAACTCGTAAGGAACTGTTGCATCGGCATGAACAGTTTCGAGGAATGGTCGGCAAATGCTTCGTAGATGAACTTGTCGAGCGCGCCTGGATTCTCGCGCTTGACTGCATCGTTGTGGTCGAGCGCCCCGGCTGACGCCGCCAAAACCATGCTCTCGGCGACGTGGCTGGCGGATGCGGCAATGTCCGACAGTTTCAGGTCTGAGTCGAAGAAAGCGGCTTCCAACGAACTGCGGTCACGTGCCGGATTGGCGCCGGGGACGGCTGTGACCCCGAGATCCGCAGGACCTGAGCCCGCAGTAGCGACGAGCGCCACAATGTCCACCCCGTGAGGGAGGCGTCCACCGCCGATAACAACGATCTTGGAACCGACACCTTCTTCGTCATCCCCCTTGCCAAAGAGTGATGTCATGAGTGCCCGCCCCACAACACTTGTCAAGAGCGAGAACAGCGCCAATCCGGCGAGCATGGTGCAACCGGCGACAATCCGTCCGGCCAGCGTGACGGGAAACATGTCGCCATACCCAGTGGTCGTGAGCGTGACAATCGACCACCAGTAGGCCTTGGGCACGCTGGTGTAGGTATAGACCGGGTTGCTCCACCCCTTTTCGGCCCGCTCTGCATAGAGCTTGATCATCGGGTCATTCGCCCACTCGGGCGGAGTGCCTGCCTCCTCGCCCTTGGACAGTTCGGTCAAGGCATCGCCGGTCAGTTCCGGGACGGTCGGACCGACGCCCTCGAACTGGTAGAGGAGGGACGAACTGATCGTGAGGACGGTGAACAAGCAGATCATGTAAATCTGGATGTCCATGAGGAAGGTGGACTTCTTCTCGGTCGCCTGGGCCGCGGACTCGGCCGCCTGTTCGGCGGCGAGCTTCAGGAGCTTGAGCATCCGCATGACGCGCAGGATCCGCAACTGACGAAGGAAGATCAGGCTTTCGACACCGCCGAACGCCAATTCGACGTAAGCCGGGGCAATCGCCAGAAAGTCAACGATTCCCCACAGTGACAGCACGTAGGCTCGCCGGTTCGGTGCGACCCAGATGTTCAACAGGTACTCGGCGGTGAACACGGTGAGAAGCACCATGTCGACGCCATGGAAGATTTCGTGGTGATCCTCGTTGAGCGGATGGATGGTCTCAAGCGCAAGGATGACAATGCTGGTAAGGATTGCAACCAGGACGACCTTGAGGGTGACGTTGTAGGCCGGCGAATGCGGATGAAGGATTGCATCCTCGGCGATGCCCCTGAGCCCTCGTGAAGGCTGATGGGTACCGTGATCACCGTTCGCCACTGCATTGGCATGGGAAGTGCCATTGGCACCGTGGTCATCGCCGTTCACCGGGACGTGCCCGTTTTGGTGCGGGCCTTGGTCGAGTGTCGGCGGCGCTTGCTTCACCATTCTCCGTGCTCCCAGATGTGACGTTCGTCAGTACTGCTTGGTTCGCGGTGGCGACGTTCGCAAAGGACAATGTGCCTGATATGAA
>JAPLAE010000069.1 GCA_026393455.1 Actinomycetota bacterium
CGGTGAGAGTTGAACCAAGACTGATTCCGTAGGCATCGGCTTCTTCATCGTTCCAACCGGCACCAAGACCAAGTTCAAGACGACCATTCGAAATGACATCGACAGTTGCAGCGATATTCGCCATGACTGCGGGATGGCGATACGGAAGTCCAGTTACCAACACGCCGACTCGAATGCGCTTGGTGGCCTGCGCCAGAGCAGTAAGCGTCGACCAACCTTCGAGGCACGGGCCATGAGAGTTGTCTGAATGAATCGGATAGAAGTGATCGAAGTTCCACCCCGACTCAAAAAGTTCGATGTCGTCGGCGGCTTGCCACACGTCGAGCATCGCTTGCCAAGTGGTGTGTTGAGGTGAGGTCTTAAATCCGAAGCGCATTCGGCGAGGCTAATGATTCAACACATTGGCCGTCGACCTGATCACAACAGGGTCTACGAACCACTAATCGTCGAAGCCACCCCGACGGTTTCTCTTTCGAGCCGCCTGTTGCCGCTTGGCCTCGAGTCGTCGCTCGACTGCGCCTCGACCGGGTCGTGTCGGGCGACGTGGCGTTTCCACTCGAAGCGCGCCGGCCAACTTTTGACGAAGCCGGTCGAGAGCAAGCCGGCGATTTCGCAACTGTGAGCGCTCGTCATCGGCCGACACGGTCACCACAGCACCCAGGCGATCGATGATCCGCTGGCGCTGATACTGCGAAAGCGAACCCGATGCTTCAACATCGAAACGGACTTCGGCTCGAGTGTGCGCCCGGTTGGCATGCTGACCACCCGGCCCGCCACTTGGCCCGAACGACCACGACAGTTCATTGGCCGGGATCACCACTGATGCGGTTACTCGCAGCGCACCGTCGTCAGCCATAGCCACGAGCCTACGAGTCCGCCCGATCTACGCTGCGACATATGGATGCACAGGAATGGATTTCAACCTTCGCCACCCGACTCGGCCTCGAGCCACTACCTCAGGCCGACATCGACGCGCTGCTCGACCTCGCCAGCGTTGCGGCACATACTTCTGAACGTCTTGCGGCTCCGCTCACGTGTTATCTCGTGGGTCGAGCCGGCATCAGCCCAAGCGAGGCCAAAGCGATAGCAGACGACATCGCTGCTGGCTGAGAGCAATCAGCTCAGGAACTTGGCCATCACCCGATGCTAGGCAGAAGTGTGCAGTTCGGTGGCCGACCGCACGCGTCGTAAACCCGCTGCACGCAATCGACGCACGAGTTCTCGAGATGCGACTGGTTGCGCGCCCAGTTCGATCGCTCGCTCCCGATACTCGGTGGGAACGTCGTAATGATCGCCCTGAAACGCACGCCGAGGAATACCAAGACGTTCCGCAAACGCATGGAGCTCCTCAAAGCTCGTGTCGCTCACGAGATGCGCCCACTTTCGTCCTTCAAACGGCCAAATGGCGGCATCAACAAGAACGGTCACGGCCCGACGCTACTGGCCATGTCATCGGGAAGGACCCACACCTCTCGTGGAAGTCGAGCGACATCAAACCGTTTAATGAGTTCGTCAAGAGACGGCTGTTCGTTTTGTTCACACAGCCCCAGTGAATGAGCAAACACCGAGCGAATCTCGGTAGGGGTTCTTCCCATTGCGCGTTGATCATCAAGCGTCACTGCCCCGTGACGCTTCGCCAGTCGTTCACCATCGGGACCCAAAACTAAAGGAACATGGAGATAGCCGGGAATATTCACGCCCATCAGTCGAGCGAGATGGATCTGTCGGGGCGTGGTTTCCAGAAGATCATCGCCGCGCACGACTTCGCCAATTCCTTGTTCGGCATCGTCAATGACCACTGCCAGGTTGTACGCGGGCGTTCCATCGGCACGACGAATGACAAAGTCATCGATCTCGCCTTCGTAGATGCCAGCAAGGCGATCGGTGAAAGACACAACCGAACCTTCGGACCTGAGTCGCAACGAAGGCGCCCGTCCAGAAGTCTCACGTTCTTGCCGACCGGCTCGATCAAGCGTTCTGCAGGTCCCCGCATACGCGCCCGTTGGTCGCGCTCCATGCGGAGCGGCAATGGATTCCGATGCTTCCGCCAGCACCTCACGTCGGGTGCAATAACACGGATAGGTCAGATCGTTAGCAATCAAACGATCGATTGCGTCCCGATACAACTCCGCTCGTTCCGACTGACGAACAACCTCACCATCGTGATCAAGCCCAAGGGCTTGCAGATCGCGAAGCGCTGAGAGTTCATGTTCAGAGCGACATGCAACCTGGTCCATGTCGTCACTTCGATAGAGAAACCGCGAGCCGCTCGATCGAGCAGCGAGCCACGCAATGAAAGCCGTACGAAGATTGCCGAGATGCAATGGCGCCGTTGGACTTGGAGCAAACCTTCCGTCAGCCATTTCGATAGAACGACTCGCGCTCAGAGTCGAGTCTGGATCTCAGACCAAAGTGACTCATACGAACGAGCAGCGCGACTGCCCTTTCCGTAAGACCCGATTGGCTCGCGATGAACGCCCATGCGCTCGATGTCGGTCGAGTTCGGGATAGTTCCCTCGAGCATTTCTGGATGCGCGGTGCGCAGTTCGGTCATAAACCGTCGGTGCAGACGCTTATGGCGATCGACCATCGAGAAGAACCCAAGAATTTTGAGTTCGCGCACCATGTCGGGATTCTCTTCGACAAAGCGATCGAGTTGTTCATAGGTGCGCAACGAAAGCGTGGTGGGGATTGTGGGAACCAACAACGCGTCGGCGGCCCGGAACACGCTCTCGGATGTGAGCGAGATGCTGGGCGGACAATCAAGAAAGATGTAGTCGTACTCGTGAGATACCTGGAGCAGTGCTCGACGGATTCGAGCCAGTGGCTTCTTGGCATCGTCGAGCCACAGGTCGAGGTGGCGATACGAGAAATCCGCAGGAACCAGATCGAGGTTGTCGAAATCGGTGGCCTTGATGGCATCGCCGAGTTCAATGGAACCGCGAACGATGGCTTTTCCGCCACCCTTCACCTTCGGTTTCACCCGGAAATAAAACGTGGCTGCGCCCTGAGGGTCAAGGTCCCAAACAAGGACTCGATTTCCTTCTGCCGCTGCGACGTGAGCCAGGTTCACCGCGGTTGCGGTCTTTCCCACACCGCCCTTGATGTTGTAGGTGGCGAGAACTTTCATCGCTTCTTCTTCCCAGAGGACTTCGTGACTTCAAGTCGATTCATTGCTCGTTGCACTTTGCGATCATCAAAGCGACCAAAGACTTTCGAGAATTCATTTCGTGCGGTTGATCCACGCATTGCAAGTTGTTCGACCACGCCACCGATTGCTAGTAACGCAGAGTGATCGTCGGTCGTTGCTAATTCATCAGCGAGTTCGAGCAACGCTTTTCCCTGCACTTCGGTGTCTTGAAACTCACCGAGTACATCTTGCAAATCTCGCAACGGGCGCAAAATCGTGGCCAGCGCTTCCTGATCAAAAAGCGGGCCAAAGCATTCGAGAAGATAGCGAAGGCGCTTTCCTTCCTTGCGCAGTTCATGAAGAGAAATCGCCGGAGACTTTTTGGTGATCTTGCCGCCGTTCTTTACCAATTCGCGATGGGCCTTCTCGACCCGACGAATGACAACTTTCAGCACGGGCTCGTCGGAAAGTTCTCCGCAACCAGTCCACGCGTCTTCATTGGAAAGAAATTCGAGCCAGGCGCTGCCAAATTCAGCCCGGCGAATGGAACGAAGCTCGGTCACCATCGCTGACTGACACTCGTTGCGGTGACGAATCAGAATTTCATTGAACGGGGCGAGATCATCACGCTGCGCTTGTGGCAACAACGCCGCAAGTTCGGGAAATTCGAGAAGGTGGACATCGGCATCACGAGTTGGCGTGGTGACGTCGCCGAGCCAACGGTATTCGTGGCGGAAACGATCGCGTGACTCAGGATCAATGACGTCTCCACCATCTTGCAAAAGCGTGCGAATCCGGCGCACTGCCACACGAAACGCATGAAGGTCTTCGGGGTGGTGGCCGCTCAGGACACCAGAGAACGAATCGGTGATCGACTTCGTGAGTTGTTGCAACACAACGCGCCATGCGCTTGCCGCCGACATTTCCGACGAGAGCCCTGACGAATTCGCAGGTGTTCCTGTCGCATTCCCAACCCGCGCTTTCATCGGTGTCGCCGATTCAGAAAGGGCAACACTGCGGCGTACGAGTTTCTCGATTGCTGCGGCTTCAGAGTCGTAACCACGCAACGGCACAACTTCGAGCAACATCGGCAACGCGATGCCTTCGAGCGTTTCAGACCGATCAAAAACCAAACGTGCGGTGGTCTTGTCCTCATCGTCCAAACAAGCGAGTACGGCGATCTGCGAATGCACGGTTGGACCGAGCACGAGTGATTCACCCTCGATCAATCGCGCCAGCCGGGCGAAGGCCGCTGACTCAGGAAGCTCACCGGCTTCAACGGGTGCAGACGCCGCTACGCAACTGTCATGAACGAGAACCCGGCCATCGGTAGCCCAGGTCAACGAAGCGGTTCCCTCTCCCTTTGGAGTGCGGAACTCAAGAGTGGTGTCTGTCTGAGCAAGGGTTCCCGCGGCGGTATCGAGCCAACTCCGCTCAACTTCCTCGAGCGATACCAGCTGCAAGCCGACATGGTCGGTGAGCACAGCGAGCACCGAAGCGAAATCACCAGCAGCAGTGACCTCGTAGCGACGCACTTTGCTCACAAATCATCACTCCCCGACCGGCGATTGAAGGATGAGGCTAGTGGTGATCCCGGTCTCGCTGGGCCACGAATTCGTCAGTTTCGGGGCGGGCGCGGAAGGAATGGGCTCGTGCGGCGCACATAGTCCTCGTATCCGGGGCGACGCTTCACCAGCGACTTCTCAAGAAGGGTCACACCCGAGACTCGGCGCAAGAGCGTCGTCATCACTACGGGGCCAATGACCCCGAGCCAGGCCCAACCTCCGGCGCCCAGCGACACGAGGAAGATTCCGCACCAAACACTGGCATCACCGAAGTAATTGGGATGACGGGTGTAGCGCCACAAACCGCGGTCCATGACCTGACCCGCCGACGCGGGGTCGGCCTTGAACGCACGAAGCTGCGCGTCGCCGATTGATTCGAATGCGAAACCAACGAGCCACACGATGGCTCCAAGTACGAGAGGCAGCACCCACCAAGACGTCTTTGTTGACGTGCCGATGCCGAACTGCAGCGGAAGCGAGACGATCCACATGAGGATTCCCTGAAGCAAATACACCGTGCCAAGACTCACAAGCCAAAACTTGGCGCCGTGCTTCTTGCGCATGGCCTTGTAGCGGTAGTCCTCACCGTGACCAACGTTGCGAATGAAAAGATGCAACGAAAGGCGAAGTCCCCAGATAGTGACGAACGCGAGAAGAAAGCCAGTACGAACTGCGTCGACGTGTTGATGCATTGCGGCGAACGACACCCAACCCACGACAACGAAACCGAGTGACCATACGGGGTCGACGATTGACGCGTTTCGAAGCGGCAGACTCACCAACCATGTGGTGAACATGACGACGGCAATTGCCAGAGCGGAGTAGGCGAAGACGGAGAAATCCATGCCACAACTCTACGA
>JAPLAE010000043.1 GCA_026393455.1 Actinomycetota bacterium
GGTCTGTCAGGCGTTGGCGGCGGATGGGTCAAAACTCCAACCGCGTCAGAGATCATGCATGTCCCTGTAAAAGTTGCGGCAGCGACATCGACTTTCACTGTTGGTGTCACAGCAGCGGTGGGGTTATTGGTTTATGAATCTCAAGGTCGCATTGTCATTTCCGATGCAGCGCTCGTCGCCGCTGCCGGATTAATCGGTGGAACTGTTGGTGTCCGGCTCCAGCATGTACTTCCGCCGCCGCTTGTGCGTCGCGGTCTTTCTGCCATCCTTGCCGTTATTGGCGTGCTGCTGATCGTGCGCCGATGAACAGTTTCAAGGCCCTTTCACGCATTATGCAGGTCGCACTTGTTGCAACGTTTGCGTGTGCTGTCGGTGGGGCGTTTATCCCAGGAACCATTGGTCGGGTCAGCGGAACCGCTTGCATCATGCTGTTGATCGCTGCTCCAGTAGTGCGCGTTGGTTGGCTGGTAGTCGACTGGACGCGAGTGCGCGATACCCGCTTTGCGCTGCTGGGCTGTGTGTTGTTGCTGGTATTAGCTACGAGCGGGACAATTGCTCTCGTGCGCTAAGAGCGGACAGATTGAGTCGTTCGGTAGGATTTGGGAATGAACTCTGATGGCTTGGCTCGCCCTATCGATTTCGCGGCACGTGCCGGCGACGGCGTTCACCTGGGGCTGTCTCTTGGTGGCGGCGGAGTTTTCTTTGTCGCTTGGCAGGCGACCTATGTCGAGCAGTTGGCCAAGCGCGGTGTCGATCTGAAGGGAGCGGGACGGGTTGTCGGAACATCCGCCGGCTCTTTGGTTGCATCCATTCTTGAAGGCGGTCACATTGGCCGCTTTGAGCGCGAGTTGGCATTTCTGGCAAAGGTCCCTGCACTGATTGCTCTGTTGGCACCCGCAAGTTCGTTCAAGCCGAGCCAACTGCGAGCGCTCAATGCTTTTGTTGCAGCGCAAAGCGCGGATCCCGATCTAATTCGCGAGATTGGCCACGAAGCACTCGTTGCAGCGACACCATCGGCAAACACGATGGCCCGCAATGTTTCGATGATGCTTTTGTCGCGGAAGTGGCCGTCGGATTCGTTGCACATCACATGCGTTGACACACTCACAGGCGAGCGATGTGTTGTCACTCGCGACTCCGGCGTAGGCATCGACCGAGCGGTTGCCGCGAGTAGTGCAGTCCCTGGCATCTTTAGCCCGCAGCCGATCGGCGACCGTCGGTGCATGGACGGTGGCGTCAGCGGTTCCGGAACGCACCTCGATCTCCTCGCTGGGTGTGATCGCGTGGTGGTGTTGAGTCTTTCTGATCCCACCCCGAAGCCGGTTGGAGCTATGACGCAATCACCGGGAGGGTTCGCGGCGGAAGTGGACGCTCTTAAGGCGTCAGGCACCAAAGTTTTCTTGCGCAGCCCCGAGTCGATGGATCTCATGAAATTGATGGATCCGAAAGCGGTTCCTGATGCAATTGCAATGGCCAAACGTCAAGCGGCGGCCGATGTCGAGGCGCTTCGCGAGTTCATCGCCTGACCCGATTCCAGACATGTGATCCCGAACGGGGAGTAGACAAAGCCTTCTACTAACCTTTACCCGTGTCTTCTCCAGCAAAAATTACTCTCGCTTCCAATCTGAATGCCCAAGAACTGGCTGGTCTGGGTCTCGAAGCGGGTGAAATTCTCCCGATCGGCGAGTGGTTCGTCCGACCGGACGCTGCGAGGCCCGAAGCGGCTCGTCTACGACGCGAGACCCCAGTCGTCGGCGCGTTCGAAACGCTCGTGGTGACGGACCCAACGCTCGCGACGATCGTGGCTACCACGAGCATTCACTTCAACGATGTTCCTTCAATTATTGAATGTCGGACCTCCGGCGGCCGAGTTCTGGTGTGCGCGATCGCGCCGGAACGTTTGGCAACGGCACCCGAGATTGGGCGCTATCTCGATCGGCTGGCGGCCGGTGGTTCCGCGACTGCTCACACAATCGGCGTTGGCATCGTCGGTTACGGGCCATTTGGTGGCATGGGGTACACCCATGGTCTCGCGGCAACGGAAACCGAAGGACTCGCATTCGTCGGCGTCTGCGATTCGAACGACGAACGCCGCCTAGCCGCGATAGTCGACTTTCCAACCGTGCAAGGTCACCTGGATCTCGCCTCGTTGAGCAAGGCTGACGATGTCGATGTCGTCATCGTCGCCACACCGCCGGTGTTCCACGCGTCGATCGCTCTTGAACTCCTGCGGGCCGGTAAGCATGTTGTCGTGGAGAAGCCGATGTGCCTCACCGTCGCCGATGCCGAGGAGTTGCTTGCCGTTTCTGCGGAAGTCGGTAAGACAATCACGGTTCATCAGAACCGGCGCTGGGATGGTGACTTTCTCGCTCTTCGTCGTGCAATCGACACGGGACTTCTTGGTGACGTCTTCAATATGGAGACATTCGTCGGTTCCTTCGAACACCCCTGTCGCTGGTGGCACAGTGACGAGACATTCTCTGGTGGCGCGGTCTACGACTGGGGATCGCATCACATCGACTGGATCCTTCGGATCTTCGGAAGCCGACCGCAACGCGTGCGAGCGATTTCGCATAAGCGTGTCTGGCGCGACGTAACGAATGCCGATCAGATTGACGTGCACATGCGATGGGACGACGGGCGCGAAGCGCGGTTCATCCAGAGCGATGTTGCCGGAATCCGTAAGCCCAAGTTCTATGTGCAGGGCACGTCGGGCACCGCTGCGGCGGAATACGCGCCGGTGACAATCGATCAACTCGTGGATGGTCGCGGACATGTTGCCCATGAATGGCACCATGCCGAGGTTGCATCCGATCTCCGGTTGAGTCGCTATGAACCCGGTTACGGAACTGTCGACATTGTGTTGCCGCCGGTTGCTCGGGTGGGCTGGCCGTTCCATCAGGCGCTGGCCGATCACCTTCTGCTCGGCGAAGCGGTTCCGGTTCCCCCGGAAGAATCACGCGATGTTGTTGCCGTTCTCGAAGCTGCGCATGCATCGGGTGCCGACGGTGGCGTGGAACTCACCTGTGGGTGAACCACTGACTATCGGGATCCTCGGAGCTAACTCCTGGATCGCGAACGCAGCGGTCATCCCCGCGATCAACGAATGCCCGAACGCGATTCTCGGCGCGAGCGGAGCGCGCTCAGGACCAATCGGCTATCCGGATGTGCTGTCTGATCCCGATGTCGATGCGGTGTACATAGCCCTCGCCAACGGCGACCACCTCGAGTGGGTGGAACGAGCGGCAGAGGCGGGCAAGCATGTTTTGTGCGAAAAGCCGCTGGCAATCTCATCGAGTGACGCTCGCCGGATGTTCGACGCCTGTGATGCTGCCGGTGTCCTGCTTGCCGAGGCGTACATGACGCCGTTCCATCCGCTTTCCATCGCGCTCGCGGCGCTCATTGACAATGGGGATCTCGGCGAGATCCGCCACGTGGCTTCACAGTTCACCTTTCCGCTCGCTCTCCCCGAGGCCGGGACGGAAATCAACTACCGCTGGCTCACCGAGCAGGGTGGCGGGGCTCTTCTCGATGTCGGTATTTACTGCCTCGACCCAGTCCAACGGATTCTCGGTTCTGGGCAACTTGGGATCGAAGCGCAGATCACTACAGCCGATACGGGAATCGATCTGACCACTTCGGCGTGGCTGCGCAATTCCTCAGGAATCACTGCCTCGGTGTTGACGTCATTCGAACTCCCGGAGAATCAGGCGCTCCAGATCGACGGAACCGCCGGATCGCTTCGGGTCGATCGTCCGTTCACCCCGGGTACTGACGGTTCGATTTTGGCGATCACGCGCTCGGACGGGAGTTTCGAGGAGCATCGGATCGAAGGAGCGAATTGTTACGCGCTCATGATCGGCGCTTTTGTCGACGCTGTCCGCGGTTCGACATCGTGGTCGCGGTCAAGTGCCGATGTGTTGTCGACCATCGGCTTGTGTGAGTCGATTGCCGATGCCGGACGGGAGAAGAAATGACTACCGAAGAACTTCGGATAACGGTTGCACCCGGCGTGGAGTTGCGGGCGCTGGCCAGCGGTCTTGATCAGACGGGAACACCTTTCGTATTGGTTCATGGTCTGGCCTCGAATGCGCGCATGTGGGACGGAGTTGCGGCAGAACTAGCCGCGGCTGGTCATCCGGTCGTGTGGATCGATCAGCGCGGACACGGTCAATCGGGCAAACCCGACGATGGCTACGACTTCACAACGATCGTGAACGATCTTGTTGTCCTGATCAGTGAACTTGGATTTCAACGGCCGGTAATCGTCGGTCAGTCGTGGGGCGGAAACGTCGTTCTCGAACTTGCTGCGACTCATCCGGACATCCCGGGCGCAGTGGTTGCCGTTGATGGCGGGTTCATCGAACTGGCCAGTCAGTTCGACGACTGGGACGCATGCAAGGAGATGCTGACGCCGCCGCATCTTGTCGGAACGCCGGCAACATCGATGGAGCGCTGGATGCGTGAAGGCAACACCGATTGGCCCGAAACCGGCATTGTGGGCGCGATGGCGAATTTTGAGATCCGATCCGACGGCACGATCGCTCCTTGGCTGACACTCGATCGGCACCTCGCGATTCTCGAGGCGCTCTATGGCCATCAACCGTCAACGCGGTATGCACTCATCACCGTGCCTACATTGCTAGTGCCGGCCGATAGCGGCGACGTTGCCTGGACCGCCGATAAGCGAGTCGCTGTGGACATGGCGCTCGAACTTCTTCCGAATGGCCGGACGCACTGGTTCGCGCCGGCCCATCACGATATTCATGCACAGCATCCGGTCCGATTGGCCGAAGTGCTTGTGCAATTTGCCGAGGAGGCTGTACCCGAGTGACCCGTTTACTTTCGATCATGGGAAGCGGTGAGACATCGCCCACAATGGTGAAGCCTCATCGCGAGGTGTTTGAGCAACTCTCGGCGTCATCGTCCGTCGCTGGTGCGCCCGTTCCGTCCATCTTTCTCGACACGCCATTCGGCTTTCAGGAGAACGCCGACGAACTCTCGGCAAAAACAGTCGAGTACTTCAAGGTTTCGCTCAACCGCGTCATGGATGTTGCCGGCCTCTGTGATGTCGCTGCCGCGACAACATTTGAGCGCGAAGTGGCATTCAACGCGATCAGACAGGCCCGATTCGTCTTTGCCGGCCCGGGTAGTCCCACTTATGCATTGCGGCAGTGGGCCGGGACACCGCTCCCAGAACTGCTCGCGGAAAAATTGCAGACCGATGGGGCAGTGACATTCTCGAGTGCGGCCGCACTCACACTCGGGATCAGCACGGTACCGGTTTACGAGATCTACAAGTCAGGAACGGATCCGCACTGGCTCGAGGGTCTCGATCTGTTGACGCCGATCGGTCTGCCTGTTGCAGTCATTCCGCATTACAACAACACCGAGGGTGGCCATCACGACACTCGGTTCTGTTATCTAGGAGAACGACGACTGCAGATGATGGAGGCACTTCTCCCCGAAGGCGCATTCGTGCTCGGTGTCGACGAACACACGGGTGTGATCCTCGATCTCGACGCGGACACAGCGAAGATTGTGGGACTCGGCGTCGTCACCGTTCGTCGCAACGGCGTCTCGATGGAGATTCCGACTGGCGAGACCGTGCCGATTGATGTGTTGCGAGAAGGCCCGACGAGTTCTTCAGCAAAAGCATCGGGTCGAAGCGTGCCGTCCTCCGAGCCTGCCGTCACCGAAAATTCGGTTGCGGCCACTGCGTCGAAAAAAATCGAAGCTTCGCTGGCGACAGACGTAGATCGCTGCAGCGCCGAGTTCGATCGTTCGATGGATCAACGCGATGCCGCCGGAGCGGTTTCCGCCACCCTCGACCTCGATGATGCGATTCGCGGCTGGTCCGCCGACACGCTTCAGAGCGACGAGATGGACAAAGCCCGAGCACTGTTGCGATCGATGATCGTTCGACTGGGCGAAGCGTCCAAGGGCGGACTCACTGATCCGCGAGAGGTAGTGGGCCCGCTCGTCGAGATTGCGCTTTTGGCTCGTTCGGAGGTTCGTCTGGCGAAGCTCTACGACCTGTCCGATCAGATTCGCGATGGTCTCGCAGAAGCTGGAGTCGAGGTTCGCGATACGGCCGATGGCCAGATGTGGGAACTGATTAATCCCGAGTGATCAGTGGATCATGCCGCCGGCGTTGCCGCGGCCGCGGGCACCAGTAACCGTGTAGACGACGATGAAAACGAATGCGGCGAGCAGGATGATCGAAGCTCCCGACGAAATGTCGGCGTGGTAGCTGATGACCATACCGACAGCCCCACAGGCCGCTCCGACGAGGGGGGCGATCACGAGCATGCGGGCGAAGGAGTTCGTCACCATGCGGGCGATAACTGCTGGGGTCACGAGCAGTGCGCTGATGAGCAGAACGCCGACGATCTTCATTGTGAAGAGAATGGTGACGGCGAGCATGAGCATGAGCAGCGCTTCCATGCGGCCAACGTTGACGCCGGTGACATCGGCAACTTCCGGATCGAACGTTGCGAAAAGAAGCTTGCGGTAGAAGGCGCCGATGATGGCAACCGCGAGCACGCCAACACATGCGACGGCGATGACCTCAAGCGTCGTGACACCGAGGATGGATCCGAAAAGGACCGCCTCGATAGATCGCTTTGCCTGTCCGAAAACATTCGAGAGTGCGAGACCGAGCGCGAACGAAGCAGTCGTGATCACGCCAATGGCGGCGTCGGCGCCGATCTTTCCGCGGCGAGCAACCCGGCCGATCATGAGTGCAGAGAGAAGACCCCACATTCCGGCGCCGAGGTAGAAGTTCACGCCGAGAACTGCGCTGGCCGCCGCGCCGCCGAAAATGGAATGTGAGAGCCCGTGGCCGATGTAGCTCATGCTGCGCAACACGACGTAGACGCCTACGAGACCGCAGATCGCTCCGGCGAGTGTGGCAACCATGAATCCGTTGCGGAAGAACTCGAACTGGAATGGTTCGAACAGTGTCATTCGATTCCCATCGGACTGTCGGTTACGAGGAGCATGCCCCCGTGTTCGAGGACTTCCATGGGTGCTCCGTAGGTGCGTTCGAGAACCGACGAGGTGAGAACTTCGGCGGGAGTCCCGACGGCGATGAGTTCGCGGTTGACGCAGGCGATTAACGGGAGATGAGCGGCAAGACCGTTGATGTCATGAGTGGAGAGCACGACGGACGTGCCATTGCGATGAAGATCAGTGAGCAGGTGGACAACTTCATGACGGGTGCGCACATCGACACCCGAGGTTGGTTCATCGAGAACGAGTAGTTCGGGATCGCGATGAAGGGCGCGGGCGAGGAACACCCGCTGCTGCTGGCCGCCGGAGAGTTCGCGAATGTGTCGGTGTTCGAAACCGCCGAGTCCGAGTTGCTCGAGTAACTCAGCCACGCGTTTGCGCTCTGACTCGGTGGCACGCGGTCGGTACCACTTGGCCGCGGCCGCCATCAGGACGACCTCGCTAACCGTGATGGGGAAGTTCCAGTTGACCGTTTCGACCTGGGGAACATACGCGATCCGCAGATCGGCCCGACGTCGTACGACGCCCTCGGTGGGGCGGAGATTTCCGAGGAGCAGACGCAACAGCGTGGTCTTGCCCGAACCGGATGGACCAATGACTCCGAGGAACGAACCCTCGTCGATCGTCAGGTGGACATGCTCGAGCACGGTCGGGCCGCCATATGAGTGCGAGATTCCGTTGAGCTCGATCAGATTAGTCACTGCGGGTACTTGGCTTTGTCGGGTGCGACGTCGGTGATGTTGAGATTGCCGATAGCCGCAGCGTTGCCACCGAGAGCTTCAATCATGGTGACGTAGTCAAACTGCATGAGACCCAGAAAAGAATGATTGGCATCTCCGGGTTGACCAAGAAGGTCGTCATCGCGAAGGACGTCGACATAGGTGACCCCGGTCTCGCGGCCGATCTGCTTGAGGACCGCGCTCGGGAAGACTTCGGACCCGAAGATCGCTTTGACCTTGGAACTCTTCACTTGGGTGATTAGATCGCCAACTTCGCGCGGTGTGGGTTCGGCAAAATCGGAAGGTTGAATAGCGCCAAGAATCTGCCATCCGTAGTCGGCGGCGAAGTAGGCGTAGGCGTCGTGGTAGGTGAGGAGTCTGCGATCTTCAGCAGGCAGAGTTGCGGTCGCCGTTGTTATAGCAGCGTCGAGTTCATTGAGCTTGCTTGTGTACGCGGTCGCATTTGATGTGTACGACGCGGCATTTGATGGGTCCATCTTCACGAGCACATCACGGATGAGCGCGACGTACTTGATGGCGAGTTTCGGATCAGTCCAGAGATGGGGGTTCGGCTTGCCGCCATTCTTGGGAAACGAGAAGTCATAGATGTAGTCATCAACAGGCAACACCGCCGTTCCGAGTTCACAAAGGGCAGCCGATTTCGGGAGGTTGGTGGCGGCAAGTTCCTTTGTCGGTTCCTCAAGGATGAGTCCGTTCGCAAAGATCACATCGGTATGGGCCAGTGTTGCGGCCACACTTGGCGAGGGTTCGAACGTGTGTGAGTTGGTGCCCTCGGGGACGATTCCTGTGATCTGCGCGAGTCCCCCGGCGACATTTGCAACGATCGACGTGATTGGGGCGACAGTGGTTGAGATGTTGAGTGTCGAGCCGGCGGGAATGGTCTGACCAGACAGGCATTCCGCCAACGCATTGCCCTGGTTGTCGCCCCGTTGGCCAGTCGAGTCGTTCCCGGAGGTCGAGGAACATCCCCCGATGAGGGCGAAAGCCAAAATGGCGGCCGCGACTCGAGGGGAGGTGTTTCGCAACGAAGTCACCGGAAGATTCTACCGAATTGACCGCAAATGCCCGAGTCCGTGTGCCGATAAACCGAAACATCTCGAGGGGTCCTGCCCTGCGCCGGCTTTTTCTGATCAATGAGCTTCAATGAAGCCGAAACTGGCGGCGTTGCTTCGATCTGATCGCCTCGGGCTCTTGACAATCCGGTGCGCGTCCGATCCTGCTGAGGCAGGATGGGCGCATGGAACGGATCCCTCCGACTCGCTCGGTGACCCTGGACGAAGTCACAACCTTTTGGCGTGATGGCGTTGTGTGTTTGCGTTCGATCCTTCCTGTCGAACTCGTTGAGTCCATGGCGGAACCGATTGAAGAAGCCCTTGTTAGTTCGGCCACGACTGATCTTTCAGAAATGGCCGACGCGCTTGAAAACGGAGCGGGAGCTACTCGCAACGTTGATGAGTTAGTGGTTGCTTCGGGAGTGCCGCGTGGGCACTTCAAAGCGGGAACCGACCACTGGCTTCTTCAGCAGGAATTCCGGGACTTTGCGCTGCGTTCGCCGCTTCCCGAAATCGTTGCGTCGATACTTCGGAGTGACGAAGTTCGTCTGTATGAAGACAGCGTTTTGGTAAAAGAACCAGGAACGCAGGAAAAAACCGGATTTCATCAGGACATGTCATATTTCCATCTCGATGGAGATCTGGTCTGCACAACATGGGTTCCCCTTGATGTCGTTACCGCAGAAACCGGAGCAGTGCGTTTTGTCGTTGGATCGCACCTCGACCACACCAAGTACCGGCCGAACATGTTTGTTTCCGATTTAGCAATGCCCGATACGGAAGGTGCTGAGGTTCCTGATTACGACACAATGGTCGGCGAAGCGCGCATCATCAGTTTCGACACGACTCCGGGCGATCTCACCGTTCACCATGCCCGCACGATCCATGCCGCCAGCGGAAATCTGAGTCGGACTCAGCGACGACGTGCGATCAGTGTTCGCTACACCGGCGATGGAACGCGGTTCAAACTGATGGCTGGTTCACCGACGAAGGAACATCATGCTTCATTGTCGGAAGGTGACTTTCTCAACGACGAGTCATGTCCACTTGCGTGGCCGTGAATTCATCGTGCCGGCGTAAGCGATGACAACTGCCATTCGCCATCTTCTTTGTAGGTGATGTCACCAACTGGTGAATCGGTACGCAGATCGATATGCCGTTCCATGCGGACTAAGAGCATGTCTTGTACCGAATACCAGTAGTCGATTCTCGTGGTTCCCCGTTGGGGGCCAGTGAGAGCATCGATCTCGCGATAGTGGAACACGGGCACTTGGGCTGACTCGACCTCAAGCGATGCGATGCCAAGCGATTGGAAGGTGACGTCGGAGTTCGTGATTCCAGCGATGGTGTCGCTGGTTCCCACGCATACATATGTCGATAGCTGATCGCGCTGTTCGCCGGCCTTGATGATTTCGCCTGGAGGGGTGCAGGTGAACTCCGAGACGTTGGTGATTGATGCCGCACCAAGATCCCAGGCAGTTGACGTGACATTTTTGTGCTCGGTCATAACGCCGTTGTCGATGCAGTAACTCCACCTTTGCTGGAACGCTGCATTGAAATCAACAGAGGTGGTCCAGCAGTTATCGCCTTGGTGGGTCACGGTGACCGGCGCCGATGCGCCGTAATTCTGACTGGTCGGCGGAAAACTGATTGAGGCTTTTCCTGAAGCGTTGGCTCGATACACGCCATAAGAGGGTCGTGTCACCACGGCACCGAGTGCTTCCACTGCGGATGTATCTCCGTTCCGAAACGCTTGGAGTGCATCTTCAAGTGATCGAGCGCCCGGATTGTCGCGAAAGACAAACATCGAGAGCAGAACGATGATTGGTATGAGGAGGACAGTGGTAACGATGGCTCCCGCAATAACCATCCACCGTAAGGAATGTCTCGTACTGGACATCGCACCTCCGGACTTCTCGCCGTGAGTTCAATCTACGACATGAAGCGTCGTCAGATTCGATAGTCGGTGACTTGGGTGTCTTCGGCACCGACATCGGCAAAGTTGTCATACGCCCGAGCCGCCATGAATTCACGCCATTCGAATGGGCGATAGCGAGGTCCGGTACCACTGAGTTCGGGGAGTGGCGCAACGATTGCGGCGCGTGGGGGATTGGCGAAATAGGGAATTGAAAATCGTCGACGTTCAGTCATTGGCGTCACGCGGTGCACTGCTGCTCTATAGAGATCGTTTGTCCATGCTTGGGTGCAGTCACCGAGGTTCACGACAATTGTCCCCGGTTCGGGCAGAACATCGATCCATCCGGAATCATTTGAGAGCGTTTGTAGACCACCGATGTTGTCCTGCAGCAGGAGCGTGAGAGTTCCTGGATCGGTGTGATGTCCAAGTGCAACTTCGCCAAGTTCAGCAAGCCCGTCGCGTTCGTCGTCGGGGACTGGGTCGCCGACGGTGTAGAGGTTGAGTCGAACAGTGCTTCCGGGACGGGCGAAGGTGAGTTGTTCACTTGACGATTCGCCGAGTTGAAGAACGGAATGCAACAGGTCGAGTGTTTGTTGCGCGAGCGTGCTCATTGCATCGAAGTGTTGAATCATCGCGTCGCGAAAGTCGGAGAGCTCGGGCCACCGGTTCATCTGATCGGCTGCAGCCGGATCGACAAAGTCGAATACTTCTTTGTGATCACGCATGCGCTTGGTGAGTTCTCGGTCGAACCAACCCAGCGGGTTCTGTTCGTCTCGCATGATGGCGGTGCGGACCGACCGGGGAGCATCAAAGAAGCGCTCGGTGGCTGCCCAGGTGTTGGCGATGACGTCATCGAGGCCGTGGCGTGTAAGGAGAAAAAATCCGTGGTCGCGACAGGCCACATCGAGCGCCTCGCGGGATGTCTTGCTGGGAGCGGAGATATCGACAACGGGAACGGAAGCCATGACCCATTGTGGCCCGTCAGAGCTCTTGGCGGCCTGACGCACTTCGGTTCTGTCGTTCTAGGCTCGTGTGCATGGGTATTCCTCTTGCGATTCTTGATCTGGCCATTATCGGATCAGGCGATTCGGTCGCCGACGGGCTCAATGCATGTGTCGAGGTAGCGAAAGCGGCAGAAGCAAACGGATACAACCGCGTTTGGTATGCCGAGCATCACAACATGGAAGCAATTGCGTCATCGGCGACCGCTGTCCTCATTGCCCACGTTGCAGCAAATACCGAGTCGATTCGGTTGGGTTCCGGAGGCGTCATGCTCCCAAACCATTCACCGCTCACGATTGCCGAACAATTCGGCACATTGGCAGCGTTGCACCCCGGTCGGATCGACCTCGGTCTGGGGCGTGCTCCCGGAACTGACCAAGTCACGGTGCACGCAATGCGTCGTGATCCGCGAGCGTCGGAACATTTCCCGCAGGACGTTCTTGAACTCCAGGGCTATCTCGGTGATGTCACTCGAGTGCCCGGAGTGAATGCAACGCCGGGTCGCGGCACACATGTCCCAATCTACATTCTGGGCTCCTCGCTTTTTGGTGCGGAACTTGCTGCGGTTCTTGGTTTGCCGTACGGATTCGCTTCGCACTTTGCACCGCATCAGCTGCGCGAAGCAGTCGCCCTGTATCGGGCGAACTTTCGTCCGTCAGAACAACTTGAGCGACCACATGTCATTGCCGGAGTGAATGTCATTGCGGCACACACTGAGCAAGAAGCGCAGGACGAATTCACCACCACACGTCGAGCTCGCCTCCGCCGATTCTTGCTAAAGCCAAATGTCGAAGTTCCCGATGCTGAGGTCGATCGCATCCTTGAGTCGCCTCAAGGTGCGCAGATTGCCGCGATGATGAAACACACCGCGGTCGGAACTCGTGAGTCGGTCCGAGAGCAACTGCTTGAGTTCACGACCTATGCCGATGCCGATGAGCTCATGGTGTGTTTCCAGTCTCCGACGATCGAGGGTCGACTTCGGTCTATCGAGTTGACGGCCGAAGCAATGGATCTTGTCGGGGTCTAACGCCATCCCAGAAGCGGCGATGGGTCCCGAGTTCTCGGGCTAATCAGCGCTCCCTAAACGATCGTCATCAAGGCCGACTTTCGTGTCAGTCTCTCGGAGTTCGCGAAGCGCGACCTAGGGGGAACCAATGACATCAGAGGCTGCATACGAACCGGGTAATGATCCGGCCTACCGTCATCTGCCTTCGGTGGGGCCGCATGATCCGATTGTTGGTGGTGCGCTTATTACGTGGGTCGAGCCAACGCCCGAACACGTTGTTGGGTACAACCGCTGGTACGAAGACGATCACATGATTACTGGGGCCATGGTGATGCCGTGGATGTTTTCATGTCGCCGCTTTGTCTCTCCGCGTTCGATCCAACACTTGCGTGGCCCGATTGGCTCGCGAGTTGCTGAACCGCTCGAAGCAGGAAAGTACATCGGCATTTACTGGATCAACGATGGCCGAATCGAAGATCACGAGCAATGGTCACTTGGGGCGAATCGACGACTTCATGCCGAGGGTCGTGGAAGTTACCGAGGCCATGATCAGAATCCGCTTGAAGAACGAAGCCACGTCTTCACTTCTTTCAACGATTTCCTCGGCGCCACGTATCGAGACGATGCGGTTCCGCGAGTCGTTCATACCTTGGTGCAGCCGTACAAGGGAATGGTGATCCAAGTCATCGATGCCAAAGATGGCGATCGAGATCGCTTAGATGCTTGGCTGACGAATGACTACCTACCGTCAGTTGTTACGGGCGATGTTGCCGTCGCGACAAGGTTCGCACCCCGTCCACTTCCTCCCGACAAACTCGCCCATGTCCGAGAACTCGACGGTGTCGATGGAATCGTGACAGTTCTTCACTTCCTCGAATCGACACCCGAGGATGCATGGGACAAACATTTTGCTCAAGCCGATGAGCAAATTGCTGCAAGTGGATTTGGTTCGCTTGGTGTGCAAGCGGCATTTATTCCAACAAATCACGGAACGAACGACTACACCGATCAGTTGTTCTGATCAATAGCGTCAGTTTCCGGGGGTTCCGTCGAAGGTCCCCGGGCCGAGTCCGTTCATGGCTGTAACGGTGCGTTGATAACTGGCGTTATTCGTGAACGCGTTCGCGAAGTGAATGACGTATGTTGAGCGGTCAACGAATGTCGGAACATAAGTCACTGATTGCAGCCAGCTGCCGTCACGCTGTTCGGTAAACGCGATCTTGACGATGACACCATCATTCGTCGGTACTGGAGTGGCAGGAGCACCTTGGTTGGAAAGAATGTTTCCGGTTCCGTAAATGACGTACTTTTTTCCGATCTTTTCGGCGGCCTGAACGACGTGGGTATGTTGGCCAATGACGAGATCAATTGAGGGAGAGGCGAGTAGTGCGGCAGCCTGTGCTCGTTGGGTGGCCGAAGGCAGTGCGCTGTATTCTTCGCCCCAGTGCATCTCAACAATCACGATGTTGGCACCAGCGGCCTTCGCCTCAGCTGCTGCCGCGATTGCTTGGTCAATATTGATGAGATTCAGCAGCCAAGGCTTTCCGGCTGGTACCGGGATGCCATTTGTTCCATAGGTGTAATCAAGATGAGCGACCTTGACCCCTTTGACTGTTTGCAAGTCGGGGACGAAAGCTTCGAGTGCCGATCGAGCCGTGCCGACATGGCCTAGTCCGACGCGATCGAGTTCGTTCAACGTTTGTGTGATCCCTGATTCACCTTGATCGAGCGAATGATTCGAGGCGGTGGAACACGAGTCGTAACCAGCGGCCTTCGCAGCATCAGCAATTTCATGAGCGGTATTGAAAATCGGATAGCCGGTGAGATTGTGATCTGAACTTGTGAGCGGTGTCTCCATGTGGCAGTAGGCAATGTCGACCGCTGAAAGCGACGGAGCAATTTCAGCCAGCATCGGCGAGAAGTCGTAACTCTTGCCACCACCGTTGGAAAGCGCGCGTTGTTGCACGGGCATATGAAGGAGAAAGTCACCAGTGGTAGACACGGTGATAGTGCGGAGAGGCTTGAGCGTGGTGGTAGTTGTTTCGACTGGCGCTGCAGTGGTTGCTGCAGGACTAGCCGTTGACGCTTTCGATGCACGGTAGACCACTGTTGCGCCTACTCCCAGAACAGCAAGTGCGCACACGAGGATGATCCAGGGACCCCGTCGTCGACGCCGCCGCTCTTTCGCGTGTTGCATGTACCGCCGCTCTCGCCCTGTTCGCCGTCAGAATGGACCGACTTATCAGAAGTAAAGGTAGTGAGTTTGATGACCTGATGTGGGGCATCTGGGCCTGTCGGGTCAGGTTGGGGCGATGATGATACGGGCGACAAGAACAACGAGCACGACGAGGGAAAGTGAGATCTGCATCATCATCATGACCTTCACCGGTCGAGTGCGAATTCCCTCAATCGTAGGTCCGAACGTGGACTGAGTATTGAACGAGAGAAACAGATAATCGACCCATCTTGGGGGGTCGTCGGGGTGCGCGGCGTTAGGCGGAAAGTCGAACGCCCCACCTTTGAGATAGGCGTCTGCAAGTTGATACCAAAGCGAAAAAGCGAGCATGTTTGATGCGAAAAGCAGACCGAGGTCGACGATCAGCCAGTTTTGGCTCGTATTTCTGAGGCTCGGAGCGACGACCAACGTGACCATGTTGAAGAGCACATTAAGAGATGCAAAAAAGAGATAGATGGAAAGAACAATGAGGGTGAATCGTGAACGCGATTCACGTGATGCGACAAAGCGGTCGCGAAGGAGGGAGATGACAACGATGACGAGAACAGCGACGAAGAGTACGTCGGTGACGTCGCCGATTGTTCGAAGTAACTTTTCGACTGGCTCTGAACGGTCACCAAGATTCTCGATTCGGAGTGTGAGGAGTAGATCCATAGCTTGGATCAACAGCACGACGAGGAAGAAGGCGAACAGGTGGATGGGGTGGCGATGCCACTCGCCTTCGCAGAGGCCGCCACGGCAACAGTCACGCTCTTGGTCGGAAAGGTCCTTCGGTGAGGTCACAGCGAGACTTTAGGTCTGGTTAGGCTCGGCAAGTCCGTAAGGAGAAATTTCTCCTAGTAACAGAGGTGAATACATGAAGTCACGAATCGTTGGACTGTCCACGCTTGCGGTGGTTGTTGCGGTCGCCAGCTTGGCGGTCGGATGTTCATCATCCAGTTCCAAGTCTTCGAACACGATTCGCATCGGTCTCGAGGCGCCCATTACTGGCAGCCTTTCCGAACTCGGTCAGGGTATGTTGAATGGCGCCAAACAGGCCGCCACGCAGGTGAATGCCAATGGTGGCGTGAATGGCAAGAAGATTGAGATCATTGCCATTGACGACAAGGGCGATGCCGATGCAGGTGTCACTGCCGCTAACGCCGCAGTGAAGGCAGGCCTCGATGCAGTTGTTGGCCCCTACAACTCTGGCGTTGGACTCAAGACGCTTCCGATCTATGCCGCTGCCGGACTTGTTCCGCTTCGACTCACCTCATCCGATGCAACCGCGGGCATGGGGTTCACGCTTCAGCCGATGACCTCGCAGATTGCACCGGTTGCAACTGATGCCATTGTGAAGGAACTGAAAGCAACCTCGGTTGCGCTCATCGTCGATTCGAGCACTGATTACACGAAGTCAGCGGCCACTGCCATGACTGCATCGCTTGGCAAAGCTGGCGTCAAGATCACCGCAACCGAATCGATCACTCCGGGGGCGAAGACCTACGCCGACACTGTTACAAAGGTTCTCGCCACGAAACCTTCAGCGGTGTATGTCATCACGTACTTCCCTGAAGCCGGGTTGATCGCACAAGCGATGCTTGCGGCAAACACCTCGGTGAATTGCCTCGCTGACTACGGCGCCTATGACAACGGCTACATCACTGCCGCTGGAATTCCTGCCGCGCAGAAGTGCCCAGTTGTTGGCGTCCCGGCACCGAGTGACTTCCCCAACAGTGCAGCGCTCGTTGCTGAGTACACCAAGGAGTTCAAGACAGCTCCTGGCTCATGGTCGCCGTACACCTACGACTCGGTGCTGGTGCTTGCCGACGCCATCACTCGCGCTGGCAGCACGACCGCCGATGCGTTGAAGAGCGCACTTGCGGGAACGAAGGGTTGGAAGGGCTGGACCGGCACTGTTGCCTTTGATGCAACGACTGGAAATCGTCTTCCTGCGCCTGTCACCGTCAACACCGTTACAAGTGCCGGTGCGTTCCAAGTCGACCCGGCCTGGATCACGGCAACGGGTTTCAGTTACTGAACAACATCACGAGGAGCGCCAGCGGTTAAACCCTGGCGTCTCCCATGTGAGGCCGTCATGGCCAATAATAAATGCATCGAGTTCGGGGTGAGTCTCTAGTAACCACTCGGCACCGTTGAGCCCCATCACGAAGACTGCTGTTGCATAGGCATCGACGTAGGTGAGGTCTTTGCCGACGATGGTGACACTGGCGAGTTCCGCCGTTGGTTGGCCTGTTTTGGGATCGATGATGTGCGCGCCGCGTTCATAGGTTGCTGATGTTGCGATCGCGGCGCGACCGCCGAGAGATAGAACTGCGGCCGAGGCAAGCGGCTCTGACGGATGGCGAATGCCAATACGCCATGGCTTATCAGGTTCGGCGTTACCCCGAAGTGCGATATCGCCACCAGCGTTGATGCAGAAGTTTTCCGCGCCGTGTGCTTCGAGAAGTTCTGCTGCTCGTTCGATTGCCCAACCCTTGACCAATCCTGACGGATCAAGAGTGGAACCGTTTGGCGCGGGAACACAGGCAATATCAAATGCGCCAGAGGTTTCCTCGCGTACCGACTCGCATAGCGTCAAAACATCGCGGACTTCTTCACTGAGTTGATCAGCGGAAATGAGTCCGAGACCGAACTGTGAAATAGGGCTTTCTATTTTGTAGGTGCTGAATGTGGCGTCAACGTGATGGAGCCATGCAACGACGGTGCTGATTACTCCTGGGTCGATGTCATCTCGCACATCGAGAGAAATGGCCATTCCCATGACATCTTCGACATGGTGAATGCCTATTGTCATCGGACTCAGGACGCAGCGCGTGATTTATCGATGGCTGATTGCAAAGAAATTTTGTAACTCGCGCTGGTATAGGTCGCGCCGGACACAGAGTTCACATTTGCATTCTGTGCGGTGAGTGTGGACTGAACCAGTTTCGGAATCGCAATGCGATTAATGGAAATGCTGCGGTTGTCATCTGATGGATAAAGGGGCGCGCTAGCCGCGGTGATCTTGCTACCGGAAACAGTGATGGCAACCTGCACTGGTCCCCAGCGAGTCATGGACGCGGCGCCGGTCCAGTTTCCGTCGGCAAGCGATTTCGTTCCGGAAGGCTTCGTCGTTGACGTTGATTTGGGGGAAGAAGGAACGCTGGCATTTGGTGGAGGGAGCGTCGTATCGGTGGTTGCGAGATCAAGTACGGCAGAGCCAGAAGATTGTGATGCCTGATGTAGATACGCGGCCATGCCGAGGGTGGAAACGACGGCCAGGCCTAAGGCCGCAGTGCGACTGCCTTTGGCGGCGTGACGACGTTTGGATCCGTTGTGTCGTGGTGGGTTGAGTTCCAACTCCCGCCGACGCGCGGCAGATCGAGCGGAGAGCTCAGAAAGGCGATCGTCGGGTGTGGGAGAAGTCACGATGTCATCGTAGGGATCGTTGGGTGCGGGCATGGGTCAGGCGTTCCAGAACATCACTAGACGGGAGCGTAGGAGGCCGGAGACGCGCAGCCCAGCGGGATACATCACGAGTCCGGTGAGGACCACCATCGCGGCGATGTACCAACCGGTGCGCGAATCGGTTCCCATCTGCCATCCGTGCACACCGATGGCAATGGCAGCGGGAAGGGAAAGTAAGTGGATCGCGTGCCAAATCCGTCTGCGAAAACGACGCTTCGGCCAGGTCGTAAACACCGTGATGAGCATTGCGTAGAACGCCAGCACGCCAAGAGTTACGGCCAGTGTGGATTGCTTTGAGATGCCAGGAATGATGATGTCGATGACGCGATAGCCAAGGTCGGCGCCGTAGGCAGTCAGAAGGTGAAAGACGGTGAAGATGAGCGCATAGCCGCCGAGACCGCGGTGCAGGTCGACCCACCACACCGGGCGCATGCGTTGTCCGCCTTCTCGGCCGGAATAGATGAATCCATCGATGATTGCTGCAGCAATCAAAACCGTTGCGATGATGCCCGAGGATCGGGTGAGAAACCACAGCACATCGCTCATGGCACTAGTTCACCACTTCGAGGAAAGAGAACGCCGACGGCGAGGTAAGAATCTGGTGAGAATCGGAGCGATTACTGAGCAATTCCCGCATTCTGCAGTCATTAAGGGCGAAGAATCGCGCCAGGAAGAGCTCCGGTGTGAACACCATCGATGAACAGCGGTTCGCCGTTCACGATCACTGCGTCGTAGCCATGAGCTCCGAAGACCAAGCGTCCGGCACCTGTGGGGAAGTCACGCAGCAATGTAATGGGGTCGATGCTGAGTTCTTCGGGTGTGAACACGACGATGTCGGCTGCTTTGCCAACTGCAAGGGTGCCGCGGTCGTTGAGGCCATGAAGGCGAGCCGGTTCTGATGTGAGACGAGCAACGGCCTGTTCCAAGGTCATCATGTCGGGAACAGTTTCGGTCAACGTGCGAGTGGTGTAGTCGGCCCCACAGAAGGTGAGCAGATGAGCACCGCCATCGCTTGAGCCGGCCAGAGTGAGCGGGTGCGTCACGATCTCTTTGGTCGCAGCAGCCAATGCAGGGTCAGCTTTGCGTCGCCAGACGAACACTGTTTCGAGGCTGTCGGCCAGTGCGAGGTCGATCATCGCGTCGACACCGTCGATCTCTGCGTCATGAGCGAGTTCTGCGATGGTTTTTCCAACGGCTGCGGAGAGTGCATCTTTGCTGACCGATGCAACGCTCACGTCCGCCCAACCAAAGACGAACGAGCGCCCAGTGGTGTCTGCGAACTCACTGCGCATCGCAACACGGTTGGACTCGAGGCCGAGTTCAGCCGCGCGTTCGGGAATGGGAAGCGTGAGAATCCGACGGAAGGTCGGCATCTCATCGAGTACGAACGTTGAATCGAGAGAGAAGTGAATCCCCTTCACGTTGATCATGTACATCGGGTGGATGTGATGACCAGCGGCGGCTGCTTCTTCGCAGAACGCGAGCGCGTTGCGATGGCCCTCTGGGTTCCCGGGGAACAGTGTGAGCGGATTGATGTTGATCAACTTGAAGCCTGAGGCCTCGCTCATCGCCAAGAGCAACTCTTGATCTGCTGCATCGAAGTCAGCAGACCCTGAACGGGGCAGGAATTCAATGACTCCGTGATCGAATTCCGAAAGCACGGCGCACAGCGCGATGAGTTCTTTTGGTTCCGCCAGGTTTGACGGAACTGGCTTTCCTTCATGATCGGAATGAATGTCGAGCTGTGAACTCGAGAAGCCAATGGCGCCTTGAGTCATCGCCGTGCGCACGAGTGCAGCCATCTGCGTGATTTCGTCATCGGTCGCGGCGCGCTCAGAACCTGCTGCGCCCATCACAAGACGACGGATTGCGCAA
>JAPLAE010000029.1 GCA_026393455.1 Actinomycetota bacterium
GAACGCTGCCGCGATCTCACTCCTGCCCCACGTAAGCCGATGCACGAGGCCGGAGCAACATCGATCTATTCGCTCGTACCGTTTGAACAAGACACCTCGTTCATGATCATTGGCGAACGCACAAACGCCAACGGTTCGAAGAAGTTCCGTGAGGCGCTTCTCGATTCTGATCTAGATACTTGCGTACAGATGGCCAAAGATCAGGTTCGCGAGGGCGCACACGTTCTTGATGTCTGTGTCGACTACGTCGGGCGCGATGGAGCCAACGACATGGATGAGTTGGCCAAATTGCTCGCCACGCAGTCGAGTGTTCCACTCGTGCTTGATTCAACGGAACCTGAGGTGCTGGAGGCAGGGCTTTCTTGGCTCGGTGGCCGCGCCATTCTCAACTCCGCCAATCTCGAAGACAGCGACACCGAAGGCAGCCGCCTTGATCGGGTGATGAAACTCGCTGCCGAATACGGCGCCGCGGTGATCTGTCTCCTCATCGATGAAGAAGGTCAGGCACGCGACATCGAATGGAAGTTGCGGATTGCTCATCGCATTCACGATCTTGCGGTGAATCGCTATGGCCTAGAGCCCAGTGACCTCATTTTCGACGCGCTCACCTTTCCGCTTTCCACGGGAGATGACGATCTACGCGGCGATGCAGTCGCGACGATTGAAGCAATCCGCCGCATCAAAGCCGAGTTGCCTGGCGTCTTCACCACACTTGGCGTTTCCAACGTTTCCTTTGGCCTCAAACCTGCCGCACGCCATGTGCTCAATTCAGTGTTTCTTGCCGAATGCGTGAAAGCCGGGCTCGATTCGGCCATCGTGCACGCAGCCCGCATCATGCCTCTCAACAAAATTCCCGATGAGCAGCGAGAGGTAGCGCTCGATCTCATTTATGACCGTCGGAGCGAGGGCTACGACCCGCTCACAAAACTTCTCGACATCTTCGCCGATGTGAAGGCCGCTGACGTTGTCCGAGAAGACCGCAGTGACTGGACGATCGAAAAGATCCTCAGCCAGCGGATCATTGACGGCGAGCGCGAAAACCTTGAAGCCGATCTCGACCGAGCAATGAGCGAAGGCCTTGAGCCGCTCTTCATCATTAACGATGTGCTTCTCGCTGGGATGAAAGTTGTTGGCGAACTTTTTGCCACCGGCGAAATGCAGCTTCCGTTCGTTCTCCAATCAGCCGAGACAATGAAGACCTCAGTTGCCCATCTCGAACAGTTCATGGAGAAAGTCGACGACGGGGGCAAGGGCCGCATCGTCCTCGCCACGGTCAAGGGCGACGTACATGACATCGGCAAGAACCTTGTCGACATCATCTTGACCAATAACGGCTACGAGGTCATCAACCTCGGAATCAAGATTTCGATTGCCCAAATGATCGAAAAAGCTGTTGAGGTAAACGCCGACGCGATTGGCATGAGTGGACTTCTCGTGAAATCCACACTCATCATGCGAGACAACCTCGAAGAATTAAACGCTCGAAATCTCTCAAACATCCCCGTGCTCCTCGGCGGCGCCGCCCTCACGCGCAGTTACGTCGAACGCGATCTACGTGAGGTTTATGAAGGCCGGTTGTTCTACGGTAAGGACGCGTTTGAAGGCCTTCGGGTCATGGACCGAATCGGCGACATTAAGCGTGGCAACGAACCAGACGATTTCGATTGGGGTCGGGTCCCCAGCGAGAGCAAGGTCCCAGCACGCTCTGGCACAAAAGCCGTGACCGCCGCCGAGGACCTTCCCTTGCGATCACCCGAGGTGGCAGCCGATAACGAGATCTTCACGCCCCCATTCCTCGGGACCAAAGTCATCAAGGGAATTTCTCTCGACGACATTGCGGCTTACATCAATGAAACCGCGCTCTTCCGAAACCAGTGGCAGTTCCGTCCCGAAACCAATGACGGCGTCACGGAAACCGACGAAGAGTTCAAAAATCGCATTCGCCCAACACTGCGATCACAACTTGCAGAGGCAAAAGCCGCCGACATGCTCATCCCTCAGGTCGTCTATGGCTACTTCGCCGTGAACAGCGACGGAGGTGACCTCGTGGTCTGGACTGACGCGTCTCGGTCTGAAGAACTCACTCGCTTCCACTACCCGCGCCAGCAATCAGCGCCGTTTATGTGCATCGCCGACTTCTTCCGACCCCTGGATTCTGATGTCGACTACGCCGCATTCCACATTGTCACTATGGGCCAACGCGTAAGCGACGTTGCCGCCAAACTTTTCGAGGAGAACCGCTACCAGGAGTACTTGTTGGTACATGGCCTCGGCGTCGAGATGGCTGAAGCACTCGCTGAGTACTGGCACCGCCGCATGCGCGAAGACTGGGGCTTCGCCCAAGACGATGGCCCATCACTCGCTGGTCTGTTCCGCCAGCAATACCGCGGTGGCCGCTATTCATGGGGTTACCCCGCATGCCCTGATCTCGAAGACAATGAACGTGTTGCTCAGATTCTTGATGCAGGCCGCATTGGCATCGAGGTCAACGAGGAAACCGGCTTCCAATATCAGCCTGAGCAAACCACCTCAGCGCTCATTTGCCACCACCCACAGGCGAAGTACTTCGTCGCCCGCTGAGACTTATCGGGCCGAGGACAGCAACGCCCTTGCCACCAAGTCGGTTCCGAACGCAGTGAGAATAGCCAAGTAAAGCAACCCCGTTGCCGCCATCACCGCTGAATACGCGCGTTCTTTCAGCGCGAGTCGTGTCGTGATGATCAAACCAATGGTGGTGATCGCGCACATCACCCAGAACCAGGTGAGCAGTCCGTTGTAACCGTCGTCGATGGTTCCGTTGATCGCCGAGATCATTCCGGTTGGGACGAGCAGCAAGGCCACTTCAGGAACCCAGAGCCAACCCGTCCAGTAGACGAGTTCGAGCAGCGCACCTCGAGCAAGGCCCGGTTGCACGAGGTACCAGTGTCCAAGCAACATGGCGTCGGTTACTGCTCCAAGGAAGAGTGCGCCGACGACGAATCGTGAGACGGCAAGCCAAACGGGGCCGCCGGCTTCGAGACCTGCGGCGACGACACCTACGAACCCGAGGATCGGAGCGATTAGATCGAGGCGCGGGTCGAACTCACGAACGGTCGCATCTTTCTCGGCGGCTTCACGTTCGATGCCCGTCATGGCTGCGACGCGCTCGGTACGCGCTTCGGTCAATGCCACTTGCCCCGATACTCCCGCTTTACGACGGATGATCGACGACGCAAGCGCGTATCCCGATGCGAGAACCACACAGATAGAAGCGACATCACGGACAAGTAGTGGTTGGATAACGAAGATTCCGATGTACGCCGCTCCGCCTGCCATGAGCAGGTATGTCCCGCGCATAAGCCATCCGTAGCCGAGAGACACCTCTCGACGCCGAGTTGTAATCCAGAGGAAGAGGAGTCCACCGGCTGCCCACTGAAGCAGGAGTGAGGCGGCGTCGAAATCAATCATCGGACTGTCACTTTGTCATGCTTCGACAGACACCAATGACCGCTCGGCGTTTGTAATTGATTCCGCACCTGATTCGGTCACCACCATGATGTCTTCAAGACGGAATCCAAATTCATTGGGAAGGTAGATCCCTGGCTCGACCGAATACGCATTACCAACGACCAGTGGGGCTGAATTTCCGATGACGATGTAGGGATCTTCGTGTTCTTCAACACCGATGCCGTGGCCTGTGCGGTGCATGAACCATTCGCCATAGCCAGCGGCGTCGATGATCGAACGCGTGGCTGCATCGACGGCTTCGGCGGCAACACCGGCACCGCCCGCATGTCTGCCAGCAGACTCGGCGCGTTCAAGAATCTCGTAGACCTCCGTCATGCGAGTAGTTGGCTCGCCTGTCACGACACAACGAGTGATGTCTGAGCAATAGCCGATTCCATTTTCGTCGGCCATGGTTCCGCCAAAATCGCACAGCACAACTTCGTTAGGCCTGATCACACGAGACGTTGGTTCGTGATGTGGACTTGCGGCGTTCTCTCCCGCGGCAACGATCGCGAAGTTCACCCGATGATGACCGTCGGCCAGAATTCGTCGGCCGAGATCCGCCGAAACTTCTGCTTCTGTTCGACCGATAAGGGGAATCTCGCCTGCTTGCAGTTGGCCAGCAATTTGATCGACCGAGGCAGCAGCTGCACGCAGAGCGAGTACTTCGGCAGCATCTTTGACCGCGCGCAATGGTCCGATCACCGAAGAGGTCGTGGTGAAGGAAAGGTCAGGGCGAGCGTGTTGCAGCTCGACCAAGAAGCGCGCCCAGGTGCGTTCGCCAATAGCGGCCGTTTGAGCAGCACCAACTAAGCCCGAAACAATCGCGATCGGGTCGTCGGTTTCACCCCAAGGGCGAATAGCAAAGAGATCGTCACGAGGCACGACACGAGCGACTTCGAGCGACGGCACAACCAGCGTTGCGTCACCATCGACGGGCACCACGAGCATGGTGAGCCGCTCAAGCGGCATTGCTTCGTAACCGCTGAGCCACGGAAGATCTGGGCCAACGGAAAGCAGGCACACGTCGACTTGCTGAGTGGCCATCGCCGCTCGGACTCTGTCAATGCGTTGGCTCAGCACGTGGGAAGGCTACCGGTCAGCCGATTGTGACCGGCACGGCCGAACTTGCGGCTGCCTGTTTCGCGTGGAAACTCGAACGGGTGAGCGGGCTCGATTCCACATGATCGATACCGAGTTCACGACCGATCTCTGCATACGAATCAAACTGCTCTGGAGTCACCCAACGGTCGACAGGCAGATGGGTCGAAGTTGGACGCAAGTACTGGCCGATCGTGACGATGGAGACGCCAATACCAGCAAGATCAGCGAGAACGGACGCAATCTCTTCGTCGGTCTCGCCCATCCCTACAACCAGACCTGACTTCGTAAGGAGGCCGGCGTGCTTCGCCCGAGACAACACTGCAAGCGATCGCGCATAACCGGCAGAAGGCCGAACCGCGCGTTGAAGGCGCGGCACCGTTTCAACATTGTGATTGAGGACATCAGGCCGACTCTCGAAAATGAGATCAAGCGCCGCAGCCTGACCGCGACAGTCAGAGATGAGAACTTCAACCTGCACACCCGCATTGCGATCGCGAATGGCACGAACTGTGGCCGCCATCGCACCAGCGCCTTCGTCCGGCAGGTCATCACGAGCAACGGTCGTGACAACAGCAAAGTCGAGCTCCATACGAGCAACGGCTTCAGCGACCCTTGCCGGTTCTTGGAGATCGAGTGCCTCGGGAAGACGCGTGTCGACCAGACAGAACCCGCACTTTCGTGTGCAACGTTCGCCGTTGATCATGAACGTCGCTGTGCCATCAGCCCAACACTCGGAAAGATTCGGACAACCCGCTTCTTCGCAGACGGTGACAAGTTGAAGATCTCGCAATGTCTTCTTGAGTTCTAGCGGACGAGCGCCAATGTTTAACTTGGCCCGCATCCATTCAGGCTTGCGTTCCATCACATCGATTCCATCGACCACGCCCGCTTGCGCCAAGCGGCCCTGCAAACGCAATGACGGACCCGCTCGATGATCGGCCCCCGTCTTCACCGGAAGACCAGCACCTAGACCCCGACTAAAAGGTGACAGATCGTCATCACCTTCGGTCGAACGACGAATGATGTCGGCCCGATCGACATCTCTACTCGACGCCCAAATCGCTGCTGCTCGATGAACGACAGCGTCGATGACATCGGACATCGTGACGTCGATGCCTTCCTGCGCGAGGGAGGTCACGGATTTATCGGCAATTCCGCACGGAACTATGTGCGTAAACATGGACATGTCTGGATCGACATTGATCGCGAAGCCATGCATCGAACGTCCGCGAGTAAGGCGAACACCGATTGCCGCGATCTTGCGAGGGTTCTCTGACCCTGGAGCGACCCACACTCCTGGGTACTGCTCAAGCCGACCGACGTCGGTCAGTCCGAGATCGTTTAACGCACCTATTACGAGTTGCTCGACCGATCGCACATAGGCGACCGTGTCAGCCATTCCTCCGCCGCGTTTACCGGGAACCGACAGCACCGGGTAGCCAACAAGTTGGCCGGGCCCGTGATAGGTGACGTCGCCACCACGGTCGGTGCGCAGACACTCAGCACCAACCGACGCCGGATCAACAAGAACATTGGCAAGATCGGCATTTGCGCCGAGCGTGTAGACGTGCGGATGTTCGAGCAACAACAACCAGTCGTCGCTGCCGTGCTCGAAGAACGCGTGCTGCAGATCAGAGGCTTCGCCGTACGGAACCGTCCCGAGCCAGCGGACGCGCAACGGTGAAGCGCCGACGGTGGGGGTCTCCCCTGCCGTCGCCATGATTAGAGCTCCGCTTCCCAGTCGCGAGTCTCGAGGATTTCCTTGACGTCACGAAGAAACGCTGCTGCATAGGCGCCATCGAAGGCGCGGTGATCCCAACTCATCGCCAGCATGCCAACGGAATGAATCGCGATCGATTCGCTTCCGTCGATGCCGGCAACCACAACAGGCTTGCGATGCACACCATCGGTCGAGATGATCGCCACCTGCGGCTGATTAATGATTGGAAGCACGAGATGACTACCGAATGATCCGGAGTTGGAAAGTGTGAATGTTCCGCCCGTGATGTCGTCGGCCGACAGTTGCTTCGAACGGGCACGCGCCGCAAGATCATTGATGTCGCGAGCAATAGCACGAAGTCGCTTGTCGTCGGCTTCGTGAATGACTGGAGCCAAGAGACCCGTGAAATCGAGGTCAACAGCAATGGCCAGGTTCACGTAGTTATGGACGATCAGTTCACCATCACCAACCGATGCGTTCATGTGCGGGTAGTTACGCAATGCATCGACGACGGCACGTGAGATGAACGGCAGATAATTGAGACCGAAACCCTCTTCGGCTCGGAACGACTCTCGGTGTGTTCGGCGAACTCGTTCGATGTTCTCGTAATCGACTTCAACGATTGTGTAGGCATGCGGCGAGACCTGCTTGGACATCACCATGTGTTCGCCCGTACGACGACGAATGTTGTTGAGTGGTTCGACAGTGTCGCCCGTGCCCGATCGAGGAGCGGGTGTTGCCCGACGTTGACCGCTGGAAGCCGCAGCCGGAGCAGACGATGCTGGCGATGCTGGTGCCACGCCCGAACGGATTGCGAGTTCAACGTCGGAGCGAGTGATTCGTCCGTTGGGACCGGTGCCAGCAATTCGAGAGGTATCCAAGCCGTAATCGCTGATGAGACGACGAACGATCGGCGAAAGCACCTGACCGGCGGTCGAGGTCGCAGGCGCAGCGGCCGGCGCGGCAGCCACAACAGGCGCAGGCGGAGGTGTCGGAGCAACAACAGGGGCTGGAGCGGCAACGGGAGCGGGTGGCGGTTCCGGTGCTGTCTCGACAACAGGCGCCACGACAGGAGCCGGTTCGGGCGCAGGAGCTGCAGCGGCAGGAGCAGGAGCACTCACGCCAGCACCGTCACCGACAACAGCGATCACGGTGCCAACGTCGACGGTGTCGCCTTCGGCCACGCGAATTTCAGTAAGAACTCCACCGACTGGCGAGGGGACCTCTGAATCGACTTTGTCTGTCGAGACTTCGAACAGGACCTCGTCTTCAGCAACAGAGTCACCGACTGCTTTGAACCACTTTGTGATGGTTCCTTCAGTTACTGATTCGCCAAGTTGCGGAAGTTGAATCTCTGCCATGGAATCCTCCGGGATTCAGCCGTGAAGCGAGCGGCCGGTAAGAGCGAGGACGCTCTCACCAAATAATTCGCTCAACGTTGGGTGAGGTTGAATGAAAGCGGCGACGTCGTCGACGTCAGCTTCCCAGTTCAATGCGAGGTAGGCCTGGCCAAGTTGTTCGGTAACCCAAGGGCCAACCATGTGAACGCCGAGCAATCGACCGCCCGTTCCGTCGGAACGCTTCTCGGCGATGACCTTCACCATGCCCTCGGTTTCGCCGAGGATGAGCGCACGGCCATTACCTGAATAACGGTGCTTGCCCACGATGACATCGAAGCCTGCTTCTTTGGCGGACTTTTCGGTGTGTCCAACGAAACTGACTTCGGGGTGGCAATAGATGCACCACGGAACCTTTGAATAATCAAGAGGAGTCGGGTCTTCATTCAGCATGTCGCGGATGGCCAGCATGCCCTCTGCGAAACCGATATGAGCGAGAGCTGGCGTGGCGATGAGATCGCCAACCGCCCAAACGCCGGGCTCGCCCGTACGACAATTTTCGTCGACAACAACGTGACCACGATCGCTCACGACAACTGCGGTGCCACCGAGCCCGAGGTTTTCCGAAAGCGGACGGCGGCCAACCGAAACGACAACCATGTCGACATCGACCGATTCGCCCTCGCCAAACTTCACTGTTGTTCCACCGGCAAACTTTGGATCGTGACCCTGCACAGAAACTCCTGTACGCACGGTGATATTGCGATCCTTGAATGATTTGAGCACCACTCGAGTGACATCTTCATCGCAACCCGGCAGGATCTGCGGAAGCGCTTCAAGGATGGTCACTTCAGTGCCGAGGTCGGACATCATGGAAGCGAATTCGCAACCAATTGCACCGCCACCGATCACAACGGCCGTTGCTGGCAGTTTCTGGAGCGACAGCAATTCATCGGAGGTAAGAACCGTTACGCCATCAACTTCGAAACCGGGAATGGTGCGCGGCACCGAACCGGAAGCGAGGATGACATTGGTGCCATGCAGTTCGACATCACCTGAAGAACCACCAGAAACCTTGACGACGTGACCGGCGTGCAGCGTGCCAATCCCGTCATAGACGGTGACCTTGCGCTTCTTAAGGAGCCCAGTGAGACCACCAACAAGGCCATCGATGACGCCTTGCTTACGCACTTGGGTCACCGAGAAATCAAGCACTGGCTCTGAGGTCGTCAGACCAAAGGCCGCTGCGCTTTCGATCGCTCGGCGGATCGAGGCGGTCTCGAGTAATTCCTTTGCGGGGATACAACCGACGTTGAGGCAGGTGCCACCCATGCGGTTCTTCTCGATCAACGCAATATTGAGCCCTGCCGATGCTCCATACAGTGCGGCGGCATAACCACCGGGACCGCCGCCAATGATGACGACGTCGAAGTTCTCGGCCATTGGGACCACCTCTATCGCGACTACGGGGATCCCGAGCCTACCGGTACGGACGCAATGGATGAACCCGGATGCTCAGCGCACTCTCAGCGGGTCGCTAGGAATAATTGCGCTGCAGCCGCGGCAAGGATGGCCAAGCCACAAGCGAGTGCCAAGAGGATCAGTTTCCGGGTGCTCATGAGGTTGTGAGCGTATCGGGCACAGACTCGCCGCCCGACCGCCCGATCCCCTGACATCAGGAATACCCTCACCCCTAACGGTTGTGCACCTCCCCATCTCTCATCATCAGGAGTCCTCGTGAAGATCGCCATCACCGGAGCCTCGGGTCTCATCGGCCGGGCACTGACAACATCTCTCGTCGCAGAAGGACACCAGGTCATCCCGGTTGTCCGCCGACCGAATTCTGCGACACCCGATGCAATCGAATGGAATCCGGCAACCGGATCAATTGATGCTGCGAAATTCGAAGGACTCGATGGCGTCGTCCATCTCGCCGGCGCCGGCATCGGCGACAAGCGATGGTCCGAGTCGTACAAACGCGAAATTCTCGAAAGCCGCACGAAGGGCACCGACCTTCTTGCCCGCACGCTCGCGTCGCTCGCCGCGCCCCCCTCGGTGTTGGTCAGTGGTTCAGCAATCGGCTTCTACGGCGACACTGCCGACACTGCCGTCGATGAAACTGCACCGGCCGGCGATGATTTCCTCGCCAAGGTGTGCGTTGACTGGGAAGCAGCCGCCGCCCCCGCAGCCGCTGCCGGCATTCGCGTGCCATTCCTGCGCACCGGCATCGTCCTTACCGCCGACGGCGGAGCGCTCGCCAAGATGCTTCCGCTCTTTCGTTTCGGACTTGGCGGTCGCATGGGCTCGGGCAAGCAGTGGTGGAGTTGGATTTCAATGGCCGATGAAATCGGAGCAATCCGCTGGTTGCTCGATCACGACATCAGTGGTCCCGTGAATGCCACCGCACCAAACCCAGTCACCAACAGCCAGTTCACCAAAGCTCTCGGCGAGGCCATGCACCGCCCGACATTGGCACCGGTGCCCTCGTTCGGACCCAAGCTTCTGCTGGGTGCCGAACTTGCTGATGCCCTGTTGTTCACCAGCACTCGCGTGGTTCCTAGGGTCCTCGAGGCCAGCGGCTATGTGTTCGCACACCCCACGATCGACGCTGCATTGCCAGATGTACTCACATCAAAGGCAGCAGCCTGAGAGACTGAGGAGATGAGCACTCCAAAGTCAGAGCGTCACGTCTCAACATCTCGCGTGATCGCAGCAACCCCGCAAAAGATCTTCGAGGTTCTCGCCGATCCTGCGAGACATCCAATCATCGACGGTTCCGGAACACTTGTCGGGGCAAAAGACAACTCGCCGCGTCTTTCCCTTGGGGCCAAATTCGGGATGAGGATGAGCTTTCACGCCACCATGCGCAACAAGGTGCTTGAGTTCGATGAAGGTAAACGGATCGCTTGGCGTCATATCGGCCAGCACGTTTGGCGTTATGAGCTCGAACCAGTTGATGGCGGCACCAAGGTCACCGAAACCTTCGACTGGCGTCCAAGCCCGCTGGCTTGGCTCCTTGAGAATCAGGACACCCCCACAAAGAATCTCGCATCAATGGAAAAGACACTTGCGCGGCTGGACACCTACGTGACCACTGGAAACGTTCCGGAATCATGAACCTGTGAGTTCGTCACTCGACTCATTACTCCCACTCGGCTGGGATCCCACGTGGGCAAAGTCGCTGGCGTCGACTGCACAAGGCGCCGAACCAGCACGAGTACTCCAACACCACGGGGTCGCTCTCGTCCTTGCTCTACCCGGGCGCACCGAGACAGTAATGCTCACACTTCGCCTCGACCCTCAGCCCACCGTTGGAGACTGGGTCGCTCTGAAAAACGGCGAAATCATCGCAGTGCTCCCCCGTCGATCGCTCTTGCGTCGACGTAATGCTCATGGTGATGGCGAACAACAACTCGCCGCAAACATCGACAAAGTGTTGTTGGTGTGCGGGCTTGACCGCCCCGTAAAAGACGGTCGAATACAGCGAGGCACAGCCATCAGTCGCGATGCTGGGGCAGAACCAGTTGTCGTCCTCACCAAAGCTTCGCGAGATGGCGACATCGAAGTCGACCCTCAGCGAGCGGCCGACGAAGTTCGCACCGCGCACCCCGGTATTGATGTCATCGTGACTTCAGTGAAGGAAGGCATCGGCATCGAGGAGATTCGTTCGATCATCGGTCATGACACTGTCACCCTGCTCGGTGAATCGGGTGCGGGGAAGTCGAGCATCGTGAACGCACTGCTCGGCGATGACGTCGTCACGATTGGCGATGTTCGTGAGAGCGACAGCAAAGGCCGACACACAACAACAACGAGAGAACTTCATCTGCTCCCCGGCGGCGGTGTCCTTATTGACTCGCCCGGCATCCGAGCAGTCGGGCTAATCGCCGATACTGATGGCGTTGCCGAAACATTTGTCGATGTCGATGAAATAGCTTCAACGTGTCGATTCGCTGATTGCCAACACGAAGGCCAACCAGGTTGTGCAGTCGCCGCCGCATTGGCAGACGGATCGCTCAAGGCCGAACGAGTCGAAGCCTGGCGGCGACTCGATGCCGAAACCGACTCAGCCGAACCGATTACTCCCCGCACAAGCGCACCGCCTCGACGACCCCGCCGACAGGGTGGGAATTGAGCCCTGCATCGATCCGAGCGCCCGAGTTGGCCAAGAACAAGACAAAGCGGTCAGCAAAATCGTTTCGAAGGCCACCGAAGTAACAATTCGAACGGCCAATACGGTTGCAAAAACATGAGCACCTACTATTCACGCTCGAAAAAACCAGCGATTCTTGCCCTCGCCCTTGCGGTTGGGCTGCTGCTTGGGGCGTGTTCACTCCTCCCGGTCCCCGACCCAGCGCCTACAACGACGACCACGCTGGCTCCGACAACAACAACTCGGGCTCCATCAACAACCACGTCAACAACCACGTCAACAACCACATCAACAACCACATCAACAACCACGATCGCAGTTGGCACCAGAAGTATCCTCGATGCACTCTGCGCACAGACCACCTCTACCACGGTGAGTGCGGCGCTCCCCTCATCGCTGGAGGAGATTTCGGGCTTAGCGGCAAGTCGAACTTATGCAGACACTGTGTGGGCGATCGAAGACAGCGGTAATCCCGCCAAGGTGTACGCACTCGGACTTGATGGGACCGTACTCGCCACAATCTCTCTTGCCCCGGCGACAAACATCGATTGGGAAGCGATTGCTCTCCGCCCGGGCCCGAACGGCGATCAACTCGTTGTTGCCGATGTTGGCGATAATCCTTCCGCAAGAACATCAGTCACCTTTTACTTGTTCGATGAGCCCACACTCGCGAACGCCACAATTTCGCCCGAAAAAATCATTGCGACGTACTCTGACGGCCCGCACAACGCGGAATCTGTCGTTGCAACCAACAGTTCGATTCTGATCATCACGAAGCAAAGCGGCATCGCGTCGATCTACCGGCTCGATGGGACCATTCTCCATCCAATCGCTTCGCTCGCCGATAATCCCGGTCTTGTCACCGACGCCAATTTGTCTGCTGACAATGGCCTAACAGCGATACGCACATACGGATCCATCCGACTCGCACGCGTCGTCAACAACGACGTCATAACCGCCCTCGCCTCCACGGGGTGCACGATGCCGTTCCCCGAGCCCCAAGGCGAGGCGATCACTTTCCTTCC
>JAPLAE010000133.1 GCA_026393455.1 Actinomycetota bacterium
ACCGCGAGTAATTGCACAACCTCGCAGTCGATACCGGTTTCTTCGCTGACTTCTTTCACCGCAACTTCAGCAGGTGAATAACCAATGTCGGCCCAACCGGTTGGGTACAACCACACACCGGAATCGGAACGCTGTACAAGAAGGATCTCGTCCTTTTCGTTCTGGACGATTGCGCCGACTGCAACCTTGGGAGTTTGGTAGCCGGGCACGCCAACGCCTACGGACTTCATCCACTCGTGTACGAGATCATCGGGGTTGTACGAGCTGCCAGCGGCCACCCGCATGTCTGCAGCAACAGCGAGCACTTCTTCAAACCGCTCCTGCTCGTACAAGCTCTGCGTGAATCCGAGACCGGTGCGAGCAATACCGGCCAGTGCTTCGCTCCAGCGAATGAGGTCCTGCGGGGTCACCGGATCAGCCATGGCCGAACGCTACCGGTCCTGATCAGTTACCGGAAGACCGCTCCAACGAATAGAGCAGAGACCGGCGAATCTCGCCCAAGTAATCGTGATCGGTGATCTTGCGACCCTCGGAATCACGCACATAGAACGAGTCGACCGCGTCGGTGCCGATCGTCTGAATCTTGGCCGAGGTGATATCGAGATCGAGTTCATGAAGTGCCCGCGTAATGCGCCACAACACACCGACACCATCAGGGGCTCGAACTTCAAGCACCGTTGCATCGTGAGAAAGATCGTTGTCCACGATGACCTCAGGGTGGGTGACGAGACCGGGGAGTCGGCGAGGACGGCGATAGGCCTTCGACCGCTCCTCGAGCCGAGCGGCGAGCGCAAGACGACCATCGAGAGCTTTCTCGAGATCGCGGATGACACGATCCCACGGAATCTCAGCATCGAAATTGCTCTGAACTCGAAACTGTTCAAGCGCCATTTGGTTCTCGGCCGAATGAGCGGCAGCTTCAAGAACCGTGAGCCCGTTCAGAGACAACACTCCGGCAACTCGAGAGAACAAACCGGGACGGTCAGGGCTGATGACAACAATCTGATCGTCAACTGTTTCAATAATGCGCCGACGCTGGGCAAGAAGATCACGCTGATGGGCAGTGGGAAAACCGGTGTCAGTCGCATCGGCAACAGAACCGCCTGAAAGGACATGCGAAACACGATCTACCAGAACGCCAACGAGTTCCTCTTTCCACGAACCCCACGCAGCAGTACCCGTTGCGATGGAATCTGCTTCTGTGAGCGCGTCCAGAAGTCGAAGGCACGTCAGCGTTCCAACCGATTCGGCAACAAAAGAAACCGTTCCATCATCGGAAAGGTCTCGCCGGGTGGCGGTGTCGGGAAGCAGAAGATGGTGTCGACACATTTGCTGAAGAATCGATGTGTCGGCATCGTCGAATCCCATACGAGGTGCGATCTCCGCAATGAGTTCAACGCCGACATCGGTGTGATCGCCTGGGCGGCCTTTACCGATGTCGTGCAGTAGCGCCCCAACTACCAGAAGGTCGGGTCGGTCGACACGTTCAACCAACGCAGCCGAATTCGCAGCGGTCTCACATAAGTGCCGATCGATCGTGAAGCGGTGATACGCGTTGCGCTGCGGACGACACCGAATGACTGACCACTCTGGGAAAATCGGTTCCCACAGTCCACGCTGGTCGAGAGTTTCCACTACTTGTACTGCTGGCCGACCCGCGAGAAAAAGTTCGACGAACAATCGACGAGCCTCTTCTGACCATGGTGTGGTTAACGGCTTCGACTCTGCGAGTTGGTCGAGCGTTGTGCGCTCGATGCGAGCGTCATTTCGAGCAGCGGTCACCGCAACTCGGAGAATGAGATAAGGATCATTCGCTGGTTCAGCCCCAGCAGCAAGTGCTACAGAACCGTCTCGAACAACAACACCGACGAGCGCTTCTTCGTCGCGTCGCATCTTTCGTCGTGTCGGCCCATCGAGAGATGACCGCACACGGAACCAAAGTTCATCGCTTACCCACGCGATTGTTCGAGCTGCGGTGGAAAGAGCACGCATGAACACATCGGCATCGTCGAAACCAAGAGCGGCAGCTACCGCGTCTTGTTCCTCGAGCAAAAGAATGTCTGAGTGCCGGCCAGTTCGCCGTTGCAGTTCGACGCGCGCCGACAACACGACTTCATACGCTTCGGCGATTGCATCGTGATCACCGGCGAGGAGCGGCATACCGGCCCGCTCCGCCCAGCCGATGGCATGCACATCGCGTAATCCGCCGCGACCGTTCTTAAGATCGGGCTCTAAGAGAAACGCGACTTCTCCCGATTCACTGTGGCGAGAGCGGACACGGAGATCCATTTCATCGAGCCAACGCTTTGCACGCTTCTCCCAGAGCTCCGTTCCTTTTGTTCCGAGTTCGTCAGCTAATCGTTGATCGCCAGCCAAATAACGAACCGACAGAATCGCTGTTGCGGTGTCGAGATCATCAGACGCCAGTGTCAGCGTCTCTTTCACCGTTCGAACGGCATGACCCAACTTGATGCCCTGATCCCAAATCGGATACCAAACGCGTTCGGCTAGATCTGCGACGTCGGTCTTCGGTTCGTAGAGCAGATACACATCGATGTCGCTACCTGGCGACAGTTCCGCTCGCCCGTATCCGCCAACAGCAACAAGTGCTGCGCCTTGATCAGGACCGCCAGCTGCATTCCACAACTGCACTAACCACGCATCAACGTGTTGAGAGAGCAACCCGCAGAATGCGACACCTCGATTACTGGTGTCTTCGAGCAACACCTTGCGATTGAGTTGAGGGGTCATAGTTGGAGCGGGGGAAAGTCACGGTTTTAGACCGCTTCGTCGCCCAACTCCCCGGTGCGAATACGGATGATCTTGTCGATTGATGAAATCCACACTTTGCCGTCGCCGATCTTGCCGGTTCGTGCTGCCGCGACGATGACCTCTGCTACCTGATCGGCAATTTCGTCAGGAACCACAGTTTCAATTTTGACTTTCGGCAGAAGGTCGACCACGTATTCCGCACCGCGATAGATCTCTGTTTTCCCACCTTGACGACCGAAACCTTTGACCTCGTCAACGGTCATGCCTTGAAGACCAGCAGCCTTCAAGGCATCTTTCACGTCATCAACTTTGTGGGGCTTGATTATTGCTGTCACAAGCTTCATAGGAGGAACCGTAGCCCTTTCAATCAGATTCGCCACTGATCAGTGGCGAACGCGTTCACGTCTGATTCAGATTGAGGATCAGAGTCGATCCATGCTGCCTGTGCTGCCGAAGCTGTACGCCGTCTCTGCGTGCTGGCTGTAGTCGAGGCCTTCGTTTTCTTCCTCTTCGGTCACTCGCATACCAATTGCCTTATCAATTGCCTTCGCGATGATGAACGACACGACGAATGAGAACACGAGCGTTACTGCCGATGCCACGAACTGGTACCAGAGCAACTTCGCATCGCCGCCGACAAAGAGTCCTTCATTCTTCACCAGAGGGTTGATCGTGGCGTCAGCGAAGAATCCGAGCAGAAGCGCTCCGACAAGTCCACCGACAAGATGCACACCAACGACATCGAGACTGTCGTCATAGCCAAACTTGAACTTGAGTTGGATGGCAAAGACACACAACACGCCTGCAGCAAGACCAATGAGGATCGGCGCCATACCGCCGACGAATCCCGCACATGGCGTGATAGCGACAAGACCTGCAACCGCACCAGAAGCCGCACCGAGCGTTGTCGGCTTCCCATCCTTGATTCGTTCGAACAGCAACCAACCGATCATTCCGGCCGATGCTGCAAGGAACGTGTTCATAA
>JAPLAE010000117.1 GCA_026393455.1 Actinomycetota bacterium
CATCTCGATCTGGTCTAAGCCGCAGACAACCTAAACACTCCGATTGAGGGGGCTACGGTTCTTCCGTGGCCCCCTCGTCGCGTTCCCGCCAAAAACGCTCGAACACCTTGCGCGCCTACGGCCCGCGGTTCTGGCGTGATGTCATGTTCTGGATCGCTACAGCTATTTCGCTTCTGATTGGTGCGCTCATCGTGGTCGCACTTTTCATGTTGCTCAGCACGCCACGAACTGACGCCGGCTGGGCGTGGACCATCGGACTGTTCATCATCGGCGTATGGATCGGCTTCGTCATACTTTCTCTCGGCCTCGCTACCGCTCGCAGCCTTGAACACGGCGCCGAAGAAGCCGAAGCGATACGCGGTGACCGATTTGAAGCCCATGGCCGCAAAGCAGGCAAGGTGGTCGGCACTGGTCTCGCCAAAGTCACGGGTCGTTCCAAGCCACAACCCGCAATCGCGAACGATCACAAGGAAACCGGTACCGAACCGAAGCCAACCATCGACAACGCAGCGCGATCGCTCGGGATGATGGTCGGACGTCGGCTCGGCGCTCGGAAGGACAAGACATGAGTCCTAATCGGATTGAGCCCAACGAGTATCGAGTCAAGCCTGGTGCCAAAGTTTCCCTCAGAAAATGGTCGACAAGTGCCACTGATGGGTTCGACGGCGACAAAGAACAAGGCGCAGCACTGCTCCCAGCGCTCAACGAACGGCTCGCCGAATTGCAAGGAATGCTGTACGCGGAATCCAAACACAAGATGCTCATCATCTTGCAGGGAATGGACACCTCCGGCAAAGACGGAACCATCAAGCACGTGTTCCGCACCATCAATCCAGTGGGCGTCAAAGTCAAAGATTTCAAACGCCCAAATGATGTTGAACTTGCCCACGATTACTTGTGGCGAGTGCACGAGCACACACCCCGCAATGGCCGCATGGTCATCTTTAATCGCAGCCATTACGAAGATGTTCTCGTTGTGCGCGTCAATGACCTTGTTCCCAAGAACATCTGGGAACGACGGTACGAACACATTCGTGGTTTCGAACAAATGTTGGCTGATGAAGGCACAACCATCGTGAAGCTCTTTCTTCATATCTCAAAAGATGAACAACGAGCTCGCCTGCAGGAACGACTCGACAACCCGGCGAAACATTGGAAGTTCGAACATGGCGATATCGCCGAACGAGCGCATTGGGATGCCTATACCGAGGCTTACGAAAAAGCTCTCTCAGAGACCTCTACAAAGAGCGCTCCCTGGTATGTCATTCCGTCTGATCGCAAGTGGTTCCGGAACCTCGTGATTTCACAACTGCTGATCGACAAACTCGAAGCATTGAATATGACCTACCCCGAGCCGGTTATCGGCATCGAGAACATCGTCATTAGCGACTAATTAGACCGACTTCACAATGGCGAAGCCGCCCTTGAAGACCAAGAAGATCGAGATTGCCCCGAACAATCCAGCGATCACTTCCTGCCAATGTCCATCAAGCCAAGAGTTCCACTCCGACAGCCGATGTTCCCGTCGTGAGGGCTGCAGTGTGAGCCAGAGGATCGGAACAATCTCAACGAGCGTCCCGATCGCTGCATAAAGAAATACCGCAGCCCATTTCGCGTCCTCAGATAAGTGTTGTTGATTGATTTCATTACCGGCAGCGAATGCCAGCACCGTTGGCGGCAGGAACATTCCAAGCCCAAGAGCGAATACGACCGACATGGAGCCGACTCGGTCCATCCATTTGGGCAGCGCTTTGCCATGTTCAACATGTGCACGCCGCCACGACCGGTAGGCCATGAAACCAATGAAGAGCCCAAACAGAACATCGAGAACCCCCATCCACCAATGACGGTGATGGCTCTTTGTTCCTCCAACTGCTCCTCCCACAATCACCATGATCAGCGCACACGCGCCAATTGAGAGGAACCATCCGATGGCGGCGGCCCATGCGGTGCGCACCTTTTGCGAGGTGCTCATCATGATGACCGCAGCAAGCAAGAACAACGGCGAAATCGTGGTCGCAATCGCGAGGATGACCAGATTGATACTCATGTGTCTCCCACGCCGAC
>JAPLAE010000106.1 GCA_026393455.1 Actinomycetota bacterium
GAAGCGTGCTCGAAGTACCGTCCACCATTCTCAGCCATCAGCAGTTGTGGCGGTCGTACCGCAGAGAGTGCGTCGATAAGCCCTGTGCATTTTCCTTCAAACGTCTTGTAGGAATCGCTCCAAACAACGAAGACTGTGCGGGTGGACCCGGCGTCTTTGAGAACTCGTCCCGCAAAGGCTGCGGGGTCGGAGGCTTGATTGCGATCGGTGTAGTCGACCCAATCGACGAACTGCCCGCTTCCGTAATTCGGGTACGAGATGTAGGTGAGCCCTGCTGGCATGACACGAAGTCCCGCAGGACCCAACTGGTCTGGACAAAAAACGACGATGTCACCTGGCGTCGCAGAGAGAGCGGTGGCATCGCCTAAAGCCTTCAGCTGAGTTCGGTTGTAGACCACATTCCAGAAAGCACCGACCGAGAGGAAAAGACAAACCGTCGCAACTACGCCAAAACGAATCCATCTCGACGCAAAGCAGGAAATCCCGGCGGCGACAATGACGGCGAGAAGCGGGAAAATGACCGCCGTATAGCGGCCAGCGAAGGCGCTGTGAGAGACAAACGAGACTGAGCATCCGATAAGAAAAGTGAACGCCGCGATCCACGCCGGTCCCCTGAATTCTCGTCGTGTGCGGAGGTCAAGAGCTGTAGTTCTTCGATCGACTGCGTAGCCGAAGACGCCCAACACGAGTGCCAGCGCGATCAGTACAGCTCCCAAACCTTGTTCGCCGTAGTAGCCGCCGCCGTTGTCAGCCAGCATCCATGCAAGCGCAGTAGTCGGACGTATGGCGGGCGCCCATGGCGTTCCGGTGTGAGCTGCCTGGAAAAGCATGGTTGGTAGCCAAGGTACAAAGACCAGCCCGGCGGCGACGAGAGCGACCGCCAGACCAACCCATGGACGCCGAGCAACCCGATCTTTCGTGCGCCACATTTTCCAAAGGCACGTGAGGCCCAAGGCCCCAAGCAGCCAGAGACTCCAGTAGTGGGTGTAAAGCAGCATGGCGGCGATGATCGAAACGGCTATGAAACGCGCGGTTGATGACTTTCCTCTATCGGTCACGTCGTCGACCAAAAGCCAGCCGATGACAACAAGCAGGATTACGAGGGAATACATCCTCGCTTCATCGGAGTAGCGAACCGCAAAGGGTGAAACCGCTACAACTGCGACCGCCACCCAGCCAAGCGTCGATCCACCCTTGCGACGAGCGATTACCCAGATAAGTGGGAGCGCAACGACCCCGACGATCCCCGAAAGGGCGCGAACAGCGAGGTCGCCGGTGCCGAACACCCCCATCCAACCGTGCAGGAGGAAGTAATAGAGAGGTGGGTGACCATCGTGTTTCAGATTCTCCACGATCTGGCCGAGAGGAGCGTTGGCGATGTCTACGGTCAGCGCCTCATCAAGCCAAAGGGATGATCGAGTGACGAATCTCGTGACGAGGCCGATAACTAATGCAACTATGGCGAGAGCCACGATCTCTGGGCGAGCAGTCTCATCGGCCTTCGCGGTTCTCTCGCCTGAATGAGTATCGCCCATGGACCTGTAGAGTACCGCTGCTCCCCCGTCCAAAGGTCCACCCGGGTCATACCCACCAGAGGATGGCTTCACTACACTCAGTCCGTCCCTCATTGCGAAAGTGGCCCGATGACGCCTCCCCCCGAAACCAGCAACGGAAACCAGCCATCAGTGGTCATCATCGGAGCCGGTCCTGCTGGACTCACCGCCGCTTTTGAACTGTCGAAAGCAGGTCGAACGAGCACCGTGCTAGAGGCGACTGACATGGTCGGCGGCATCTCCAGAACTGTCGAACGTGACGGTTGGAGATTCGATCTCGGGGGCCACCGGTTCTTCACCAAAGTGCAACCCGTCGAAGACCTCTGGCATGAAATTCTTCCCGACGAAGATTTCCTCATGCGTCCACGAATGAGCCGCATCTTTTACGACGGCAAGTACTTCGACTATCCGCTTAAAGCGTCGAACGCCCTCAAGAACCTCGGAATCCTCGAAGCCGTGCGTTGCGTCGCGTCGTACTTCTGGGCCCGGGCGAAGGTAAGCCTCTCCAAGCTCATCGGTCGCCATAAACCAGAGACAAGTCTCCAGGACTGGATCACGAACCGCTTCGGGAAACGCCTGTTCGACCACTTCTTCAAGACCTACAACGAAAAGGTGTGGGGAGTTCCGGCGAGCGCCCTGCAGGCCGACTGGGCTGCGCAGCGCATCAAGAATATGTCGCTCTGGAACGCCGGGATCAACGCCATCCTCGAAACGATCCCCAGTTGGGTCCCATTCGTACACGCTGGAAAATCCACCGACATCACCTCACTGATCGAAGAGTTTCAATACCCCAAATACGGCCCGGGAATGATGTGGGAAGCGGCACGAGACAAGGTCGTCGCCTCCGGATCAACCGTTCTGATGGAGCAAAAAGTCACCCGCATCGAACATCGCGAGGGTCGAGCCGTTTCAGTCACCACGGCAAGCGCGAGCGGAACGTCAACCTTCGACTGCGATGAGGTCATCTCTTCGATGCCGATGTCGTCACTCCTAAAAGCCATGGACCCACCACCGCCTGCAGACGTGCTGTTCGCTGCGGACGATCTCCGATACCGAGACTTTCTTACCGTTGCTCTCGTGGTGCCGGAGAGCGCTGGTTTCCCTGACAACTGGATCTACATCCACTCACCAGCAGTCATCGTCGGTCGCATTCAGAACTTCGGTTCCTGGTCTCCGTACATGGTGAAAGAAGGCCGCACCTGTCTTGGCCTTGAGTATTTTGTTTTTGAAGGCGACACAACGTGGAACACCTCGGACGAGGACCTGATTGCACTGGCGACTCGCGAACTCGAAGCAATCGGACTGATTGAAGCGGGCCGAGTTGAAGCGGGTTACGTCGTTCGCGTCCCCAAGGCCTATCCGTTCTACGACGAGCGCTACAAGGCCAACGTTCAACGGCTACGAGAATGGCTCAACGATTGCGCACCAAACGTCCATCCGGTGGGACGTAACGGTATGCATCGCTATAACAACCAAGACCATTCGATGTACACCGCAATGCTCACGGTTGAAAATATCGTGAATGGCTCATCCCACGACGTGTGGGAAGTCAATGTCGACGAGGAATACCACGAGGAGAAAGCGCCCGCCGCTGGAACAGGTACAGGTCGAGATGCACCAGTCATCGAGCGAGACGCGTTCGAACCTGGTCACCCCGTTCATCAACCGCCTTCTTGACCCGCCAATGAACTCCTGCGCCTCGGTCAACGACATCACTGCACTTGCGCTTGCTGCAGGAATTGAACGAGTGCATGTTCTTGCGTGGCGTGACCTTGTTGATATTGAAGCGGGCGGGTCCGAACTCCACGCCGCGCGAGTGCTGGCGCTGTGGTCAGAGGCGGGTCTTGAGGTTTCAATGCGTACTTCGTATGCACAGGGCCACCCCTATGAAGGCACTCGCGACGGTTACCGGATCGTTCGCAAGCACGGCCGTTTCATGGTCTTCCCCACCACCGTCATAAGTGAGATCCTTGGCAGTCTCGGTCCTCGAGATGCAATTGTCGAAATCTGGAATGGCGTTCCGTTCCTCACACCGTTGTGGGCGCGTGGCCCAAGATCTACGTGGATTCATCACGTGCATCGCGACATGTGGGAGATCGTTCTTGAACCGGGCTTAGCGAAGGCTGGCAAATTCTTCGAGCACCGACTTGCGCCTCCTCTTTACCGTCGGACCCCTATCGTTACCCTCTCAGAATCAAGCCGGTCTGAAATCATCGACTATCTGCGACTTCCCGCGGCCAACGTGCGTGTCGTCCCTCCTGGCATCGACGAACGGTTTCATCCATCCGGGGAGAAATCGGTGACTCCCTTGGTTGTTTCGGTAGGGCGGCTTATGCCTTCGAAACGGTTCGATGATCTCGTCAACTCTATGGTCGAGGTTCGACGCACTGTCCCAAACGTTGAACTCGTCATCGTCGGCGATGGCTACGAGCGCCCCGCTCTAGAAACACAGATAGCTGCATTAGGTGCACAATCTTGGATTCGTCTCGCTGGTCGAGTCTCAGACGACGAACTTCTTTCGCTCTATCGCCGCGCGTGGCTTGTGGCTAGTGCGTCAATCGCTGAAGGTTGGGGTATGACCCTCACCGAAGCCGCTGGCTGCGGAACACCAGCGGTGGCAACTGATATTGCTGGTCACCGCGACTCGGTTGCTCCGGATTTGTCAGGCCTACTCGCACGAAGCTCACGTGAATTCACCGAATCACTCGTCGCAGTCTTGACCGATGAATCACTGCGCAATCACCTCTCAGCTGGAGCACTCCAACATGCAGCGACTCTCACGTGGGCTGCAACGGCATTAGGGACATTCACTCCCCTTGCCGAAGATGCCCTCCGACGTCATAAGGGAGTTCTCTAATGGCTCCTCCAGTCGTTCTTGTTCCTGGCTTCGCGACATCGGCTTCGAGAACTTGGGGTGACAACGGGTGGATCGATTTGCTCGCTGACATCGGCCGGACTGCCATAGCACTCGATGTCCTTGGTTCAGGCTCCTGCGAGAAGCCGCACGACCCTGCGGCGTACGCATCTTTTGAACAACATCTACTCGACCGTTTCCCTGCGGAACCAGTCGATGCCATCGGCTTCTCTCTCGGGGCCCGCACACTTCTCAGTTTGGCGGCGCTGCATCCCGATCGCTTCAATTCACTCATCGTCGCCGGCGTCGGCCGGAACCTCTTTGAGCGAGACGCGACAGGCGAATCGATCGCCGCGGCAATCGACGGTACGGGCGACAGCGATGACCCCACTGTTCGCTACTTCGTGCAACTGGCCGAGGCCCCCGACCAAGATCCCGTCGCCCTCGCCGCGTTCATGCGCCGGCCTTCCGCTGTCGCCATTACCCCTGAACTCTTGGGCTTGATCACCTGCCCCGTCCTCGTTGTTTTAGGCGATAAAGACTTCGCCGGGCCGGCCGATCCGCTCATGGATGCACTCCCCGAATCTCGCCTGGTCACGCTCCGAAACGTTGATCACTTCGCCACGCCCAAGGATTTCGGCTTCATAGACGCTGCCCTCGACTTCCTCTCGGCGTAGGACTTATCGCTCAGAATTGAGCTTTGGCGCACCTCTTGCAGCAGCGGTTCACGTTTGAACCTTGAGGCATCGCTGGTTCACGAATTCTGGAAAAATCCGGACTAACTTGTTCCAGCGGCAGTAGTTTTTCGCAGGCTCGGGAACTTTCACCCGGGCTCAACCAACACAAGGAGCGACCATGAGCGACACATCCCAGGGTCCGGGCTGGTGGCAAGCCTCGGACGGTAAGTGGTATCCGCCGGAGCAAGCTCCCGGAGCATCACCTCAGCCTTCAGTCGGTCGACTCGATATCGGAGCAGCACTCTCCTACGGATGGGAGAAGTTCGTTGCCAATCTGGGGACGATGATCCTCATTGTTGCCATCTTCTTCGGCGTGCAGTTTGTCTTCAACATCGCCATCCAGTTTCTCAAACCTAACGGCCTCATCACTGGTCTGCTAGTAGCGGGTGTCCTCATCGCGATTGCCGTCTTCGTTGGCTTCATGATCGAAGCTGGGCTCATACGTGCGGCACTTGCAATCACTGAAGGTCGCCCTCCAGAAGCAAGCATGATGTTCTCTACCGAGCGACTCGTTCCTTTCGCAATCGGAGCAGTCATCGTTGCCCTCTTGTCCTTCGTGGGCATTCTGGTGTGCTGTATCGGTTACGTCGTGGTCCGCTTGTTCCTTCTGTTCTGGGGTTTTTACATTCTCGACCCCAAGCGCAATGACGAACCAGTCGACGCGATCAAGAATTCATACAACCTTGTAAGTAAGAACGCAGGCGATGTTCTTGTCTTTGCAATCGTTGTCGTTGTCATCAATATCGTTACGTGTGGTCTGGCCATCGGCATTACCGAAATCGCTACTGGCTACGCATACAAGCAACTCAATGGTGATCCGATAGCTGCGTAGTTCGAAACTCGAAGAGCAAAGGGCCCCTGTCGGTGACAGGGGCCCTTTCGCGTACTCTCCATCATGCGCTCTATCGAAGTGGTGCTGCCGAGGTATCGATCGGAGCCGGGAGTGTCGTGCTCCCAGTTAGGAAGGTGTCGACCGATGCGGCAACCGAACGTCCTTCGGCAATCGCCCAGACGATGAGGCTCTGTCCCCTACCCATATCCCCGGCCACGAATACGCCCTCGATGTTGGTTGACCATGAGTCATCTCGAGCGACATTCCCGCGCTGATCAAACGACACACCGAGTTGGTCAAGTAACCCACCCTGTTCGGGGCCGACGAATCCCATCGCAAGAAAGACCAGTTCGCAAGGAAGCTCGAACTCCGATCCTGCTACGGGTACAAAGGCCGGGCGACCATCAACGATCTCTGAAACGACTTCAACAGCGCGAAGGCCACGTAGGTTGCCGTGCTTGTCGCCAAGAAACTCAAGCGTGTTGACGGCGTAAACCCGCTCGCCACCTTCTTCGTGCGCCGACGACGTGCGATACACAAGTGGCCAAGTCGGCCAAGGATTCTCCTCTGGTCTCGACTCTGACGGGCGGGACATGATCTCGAACTGGTGCACCGAGGCTGCCCCTTGACGATGCGAGGTGCCGAGACAGTCGGCGCCAGTGTCACCGCCGCCGATGATGACGACACGCTTGCCTTCGGCGTGGATGGGACTGCGATCGATATCGCCTTCTTGCACGCGATTGGCCAGCGGGAGGAATTCCATCGCCTGATGGATTCCGATGAACTCACGTCCGGGAATCGACAGATCTCGTGCCGCAGTCGCGCCTCCGGCGAGTACGACAGCATCGAACTGCTCTCGGAGTTCATCGCCGGTGATGTCGACACCTGCATTGATGTTGCAACGGAACTCGATGCCCTCCGCCTCAAGCTGGGCGAGTCGACGCTCGAGATGTGACTTCTCCATCTTGAACTCGGGGATGCCGTAGCGCAGAAGTCCTCCAGGGCGGTCAGCTCGCTCAAAAACCACGACATCGTGGCCCGCTCGGGCCAATTGCTGGGCGCTCGCCAAACCGGCGGGACCTGAGCCGATGACTGCTACCCGTTGGCCAGTACGCACCGTTGCCATCTGAGGTTCTATCCAGCCTTCGGACCACGCACGGTCGATGATCTCGACCTCAACCTGTTTGATGGTCACCGGATCTTGGTTGATGCCAACGACACAAGCGGTTTCACACGGCGCCGGGCAGAGCCGCCCAGTGAATTCGGGAAAATTGTTTGTTGCGTGAAGTCGGTCAATCGCATCTCGCCAACGATCGCGGTAGACGAGATCATTCCAATCAGGAATCAAGTTCCCTAGTGGACAACCGTTGTTGCAGAACGGGATACCGCAGTCCATACAACGGCTTGCCTGTTCGCGCACCTTGGCAATGGGGAAATCTTCGTAGACCTCGCGCCAGTCGCGCAGGCGTACGGGGACTTCACGTCTCGAAGGAAGTTCGCGATCATGTTTCATAAAACCACTTGAATCACCCATGTCGATCCTTCCTTATCCTCGCGAAGCGGCCATGACCGCATCAATAGGGTCGGTCCCATCGGCGAGCGCTTTGCGTTCGGCTTCGAGCACTCGTTTAAAATCTTTCGGAATAACTTTGACGAACTTCGCTCCGAAATCTGACCACGACTCCAACATCTTTTCGGCGACAACGGAGCCCGTCTCATGACGATGACGTTCAATGCGATCTCGAAGCCATACGAGGTCGGCGTCGTCGAGTCGATCGATATCAATCATCTCAGGATTGACTCGGAGGAGGAATGTGCTGTCCGGGTCGTAAACAAACGCGAGACCACCAGACATTCCTGCCCCGAAGTTCCGACCGGTAGCACCGAGGACGACAACCCTTCCACCGGTCATATATTCGCAGCCATGGTCACCGACGCCTTCGACGACAGCAACCGCTCCGCTGTTACGAACGCAGAACCGTTCGCCGACAATTCCACGAAGGAACATCTCACCTTGCGTCGCGCCATAGAGCACAACGTTGCCAGCAATAATGTTGTCCTCAGCAGCAAACGTTGAACTCTTCGAGGGCCGGACAACGATCCGACCACCAGATAACCCTTTACCGGTGTAATCGTTGGCATCGCCTTCAAGTTTCAGCGTTATGCCCTTTGGTAGGAAGGCCCCGAAGCTCTGGCCAGCGGAACCCTCGAACGCAATAGTTATCGTGTCGTCGGGCAGCCCTTCACCGCCGAAGCGACGCGTGAGTTCGGCGCCCAACATTGTTCCGACAGTCCGATTGACGTTGCGGATCGGTGAGGCGATCTCGACCCGCTCACGTCGATCAAGTGCCGGGGCAGCCTGACGAATCAGTTCGTTGTCGAGAGCAAGATCGAGGCCATGGTCCTGGGTCGTCGTACAGCGTCGACTGGCATCCTTCGCGATCTCGGGGAGATACAGGATCGGCGAAAGGTCCAGCCCGGACGCTTTCCAGTGCTCAACGGCCTGCACTGCATCGATCAGTTCAACCTGACCGATGGCCTCACCGAGGGTGCGGAAGCCAAGCTCCGCCAAAAATTCTCGCACCTCTTCGGCGATGAACTCAAAGAAATTCACCACAAATTCAGGCTTGCCTGTGAATCGAGCTCGCAACTCAGGGTTCTGGGTGGCGACACCAACAGGACAAGTGTCGAGGTGACAGACGCGCATCATGATGCAACCCGAAACAATAAGTGGAGCTGTTGCGAATCCAAACTCTTCGGCGCCCAGAAGTGCGGCGACGATGACGTCGCGGCCTGTCTTGAGCTGCCCATCGACCTGCACAACAATTCGGTCTCGAAGATTATTCATCAAGAGCGTCTGTTGCGTTTCGGCTAACCCGAGTTCCCATGGCGCACCAGCGTGTTTCAGCGAGGTGAGCGGTGATGCACCGGTGCCGCCGTCGTGACCAGAAATGAGCACGACGTCAGCGTGCGCCTTAGAAACACCTGCAGCAACCGTTCCGACACCGACCTCTGACACCAACTTCACGTGAACACGTGCTTCGTTATTGGCGTTCTTGAGGTCGTGAATAAGCTGGGCCAAATCCTCGATCGAGTAGATGTCGTGGTGCGGCGGAGGTGAGATAAGTCCCACTCCAGGAGTTGAATGACGAGTCTTCGCCACCCACGGGTACACCTTGTGTCCCGGGAGTTGACCACCTTCGCCCGGCTTTGCACCCTGCGCCATTTTGATCTGAAGATCATCGGCGTTCACGAGATACTCGCTTGTCACGCCGAATCGACCCGAAGCAACCTGCTTGATGGCGGAGCGTTTTGAGTCGCCGTTCGCTAACGGGATGAAACGTTCAGCGTCCTCTCCACCTTCTCCGGTATTCGACTTTCCGCCGATTCGGTTCATTGCGATGGCCAAATTTTCGTGGGCTTCCGCTGAAATTGAACCGTAAGACATCGCACCCGTTGAGAATCGCTTCACGATTTCCGAGACTGATTCAACCTCATCGATGGGAACCGAGGGTCGTGCCGTGACGTTCAGTTCAAAAAGTCCGCGAAGGGTCGCAAGATTTTTTGACTGGTCATTGACACGCGAGGTGTATTCCTTGAAGACGTCGTAACGACCAGATCGCGTCGAGTGCTGGAGTTTGTAGACGGTTTCAGGATTGAAGAGGTGGTATTCACCTTCGCGACGCCATTGGTATTCGCCGCCGGCCTCGAGAGAACGGTGCGCACGCTCCGTGGGGTTCACGGGATACGCCAAGCTGTGCCGAGTGGCCACTTCTTGCGCAATTTCATCGAGACCAATACCACCGAGACGACTGACGGTGCCGCTGAAATACTCGTCGACCAGGTCACGCGCCAGACCAATGGCCTCGAAAATCTGGGCACCGGTATACGACGCGACCGTCGATATGCCCATCTTCGACATAACCTTCAAGACGCCCTTACTCGAAGACTTGATGTAGTTCGCGATGGCCTTGATCGGGTCGTTCACCTCGCTCCGACCCTCGGCGATGAGATCTTCAATCGTCTCGAAAGCGAGATAAGGATTGATCGCCGCAGCGCCGTAACCAATCAGAAGGCACATGTGATGCACTTCTCGCGCATCTCCGGCTTCCACTATGAGTCCGACGCGTGTACGCGTCTTTTGCCCGATCAAATGGTGATGGACCGCGCTCGTGAAGAGTAGAGAAGGAATTGGAGCCATCTCAGCGTCGGCTCCACGATCTGACAGGACGAGCATGGTCGCTCCCGCCTCGATCGCGTCGGTAGCGAGACGTCGCACATTTGCAAGTGCCTTCTTGAGTCCTTCTCCCCCAGCGGTCACTGGGTACAGACAAGGAATCACCACAGTTCGAAAATCTGATGCGCCTTCGTTCTCAGCGATGTGCACAAGCGTGCGGAGTTCGTTGTTGTCGAGAATGGGGCGTTCAATAACAATCTGACGGCAGGACGAAGGCTGCGGATTCAGCAGATTGCCCTCAGGTCCCAACGTACCGCTGATGGCGGTGACGAGCTCTTCTCGGATTGCGTCAAGCGGTGGATTCGTTACCTGTGCAAAAAGCTGTGCGAAGTAATCGAACAGAAGACGCGAGCGCGACGAAAGAACAGCAATTGGCGTGTCAGTGCCCATCGAACCAATCGGCTCGAGCCCGTTCTTGGACATGGGCTCCAAGATGAGCTTCATTTCTTCGTAGGTGTAACCAAAGAGTTGCTGACGCTTCACTACTGAATCGTGCGGCATCAACGTGTGGGCTTGCGAAGCAAGAGAGTGGAGTTCGATCTGATTAGCGGAAAGCCAATCGCCATAGGGATGGCGTTCAGCAAGATGGGTTTTGATCTCTTCATCGTCGATAATTCGACCCTGCTCGGTATCGACCAGGAACATTCGGCCAGGTCGCAGGCGACCCTTTTGAACAACTCGAGCTGGATCGATGTCGATAACCCCAACTTCGGAAGCCATGATCACGAGGTCATCAGTCGTTACCCAATAACGAGAAGGCCGAAGACCATTGCGGTCGAGAACAGCGCCGATCACAGTGCCATCGGTGAACGCAATAGATGCGGGACCGTCCCATGGCTCCATCAGCGAGGCGTGGTAGCGGTAAAAATCACGCTTTGCTCGAGGCATCGATGGCTGATGCTCCCAAGCTTCAGGGACCATCATGAGAACAGCGTGCGGGAGGTCGTAGCCACCCATGTGCAGGAGTTCGAGTACTTCGTCGAACGTTGCTGAGTCAGAGGCTTCGGGCGTGCAGATGGGGAAGATGCGATCGAGGTCGCCAGGCAGGAGATCTGAATGCAGTAATGCTTCACGCGCTCGCATCCAATTTCGGTTTCCTTGCACCGTATTGATCTCGCCGTTGTGGGCGATAAACCGGAACGGATGAGCCAATGGCCACGAGGGAAAGGTGTTCGTTGAGAAGCGCGAATGAACGAGAGCCAACGCTGATTCGACTCGAGGATCGTTGAGATCGGTGAAAAACGCTCCAAGCTGCCCGGTTGTGAGCATTCCCTTGTAGATGAACGTGCGACTTGAGAGCGACGGGAAGTACACGCCGTCCTTGCTGAGGGAACCGAGTTCGATCTCTGAACGTTTGCGAGCGAGATACACGCGCCGATCAAGCGTGATTCCATGTAGCCCTTCACCGACGATGAACGGCTGAAAGAAGGAAGGCTCAACTCCCTTCGCTTGCGACCCAATCATGGAATCGTCGACTGGGACCTCTCGCCAACCGAGGACTGTCAGTCCTTCTTCAAGAAAAATTGAATCGATCGAAGAACGAACCGAGGACGCTGCTTCAGCGTCTGCTGGCAGAAAGGCGAGACCTGTGGCGTACTCGCCTTCAGGCGGAAGATCAAAGGGCACAACGGATCGGAAGAACTTGTCAGGGATTTGCAGGAGGATGCCGGCTCCATCGCCAGTGTTGACCTCTGAACCGGCCGCACCTCGATGATCCATCTTGCACAGCGCACCAAGACCATGGCGCACAATCTGATGACTGCGCTCACCTTTCATATGCACGACGAAATTGACGCCACAGGCGTCGTGTTCGAATCGGGGGTCGTAGAGACCCTGTGCGCTGGGAAGCCCAGAAGGGCGAAGTGTTGACATACGTCTTCCTGCGTTGCGTGGACCGGCAGAGCCAACCTTTTGGGTTGGGCCCTGTGATGTTGAAACGCTCACGATGGGGACGACGCTGGCCCCTGAGCCGAGATGAAATTGTACACGGACAACGCCTCGCTTCTCCTAGCGAGAACCCGATTGGGGTTCTGAACGCATGACAGCCGCTGATACGCCCCGGTAGGGTCCTTCGGGTGCAAAGGCCTGATCAGGATCCCGAACGCCACATCGCCGACCTTGCCGCCTTCATCGAGGCGTCACCATCTCCGTATCACGCTGTAGCGGTGGCCTCAGAGCGTCTTCAACGGCTCGGCTTCATCGCTGTTGAGGAATCCACAGCCTGGCCGACCCAGCCCGGTCGGTACTTCCTGCGTCGAGGCGGAGCCCTCGTTGCATGGTCCACCGATGACGGGGCCCACCCTCGCTCGGGATTTCGGATCATCGGCGCTCACACCGACTCCCCGAACCTCCGACTGCGACCTCGCCCTGATCATCGTTCAGCGGCAATGGCTCAGCTTGGAGTCGAAGTTTACGGAGGCGTTCTTCTCAATTCTTGGCTCGACCGCGACTTAGGTCTCTCAGGACGCGTAACGCTTGTTGGCAAGAACGGAGACACCGAGACCCGACTCCTCCACATCGATGAACCACTCTTGCGGGTTCCTCAATTGGCCATCCACCTTGATCGATCAATCACCTCCGACGGTCTCCGACTCGATCCGCAGCGTCATCTCACACCAGTCTGGAGTTCTGCTCCCGATCAGATCCCCGCCTTCCGTGATTGGCTCGCCCAACAACTCGACGTCTCCTCCTCGGAGGTCGGGGCATGGGATCTCATGGCTCATGACCTGACCCCTCCTGCCCGGCTCGGGGTCGACGGTTCGATGTTTACCTCCGGGCGAATCGACAACTTGCTCTCCTGCCACGCCGGCCTCGTTGCCCTCGAGAACAGTTGTGCCGATGGCTTCGCATCCGTGCCGGTTCTTTGCCTCTTCGATCATGAAGAGGTTGGAAGTGAGACAGCGAGTGGAGCAGCCAGCCAGCTGCTGCCAGCGACCCTGGAGAGAATCTGCCTAGCGGCAGGCCTAACCCGAGAGGAGTGGTTCGCATCACTCGCGACGTCGCTCTGTGTCTCGGCAGATGGAGCTCACGCGACGCATCCGAACTGGCCCGAGCGTCACGAACCCGACCATCAGGTGTTTCTTGATGGTGGCCCTGTCATCAAGTGGAACGCCAATGCTCGTTACGGAACTGATGCACCCGGAGCAGGACTCATCATTGCGCTCGCCAAGCAACTTGAGATGCCGCTGCAGACCTTTGTCGCCCGCAATGACCTGCCGTGTGGATCCACAATCGGTCCCACCACTTCGGCGCAATTGGGAATCACGACGATCGATATCGGAGTGGCTCAACTATCGATGCATTCTGCGCGTGAACTAACCGGCGTGGTTGACCCCGCTCGATTCGCAACCCTGCTCGCCGCGTTTCTCAGCGGTCCGGCAACGTTGGGTGAGCATTGAATCTTCGCGACGCGCTTGCGCTCTTAGGAGTTACACCGGAGTCATCACCGAAAACAGTCCGCACCAATTATCACGACCTAATGCGCCGACATCATCCAGATGTTGCAGATCTCAACGTTGCATCAGACGGTCTCGTGCTCGATCCCGCAATCCTCACTGAGGCCTACGCACTCATAGTTGCTGAATTCAGCAAGACCGATGGCGCAACCGCTTCTGGCAACGATCTTCGGCAGGATTCAGGTCCGCAGATAAGCCACTCATTTCCAACAGTGGTCGCGAACCACGACGGTGACACGATCTGGATCGAAGCTCCACCAGACGAGGCCTACCAACGCCTCCTCGATGCTGCTGCCTGCCTTGGAGGGATCGGTCATGTCGACCGCACGAATGAACTTCTTGAGGTGATCGTTCGATTCGAGGGTGGTCCCTCTTGTTCCTTACTCATGACCCTGCAGGGCCGAATCTACGGAACGGAGATCTTCTGTGAAATCGAATCGATCGAAGCCCTCCCCGCTCCCCCGCTCGCTCCCGTCCTTGATGAGCTCGTCAATCTTCTGAACGCTTCCCACCAAGCATCCGCGTCTTAGCTGCTCGGCGCAGCGAAAATAGTCATCGGCTAATCGGTGAGGAGACGAGATCGTGGCAGTTACCAGTCAATCCTGGATGCTCGACGCGATCGCCTTCCACCACGATTTCGAGGATCGTCTCCGAGGTCCCGAAGGCCTCATCGCGGTGAGGGATCGGGCTGTGCAACTTTGGGATGGCGTAGACCCGGTTGTCCACGCCTACCTCTCATCGCTCGTAGTTTCGGCGCCAGAGGAGTGGTATCGGGCCTGCGAAGACACCTACCTCGTCGACTGGTACCGAGTGCTCATGGCGCCATGGCTCACTCCGACACGATCGATTCAGTTTCCTGACGTGCTCAAGCGAGGACTTCCTCATCTCGGATGGCACGCGACCGAAGCGCGTCGTCTCGCTCGCGGGCGCGAGTTGCTCACACTCGCAGAACGACATCTCACCGAAGGCACATTTGAGCAACTTCTGAGCCGCTTCGGTTGGGGGCATAAGGGTTGGCTTGATTGTGACGACGTCACCGGGGCTCTCACGCGTATGAGGCGCCTCGACCCTCAGCAGTTTCGCCGGTATCCCGAACTTGTCGGCATCGTCGAGAACGCTTTTGAGGTCTTCGAGTCAGCTGCCACAAAGCCGGATCATGTGCTTCTCACCGTTTCTGATTGAGCGCATACTGTCCACTTGCAGGCGCACCTTCTGCGCCGCGGCGGAACCTACGAACTCAGCGCGCTGATCACCGCAGTCGATGATGGCTGCAACTCAAGCACATCTGCACCTCCTGAGGTTCGACGCGGCGTCACAGGGAGAACAAGCGGTTCGGGAGAAGCGTCCTTCAGGGTCCATCCCAGATCTAACGCATCGAAATACCCAAATGTTGTGTCCCTCTTGATCCCGGAGCCCAGGGAGCCGGGGAGCTGCATCAGGCGCAGTGGATTGCGTTCATCCGCCACTTTGTGCATCAGGGCTGTCAGAAATGCACGTTGCCGTTCGGTTCGTCCAATGTCGGCGGTCCCGTCAACACGCCACTTCCCATCAACCAATTCCTCGTAGTAGCGACTGCGAACGTAGGCAAGCGCCTGAGTTCCGTTGAGGTGAGCGGGGCCCGCTTTCTGAATTGACAGTCCCGAGTGATCGTCTTTCGCCGGGAAGGGAACGTCGATGGTGATGCCGTCAACGGAATCCACCAATTTTCCAAAACTTACGAAATTGATCTCTAGGTAGTGATCAACGGGGATCCCGATTCCCTCCACTGCTTTGATCAAATTCGAAGGACCGTTTGCAAACGTTCCGTTGATACGTCCCTTCTGTCCCGTCGCCGGATCAGTTACCCAAAGATCCCGAGGTATGGACCCAAGTTCGGTGGTTGCACCGTCGACGTGGAGAATCATGATGGTGTCGGTCCGAGCGCCGGAAACCTCACCAGAGAGAAAAGCCCCAGCGTTGGGGTCATTGGCTGAGATTCCGGCTCGGGAATCGGTGCCGACGATCAAGTAATTAGTGCCGTGGCGCGAACCACGTGGGCTCAGGGCGGCTGCAACATTCACAGTAGGCAGACGCGAGAACTGCCACCATCCGAACACGAAGGCACTGACCGGAAGTAGCAGAGTTAGTGCCAAGCAAACCACGATCACTCTCCGCAAACGATGACGGAATCTGCGCCCCAACATCGCAGCAGCTGGTGTTGAGCTAGGACGACCGTTCGGTCCTAACGGCAATTCCGAATTGCCTCGCTCGTTCAACGGTCTTGAACTCCGCCCAATGGTTGGTCGAGCAGGAATGCCCGCACTAGGGACACCGGCGTGGGGTTCCTCGCCAGAGGAACGTCCAAGTATTCGACGTCCAGATGAATCGCGATCAGCCATCGAGATCGCTTTCTCTGTCGGCGTTCATCTGCGAATGCTACGGGGGTCTGTGACCAACGTGCCTCTCGCCCCGCATAGGAGATTTGTTCCCACTTTCACTATCCTGCCGGAAGTGAGTGACGATGTAGTCATAGTTGGTGCCGGAATGGCGGGCTTGGCATGTGCACGCTCTCTGACCGCGGCGGGGCTGAGCGTTCGTCTCCTTGAAGCCTCCGACGGAGTTGGTGGACGAGTTCGCAGTGACATGGTCGACGGCTTCCGCCTCGACCGCGGTTTTCAAATTCTTCTTACGGCATATCCAGAACTGTCACGCTGGTTCGACATGAACGCGCTGCAACTTCGTCGGTTTCAAGCAGGGGCGACAATCTGGACCGGCTCTACGTTTACGACAATTGGTGATCCGCTTCGAAGTCCTAAAGACTTTCCGTCGACGCTCCGTTCCCCCGTTGGTTCGATCGCCGACAAACTTCGCCTTCTAAGACTGATCGCTTCGGTGCGGCGCGGTTCTGTCCCAGAGATTCTGCGCCGTCCTGATATGTCGACGAGGGCGAAAATCGAAAAATTGGGATTCTCAGAACGCTTTGTCAACCAATTTCTGCAGCCACTCTTCAGTGGGATTCAACTTGATCCCGAGCTCGAGGTTTCCTCACGAAGATTTGAAGTGATCTTCCGCATGTTGGCCATTGGAGAGAGTGCCGTTCCTGCGGTGGGCATGGGTTCACTCAGCGACATATTGGCGGCTGGGCTCCCTCGTGGGGTCGTGGAGTGCAATCGCACAGTTGCCGAAATGGACGGCACAACGGTTCGTCTCGTCGACGGGGAACGTATAAGTGCTCGAAGTGTCGTTGTGGCCACACAGGGACCGAGCGCAGCGCATTTGCTCAAAATGCCAGATCCCGGTTCACGCCCAGTCGCAGCGATCTGGTTCGATGCAACGCTTGATCCGCTGCGTAACAAAAAAATTCTGCTTGACGGTGCCCAATCTGGGCCTATGAAGAACTTGGCGATCTTGAGCGATGTCGCTCCTGAATACGCTCCCGTTGGCCGCTCGCTTTGTGTCGCAGCGATACCCGGCGCCGCTGCGCTGATGCCCGATCTTGAGTCTTCTGTCCGAACGCAGCTTGAGCAATGGCATCCCGGATCGACAAAGTGGGAGACGCTGCGCGTCGATGTCATCCCTCATGGCCAGCCGCTGCAGCTACCCCCGCTCGATCCTCGCCGAACTGTTCGGGTGGGCGATGGTCGCTACGTCTGTGGCGATCATCGTGACACCGCTTCTCTCCAGGGGGCGCTGTTCTCTGGTCGACGAGCTGCTGCAGCGGTTCTTGCAGACCTTCGGGGTAGTTCTGTCAATTGACGGTCAGATTCCTTCAAGAGCTTCGACTCTTCCAGAGTCGATGGCGGCCCGCAGTTCGGCATGATCGCGTTCGGTTTGGTCGGCGTAGTCCTTTGAGAACGACACGATTGCTTTGTCGAACACATCGTTCTCTCCGAGGTACGCGCTAATAGCTATTGGATCGCCTGTGCGAGCATGAGCGCGAGCCAAGGTGACGCCACAAACCCCAGCGTAACTTCCGAGCAATGTTGGCGACATCGTCGAAACGACAGCGGAACCCTTCATGTCCCTCAACTGTCGGATGTAATAGTGTCGCTCACGAAATCTGGTCCAACCAAGAAACATGTCACTTGCTGCCTGCATGAGCCGCTGACCCACGACAACTCGTTCACCGTGCGTTGCATACGAACTCGTACCGAGCCACGGTTCCATGACAGAACGATTGGCCTCTTTAATCTGCAGGAACAATGGATCGTCATCTTCACGATCAGCGGTACAGAGCGCGATCCAACAATGAGTTCCGACGCTACCGACGCCCACGACCTTCCGAGCGATATCGACGATTTCGAAACGTTCGAGAAGCAGACGCCTATCTTCTTGAAGGGTTTCTTTGTATCGATCGAGCACCATATGAACTGCGTGGTAGGTCGTGAGTTCAGGAAGGTGCTCGACGATCGGAGGATTATCGGCAATTCGTCGATGTCCATCGACTACCTCAGTCAACTTGTCGAGCGCCTGCAGAGTGGTGTGGCGGCGAGCCCGCTCTACGAATTTCAACGAGCGTTTCTGTTCTTCAGTCGACGGCAACATCGGAAGAATGCTGTGGATGTCAATCTTCGAGTACCAGACGTCAAGCTGTGATTGATCAGCCATCAGTGACATCCAGATGCGATAGGCAGCCACAGACTGAAGCGTCGCAGCAGTGGCCTCGTCAGCACTGAAGCCATTGTCGCGGGCAGCGAGCTCGACGCTCGCTGCGAGTCGCTTCACGTCCCACTCCCACGGGCCGGGAAGTGTTTCATCGAAGTCATTGACGTCGAAAAGGAGATTGCGCTCAGCTGAAGCGAATAGCCCGAAGTTTTGAAGGTGCGCGTCGCCACAAACTTGGACATCGAGGCCGCTCACTGGCGTAGGCGCAAGGTCAGCAGCCATCACCGCAGCAGCGCCTCGGTAGAACGTGAAGGGCGAAGCGACCATCCTCCCCCATCGAAGCGGAATCAGATCTGGGAAACGGCGGCGATTTTGGTCTTCGAGAATCGCCATCGGGCTCCGACGCGAGGACGGTGCAGACCATCCCGCATGAGAAGTACGCGTCGCTACCTTTCGACGGGACCGACCCAACTGGCGACGTTCTTCTCTTGTCATCAATTCGCCACCGGCATGCATCAGCGGGCGCAGTGGTATCGGTGAAACGGTCGCCAAACTGTCATCGAAGGTCATGGACCAACCGTACCTGCGGTGCCGCCGTGATGACGGGCCACCACAGTTGTGTAAGTTCAAGAGATGAGCGAGATGGAAGTTCTCACTTGGTCCCTGTTCGGAGATGCAGCCTTTGAACTGGCCACGATGATCGAAGACGACGGCTATCGACCCGACCTCATCCTCTCCATTGCTCGAGGTGGGTTGCCGATCGGTGGGGCACTCTCTTATTCGCTAGGCGTCAAAAATACACACGTGATGAACGTCGAGTACTACACCGGCAAGGGCGAACGCCTGGAGTTCCCAGTAATCCTTCCGCCACCGTTGACGTTGGTCGATATCGAATCTTCAAAGGTGCTCATCTGCGACGATGTGGCCGACACCGGGCACACGTTAAAGATGGTTGTGGAACACGTTGCATCGCAGGTTGGTGAAGTTCGAACAGCTGTCGTGTACCAGAAACCGATTTCTGTCATCGATTGCACCTACGTCTGGCGCCACACAGCTCGCTGGATCGACTTCCCCTGGTCAAACAAGTCGGCGCTCGTCAACCCTCACGAATCTGACATTCACGACTGACGAGTTAGCGCTCTTCACGTTCATAGGGTTTACCCAACGCTGCCGGGGCGCCAAGTTGCCTTCGTGACGCTGTATTCGAAACCACAACCAGCACCACAATGGTCATGACATACGGAAGCGCAGTGAGCAGCGCAGTAGAGATATGTATGCCGCGCGCCTGCAAGGTCAGTCCAAGACTGGAGAGGGCACCAAAAAGATAGGCACCGAGCAAGGTCAGGTCGGGACGCCAGAATCCAAAAATCACGAGTGCGAGAGCGATCCAGCCTTGGCCAGCAGTCATTCCGTCAACCCATGTCGGAACAATCATTAGCGAGAAGCAAGCTCCAGCGATACCGGCGAATGATCCTCCGAAGATGACGTGGAAATAGCGGTATCGGGAGACAGAAATGCCTACCGAATCCGCGGTCTGTGGGGATTCGCCAACAGCACGAAGATGCAGACCAGCTCGCGTTCGGAACAGATAGAACGAGGCTGCAATGACGAGCACCCACGACAAATACGTCAACAACGTCTGATGAAAAAGAATCGGACCCACCACCGGAACGTCGGTGAGGCCGAAAACGTCGATCTTTCCGAACTGCTGCTTCACCGGTGTCTGTCCAAGCTGCCAGATGCCAGCAAGGTACGACGAGAGTCCGGCCGCGCCCGCAAAAATCGTGAGCGCTAGTCCGGAGATGATCTGATTCACTCGCAGAGTGATCGTGAGAAACGCATGGATCGACGCGCCAAGGCCAGCGGCGATCATTGCAGCCACGATCGCAAGCGGAAGCACAACAATGGCGGGCCCGCCGACATTGGTCGAGACCCACGCCGCTGCAACTGCTCCGAGAAGCATCATTCCTTCGACGCCCAGATTTAGGACACCGCTGCGTTCGGCAAGAAGCTCTCCGAGACTCGCGAATACGAGAGGAGTGCCATAGAAAATGGCCGACGCCATGATGATGACGAAAAGGTTGTCGTTGATGCTCATGATGCTTCCAAGACGCTCGCGCCTACAGGTGTGCGCCCCGAACGAGTGATGCGGTAGCGAGCAAGGACTTCGCCGCCCAACGTGCAGAAAAGAATCAAACCTTGAAGTACTCCGACGAGCCCAGAGGGGAAATCAGGTCCACGGAGCGCATATCCCGCATTCGTGATTCCACCTAGCAGCACCGCAACGAAGACAACGGCGACTGGGTTCAGTCTTGCTAGCGCAGCCACGACTATTCCGGCGTATCCGAATCCAGACTGTTGGAGGCCTTTCGGGTCGAGCACGTGACGGAAATTACCGATATCGGCGGCGCCACCTAAACCGGCGAGAGCACCTGACAAAGCGGCAACGGCAACCACTATTCGTGCCGGCTTCATTCCTGCGTAGCGGGCAGTGGTAGGCGCGCCTCCGACGACACGCATCTCAAAACCAAAACGCGTCTTGCGTTGCAGAACGTAGAGCCAACCAGCGATCACCATTCCAAGAACGAAACCAAACGGGACGATTATCGAACCGAAATCAAGGTTTGGCCACCAAGATCCGGTGGGGAGAATCTTGCCTTTTGGGAACACGACGCCACTGCCGGTGAGTTCTCGCCAAAAGGAATTCGAATCGAAAATGAGATACGTCGCGATAACTATTGCGACGTAATTCAGCATCAACGAGGTAATGATTTCATTGGTCCGGAATTTGGCTTTCAGGATTCCGGGGATCAATCCCCACAGGCCTCCTCCGATTGCCCCGAAGATCACCATCGCTGACACTGAAAGGATCCCAGGAGCGTCTGCTCCCAGTTTGAGAGCAATACCGGATCCAAAAATCGCTCCCATAACGAACTGACCTTCGCCACCGATATTGAAAAAACCAATCCGAAAGGCAACGGCCGCGCACAAACCTGTGAACAGGAGCGGAGTAGCCGAAATCAGAGTTCCCGTAAACGCTCCCTCGGAGAGGAACGCTCGATCAAGGATTCGGCCGTAAACAGACAGCGCGTTCTGTCCCGTTGCAAACAAAACGATTGCGCCGACGAGAAGAGCGGCAAGGAACGAGCCCACTGGTACCGCCCAGGGCAACCATTTTGGGAGGTTGCTTCGAGGCTCGAGGCGAAAACCGAAGCGACTCATGCCGACACATCCAACTGGCCGCCCATGAGCAGGCCTATCCGTTGCGCATCAGCATCGGCTCGATCGAATGTGTCCAAGATGCGACCTTCGTACATCACGGCGATTCGGTTTGAAAGAGCAAGAACTTCATCGAGATCTTCACTCACGAGAAGCACCCCCACCCCCGACTCGGCCGCGTCGATCAACAACTGATGCACTGTCGCTACTGCACCGACATCGAGCCCCTGACTCGGTGAGGCGATCACGAGAACTCTCGGATCTCCGGACATCTCGCGTGCGAGAAGAACCTTCTGGACATTCCCACCCGAAAGTCTTCGTGTGGGAGTTGTTTCAGAAGGAGCTCGCACATCGAACTGCTCCATAAGGTCCCGGCCTTGGGCATCTATGACTGATTGACGAATGAACGGAGGTCGCGCAAACGGCGGGCGGCGAAAATTCTTTAGCGCCATGTTCTCGGCAATTGTGAGGTCGGGAGCGAGGCCCGTGCCCATGCGGTCCTGCGGCACGTAAGAAACGCCGAGTCGAATCGGGTGCCGGGTGCTTCCATTTTCGAGGGACTCGCCGTCGACGCGGATGGACCCCGATCCTTTACGTCGGAGTCCTGCCAAAATCTCTACGAGCTCGCGTTGTCCGTTGCCAGCAACACCCGCTACTCCTACAATCTCACCGGACCGAACAGTAAGAGACACACCATCGAGTGCTTTCAACCCGCGGTCGCCAACCGCGTGAAGTTCTTCGATCTCGAGCACCACCGATCCGACGCGAGATGAGCTCTCGACAATCGCGTGAGCGGAACGGGTCACTGATTCGACGTCTCGTCCGACCATGAGCGATGCCAGCGCACTCACATCGTTTTCGCTCGTTGTCTCGACGCTGCGACCGTGACGCAACACCGTCACCCGGTCGGCAATCGAGGCAACTTCTCCGAGCTTGTGAGAAATGAAAACGATGCTGCGGCCACTACGGGCCATCGTCTGAAGCGTTACACCGAGTCTCTCGGATTCGAGTGGGCTGAGAACTGCAGTCGGCTCGTCAAAGATAAGAACACGAGCGTCGCGATAAAGAACCTTGATGATCTCAACTCGCTGTTGTTCACCAACCGAGAGTTGCCAAATCTTCGCTCGCGGATCGACAGGGAGATCGAATGACTCGCTGATCTCGGCGACTCGTTCCTCGATCTTCTTCAGATCGAATCTTCCGCCGACCGGATCGTGCCCTGTCCCGAGAGCGATGTTCTCGGCGACCGAGAAGGTTGGAATCAGGCGGAAATGCTGGTGAACCATGCCGATGCCTGCGGCAATCGCATCGCGTGGGGATTGAAAGTCGACAGCAATACCTGCGACTTCCATCCACCCTTCATCGGGTCGATAGAGCCCGGTGAGGATGTTCGAAAGCGTGGTCTTCCCTGCTCCATTTTCGCCCAAGAGCGCGTGAACCTCACCGACGCGAACGTCAAAGGTGACGTCCTCGTTGGCAATGACTCCGGGAAATTTCTTCGTTACGTGAAAAGCAGCCACCGCCGGAGCGGTGGCTGCTTTCACGAATAAGTCCTGTGTCACAGTTCGGACATTATCCCGATCAGCCCTTCGGGCTGCCGGTGGTGCCCTTAACGAAATAGCTCATGGTGTAAAGATCCTTCATCGTGAGGGTTTGGCCCTTCGTGATGACGGTCTTGCCATCTTGGTCCTGACGATCGGCGAGACCCCAGTACCAACCGAACGCGTCTGCCTTGCCGGCTTTGGCCTTGGTGATCTCTGCGTCCATCAAAGTCTTTGTTGCAGCAGCGACTGTCGAACCGTACGGAGCCAGACCAGCGAAGTTGTCAGCGATCGTGCCGTAGTAGTTGTTCTGCTTCCAGGTGCCATCGATGACCTTATTGAGTTCTGACAACTCGAACGGACCCCAGTTGTAGGTGCCCGCGGTCTGCCAAACGGAGCTGTACGGGCCTGACTGATCAGAGTCATAGCCGAACCACGGAAGGTTCTTGGCCTTCGCAACTTCACCCGCTGAAGGGCTGTCTTGATGCGAAAAGATAACGTCCGCACCTGCAGCGACGAGAGATTCGGCTGACTTGCGCTCAACAGCTGGGTCGAACCAAGTCTTGGTCCAAACCACGTTGACCTTTGCGGCCGGGTTCACCGACTGCGCACCAAGAGTGAACGCGTTGATTCCACGAATGACTTCGGGGATCGCGAACGGCGCAGAGACACCAATGGAGTTGTTCTTTGTCGCCTTACCAGCAGCAATACCGGTGATGTAGAGGGAATCCTCGCCGGCGCCGTAGAACTCGTTGTAGTTCGAAGCAACCTTCTGCCCAAGTGTGATCGAATCGCCAGTGGCCATTTCGAACTTCACCTTCGGATTTGCGGTTGCTGCCGCCTGCATGGCGTCCTTGAATCCATAGGACGTTGCGAAGATGACAGTGTTGCCATCCTTGATGAGGTCGTTGATGACCTGAGCAACCTCAGGACCTTCAGGAACATTTTCCTTGTAGGTCGTCTTCACCTTCGAACCGAGTTTGGTCTCTACGTATTTGCGACCGGCATCGTGTGCCTGCGTCCATCCACCATCGTTGACGGGTCCTACGTAGATCCAAGCGGCCTTAACGGTGCCGCCGCTGCTTCCAGAGGAACTGCTCTTGCTGCAGGCCGTGGCCACAAGCGAAACGACAGCGAGTACTGCAACTGCTGCGACGCCTGCGAAGCGCAAGCGACGTCGGGTATTTGATGGCTGGGAAACCATGATCTCCTCGATGGGTAGGTGGATGGACGTGTCGGTGCCCCACGAGGGACTCCGCCCAGAGGGAACTTACTTCGGCATCGTCTTCACAAACGGCATTCAACTGTGACAATCATGTTTCGTTCTTGAGCGTTTCGCCCTGCGGCCTAAATGATGTCTCCGCTAACGTCCGGAGGTGCCCGACTGGCTGTTTGAGTATGTGAACCCATGGACGACTCCAGCAGCCATCGTGGCCGCAATTGCCGTACTCGCTAGGGTTCTCCGGGTACGGGGTCGCACCCTTGCCGTTGTGGCCCTTTCCGCTGCGGTCGGGGTCGCCATGTGGCAGGCCTGGAAAGCGGGTCCGCCAAATGGCTTGCTTGATCTACAGATCTATACAAATTCGGCTCGTGCATGGATCAATGGCGGCTCGCTTTACGACTATCACGATCCCACGTTCCACCTTTCCGCTACCTATCCCCCAATCGGGCCTCTACTTTTCTCGGCACTCGCGCCACTCACGGCAGATGGCCGCGAGGTGATCTACACCGCTGTGAATCTGGTTGCGCTGTTTGGATGTGCGTGGTCGGTAGCCGGGCTGGCTCGCATCGCGCCGGAGAAGCGCTTCGAGTGGTCGGCATGGGCATTTGCGGCCTCAACAGTGACAATTCCTGTTTGGCTCACGCTGCGCCAGGGTCAAATCAATATCTTCATTTGGCTACTTGTACTGGTCGACCTTGATGCTCTCCGCCGAAACCGCCGATTCGCGGGACTCGCAATTGGTCTGGCGACGGCGATCAAACTGCTTCCCGGACTCTTCATTGTGTGGTTAGCAGTGACGAAACGTTGGGTGGCGGCAGTTTGGGCGGTCTTCGCTGTTGGCCTAGCCACAGCCATTGGCTGGCTCCTCGCTCCAAGTGATTCGCGCAGTTATTGGACTGATCTGCTGTGGCACTCCGATCGCGTCGGCGCTCTCAACGATGCAAGAAATAATTCAACTCTCGGCGTGATTGCTCGCACGTTCGGTCCGAGTAGTGGACGAACTGCGTTGTGGCTCTGTATCGCTTCGGCGATTCTCGCCATATCTCTTGTTCGTTCGATCAAAGCTTCGAAAGCAAACGACTTCCTGGCCGTCGCCGCAATTGTCGGCTGCTCAACCGCAGCGATCAGCCCTATTTCATGGACACACCATCTGGGCTTTCTTCTCATCGCACTCGCTGCCTTTGTCATTCAAGCGAGAACGGCTCTCGCAAAAGTTCTATGCGCAGTTGTGTGGCTTTTTCTCGTTGACCCCGCCGGCCACGGCGATGAGCCGATCCGCTCGACGATACGAGCGCTCTTGGTGATCGGCGCGGTGTGCTTCACCCCGATACGCGCGTCTGAGGTTCCAACAGAAGCGTCAGATGGTCAAACCGAAACAGCTTCGAGGACTCGCGACACAAACTCGATGCTTCCTTCTTGAAGCTTGTTGCGACGGATAGCCATGCCGCCAATCACGTCTGCGCCTCGGTTACGAATGATGTTCTCGAGTTTTTCCAGGGTCTTTCCCGTTTCGATTACATACGTGCAAAACACCGCAGCACGCTTACCGATGAGAAACGGCAACTGAGAGAGACGGCCGGCGCTCGCAGGTTTCTGACCAAAGAGGAACAAACCATCGGTCCAGCTGCCCACGATCACAAGGTCGGCATCTGCAAGTGCTTGGTAATCAACATCTGTTGTTGAACAAGCGACGGCAGAGATCCCATGCGCAACGAGCTCATCGACGATGAATCCTGCGGCCTTTTGTGTATTGCCGGTAAGGCTTTCGTAGATCACGACAGCGTTCATGGGTGCCTCCTCGTGTGCAATTCCACCGTAGCCGAGCACTCCCACGAGTTGGGCCACATGAAACGTGGCACTCTTGACCCATGACCTTTCTTACCGGCCTCTCCATGTGGGTTTTGTTCCCAATGGCGTTCCTCGTCGTTGGGGGCATTGCACTAATCACCAGAATCGTGACTACCCGACTACTCAAGGACCACGCGGGCCAGTCGAGTACCAACGCACGCCCACTCATGCCGACACTCGGAGTTCTCTTCGCTCTCCTTTCGTCATTTGCCATAGCCGCACAATGGACCAATCAGTCCACGGCAGATTCTATTGTGAGCCGCATGTCCACAGCGAGTGCTCGGCTTGCTTGGGCCTCGACCGCACCTGGTGCATCAACAATCAAGATTCAATCCGCTCTGGCCAACGAGTTAACGACGACGGCAGAGAACGGTTGGGATCAGTTACAGAGCGGCGACGACATCCTGTTCAATGAATCTGCGAGCTACCGCGAGCTTCAACAAACCGTCCGTGATTCGGTGTATTCCTCGACGATGTCCGTTCCAGCGTCTACTGAATTGCTTTCAGCAGTCGATGAAGTGGGAGCTTCTCGTCACGAATTGACCGATTCCCACAGCCGAAGTCTTCCCACGTTGCTGCTCATCGTCTTGGCACTAAGCGGGATCGCCCTAACCGTGAATGCCGTCATCCTTACTGTTGCCAGCCACCGGCGAGCAGCCTTTGTCGTTAGTTCAATAGCTGTCCTGGTCTCTCTGGACCTTGCACTACTCCTCGTCCTTGCTGCGCCATTCCGAGGCACATTGCAAACCTCCCCGAAGGCCATACAAGCAGTGGTCCAACGAATCGAGACAGGTTTCTATTCGCGTTAGTTAGGGCCTAAGGCGGGTACCGTACGGATATGCCTGAATTCGTTCATCAAGACCTGCTCCCCCTCGGACCTGACACGACCGAGTATCGACTCCTCACTACTGATGGCGTCGAGAAGGTTGAAACAGAACTAGGTAACTTCCTCAAGGTCTCGCAAGAAGCAATCACCGCACTCACCTCTGCAGCGATGTTCGAGATCGCTCATTTCCTCCGCACCCCCCATCTCGCCCAACTCGCAAAGATCCTCGACGATCCTGAGGCATCCGGCAACGACCGGTTCGTAGCGCTCGATCTGCTCCGCAATGCGAACATTGCCGCCGGCGGAATCCTTCCTGGTTGCCAAGACACTGGCACCGCCATTATCAAGGCGAAGAAAGGCCAGTTTGTTCTCACCTCAGGGAATGACGAGTCGGCAATTTCGCGTGGCGTCTTCGATACCTACCAATCGCACAACCTTCGCTATTCGCAAATGGCTCCGCTCGACATGTATCGAGAGATCAACACAGAAACCAACCTCCCGGCCGAAATCGAAATCAGCGCGGTCGACGGCGATTCCTACAAGTTCTTCTTTATGGCCAAAGGCGGCGGATCGGCCAACAAGAGCTATCTGTTCCAAGAGACCAAGGCGGTCTTGAACCCGGCTGCGATGCTGAACTTCATCGCAGAAAAAATGGACTTACTGGGGACCTCAGCCTGCCCTCCGTACCACCTAGCAGTTGTTGTCGGAGGATCATCGGCGGAGTTCGCATTAAAAACCGCCAAAATGGCTTCAACGAAGTATCTCGACGCGCTTCCGTTCGAGGGAAACGAATTCGGTCAAGGATTCCGCGATGTTGAACTCGAAGCCGAGTTTCTCAGGGTCTCGCAGGAATCTGGAATTGGCGCTCAGTTCGGTGGCAAGTATTTCTGCCACGACGTCAGGGTTGTGCGGCTCCCCCGCCACGGAGCCTCGTGTCCTGTGGCAATCGCCGTGTCTTGTGCTGCAGATAGACAAGCTCTCGGGAAGATCACCGCCGACGGAGTCTTCCTTGAGCAACTCGAACATGACCCTGCTCAGTTCCTCCCCGAAGTCACCGACACCATCCTCGAAGGCGATGTGGTCGCTATCGATCTCAATCGACCAATGTCTGAAATCCGCGAAACGCTTTCTAAGCTTCCAATCAAGACTCGTCTCAGCCTGAACGGTCCGATGGTTGTTGCTCGCGATATCGCCCACGCGAAACTCAAAGAACGCATTGATGCCGGCGAGGGTCTCCCTCAATATTTGAAGGATCACTGTGTCTATTACGCCGGTCCCGCGAAAACACCTGAGGGCTACGCGTCCGGATCATTCGGGCCGACCACGGCAGGTCGCATGGATTCCTACGTCGACCTCTTTCAGGAAAACGGCGGAAGTTTCGTCATGCTGGCCAAGGGCAATCGATCGAAAGCCGTCACCGAGGCATGCAGACGTCACGGCGGTTTCTACCTGGGATCAATCGGTGGACCCGCCGCCCGACTCGCTCAGGATTGCATCCGTTCCGTCGAGGTCCTCGAATATCCAGAGCTCGGCATGGAAGCAGTGTGGAAGATCGAAGTTGAGAACTTCCCTGCGTTCGTCGTTGTTGACGACAAAGGTAATGACTTCTTCGAAGAAGTCATTAAGAGTCGCCCAATCACTCTTCGCTGAACCCTCCTGTTCATCTGATCAGGACTCAGCGTGCAGGTGGGCTCCACGGCTTGTCTCGATACATGTCGCGCAGATCCTGCTTCAGTACTTTGCGAAGCGTTTGATTTCGTGGAAGTTCGTCGACGACTTCGAGTTGTTCTGGAATCTTCTGAACCATCAGATCTGAGTCCTTGAGATAGGCCACCATCTCGGCAAACTCAAGGTCATCGGTACCTGGAGCCCGCTCCACGACGGCGCAAACACGTTCGCCCCGTTCGCGGTCGGGAAGGCCGATAACGGCAACATCGCCGACCTTCGGATGTTGATACAGCATGTCCTCAACCTCTTTGGCGGAGATGTTCTCGCCCTTTCGGATGATGACGTCCTTCAACCGACCTGTCAGCGCAACATGGCCATCGGCATCGAGGTGGCCAAGGTCGCCGGTCCGGAACCATCCGTCTTCGTCGAAAGCATCCTTATTCAACGATTCATCGGTGTAGCCCTTGAAGACCATCGGGCCCTTCAACCGGACTTCACCGTCTTCGCCGGTCGACGCAACAGCGCCTTCAAGAGTAACGATACGAACCTCGCAGGCAGTTACCGGTTTTCCATCGGTGTACATGAGTTGCGCTTCGGTGTCGTTCGGTCCGCTCTGAGCGATCATTGGACATTCCGTCATGCCATAGCCGTGACAGATGGGGATACCCATTTCCGCCATCACTTCGACGTACATCTCCGGAGGCTTCGGTGCACCCCCACCCGAAAGAAGACGTAACGACGGAATGATCTTCTCTGTTGGTTGCGTGCGTTGTTTTGCGAGATACATCTGGTAAAAAGCCGGCCCGCCACCCGCCATCGTTGCGCCCTTTCGAGCAAACAACTCGACCGCTGCATCGAGGGCAAACGCCTCGAGGAGCACTGCACCACATCCGCGGTAGAGCAGCATCATCAGATAGTCCGGTCCTGCGATATGCGCGTAGGGGAAGGCGATCGAACCGACATCTTCAATAGTCAGATACAGGGCGTCGGCAAGACCGAGTCCGCCAGCCATCAACGTTTGATCGGTATGGCGAACACCTTTGGGCGCTGAGGTAGTACCAGACGTGTAATAGATCCACCGCACTTCGTCACCCGCGGTTGGCGCTGGTGGAAGCGTGTAGGGCTCCGCCTGAGGGAGTTCGTCGTAAGCGATCATTACGGTGGGCTCGATACCCAGATCATCCATGATCCGCACGGCCATCTCGTTGAAATCGAAACCATTCCAATCGCCTGGAATCAGGAAATATTCCGCGTCGGTTTGCTGAAGAACGAACCCAACTTCGCGGTCGCGATAGATCGGGATGATTGGATTCTGGACGGCTCCGATACGAGCCAACGCGAGTGAGGTCACAACCGTCTCAATACGAGTGGGAAGCTGCCACGTAACACGCGATCCATGTCGCATTCCGAACTCATGAAACCCAGCAGCAACACGCTCTGACAAATCGCGAAGTTGCTTGAAGGTGATCTCACGATCGTCCTCGATGAGTGCAACGGCATCAGGAGAAGCTGCTGCTCGGGCCTCGACCAACTCCCACATTGTTGATGCACGTTCTATCGACGTCACTTCAGCCACGGAATCCTCCTCATTGCGAACGGCACATCTTTGCCTGTCATTCATGTGTCCGTCACCACCGGGCGGGAATTCTCCCGCCATGTCAGGATGAACCTATGTCCGAGACAATGAAGGCCTACCGAATCGTTGAGTGGGAACACCCACCCGAGCTCACAGAAGCCCTGATTCCGACCCCAGGTGCCGGTGAGGTCCTGGTCGAGGTCGCAGGCAATGGCTTGTGCCACAGCGACGTTGGAATGGCCCTAGCCCCGGCGGCATTCATGGAGCCCCTCGGATGGCGGGTGCCATTCACGCTCGGTCACGAAGTTGGCGGTCATGTTGCAGCTCTGGGACCTGGAGCCCTTGGCTTTGACGTCGGTGACGCTGTCGCAGTCATCAGTCCCCATTCCTGCGGCCATTGCATCTGGTGCGCTCGGGGCGAAGACAACAATTGCGACGACTCCATCGTGGGTCGGGGCTATGGGATCGACGGCGGGCTCGCTCGTTATGTACTCGTGGCAACAACTCGCGAACTCGTCAAACTCAATGGCCTCGACCCGGTGATTGCAGGCCCGCTCACCGATGCGGGCGCAACCTCGTATCACGCCGTGAAACGGGCGCTTCGTCGCATACCACCGGGCGGATCAGCAGTTGTCATTGGTGCCGGCGGACTTGGTGCCTATGCGATCCAACATCTACTTGCCCTAACGAGTGCGCGAGTCGTTGCGATTGATGTCTCGACTGATCGTCTTGCTTACGCCACCGAACTTGGTGCCCATGACACCTTGGAAGGAGTCAACGACGATACGACGACCGAAGTGCATCGTCTTCTCGGGGGCGGAGCTAACGCCGTCTTCGACTTTGTGGGAATCGATTCAACTATTTCACATGGCCTTCAATGCACGGCGAAAGCTGGTGCTTACGCACTTGTCGGCGCTGGAAGCGGATCACTTCGTGGAACGCTCTTCGACAAACTTCCTCGCGATGGCGAGGTGTTCTCATTCCAGGCACCAACAATTGCCGACACTCTCGAGGTGATCGCGCTCGCCGAGAGTGGCCGACTGCGTGTTGACGTCGACGTGTTTCCTCTTGACCGCGTGGCAGAAGCCTACGAAAAGATGGAGAACGGCGAACTACGCGGACGCGCTGTCGTCATTCCCGACTGAACGCGACGAGATTCAATCGCCGTCTGCCTGCAAATACGGGGTTGCCTGCAAATCATCAACAAGGCGCAACATCAGTTCGCCGAGTTGCTTCCGCTCCTCGGGGGTCCATTCCATGAGCGCTCGCGACAATTGGGCTCCGCGCACACGCTCAAATCTTCGGGCCATCGCTTTACCTTCGGCGGTTGCCTCTACCAGCACGATGCTCCCGTGTTGAGGACTCGAACGACGTTCAACCAATCCCTCTTCTTCGAGGACTCGAATCTGACGACTGACCGCGCCTGTATCCATGCGAGCAGCGCGAGCGAGGTCGCCAACCGGTAACGGTTCACGATCACCTAGAGCTCTCAACACATTCATCGCTTGCTGCGGAAGTACGACCCGAGCGGCGCCCGCCATGCCGGCATGCACACGACGACTCGAAAGCAGCCTCTGCAATCGGGTGAGTCCCAACCGCACAGACTGCAACTGCGCCTCAACATCGTCCTCTTCGCCCAAATCTGCTTGCTCACTCACAGCCCACAGTCAATCAGGCTTGTTGGACTTCGGGGCTCGGGCGATCGGAGACGACGTCAAGAGGACCTGTGATGGAAATACGGGAGCCAAATATCGTCAGGTCCACCGCTGTGGTGGAACTCCACTTCGACCAGTTGCCCTATCGCGACAGAGTCGTCTTCACACCCCACAAGGTTCGACAGAATCGACCAACCCTCCTCCATCGTCACGATGATTGGGACATACGGAGTGATGAAGGCAGGTGTGACCGGTCTCCAGACCCTGGTCCAGCTATAGATCTCTCCGAGACCCGAGCTATCCACCCACTCCAGGTTCATTGAAGTACAGGCAGCACACAAGAGAGCCGGCGTATGTGTCGGCGCCCCGCAGTCAAGGCAACGTTGGAACCGCAGAACGCCCGCTCGGCAACCCTGCCAATAGGGGGCAGAAATTGGACCCGGATCCGGAAGAGGAATATCTCCGGCTTGTGGAATCAGCATGCTCATGGTCGTTCCTTTCCGAGGAGCAGAACGTCAGTGAAGAGCGCTCCAGCACCTCCGCCGGTACACATTGCTACTTCCGCATTCGCAACTTGAGAACTAATGCATTCGCCCCGTAGTTGTTGCACTCCGCGGATAACGCGTTGGAAAAGCTGCACCGATGCTCCACCGTGACTGAATGACATCGTGCCTCCATCGGTAGTTATCGGATGTCGCCCACCAGGCTCGATCACACCCGACATGACGTAGTCGCCGCCCTCGCCCTCGGCGCAAAATCCGTACGCTTCGAACTGGCGAATGAGTTCAAACGAAAAGGGATCGTAAAACTCACAGACGTCAACGTCTGAAGGTCCGAGGCCCGCAAAGGCGAACGCTTCTTCCGCGGCTCGACGACCAACGTGACCTGCAACGAGGTCAGGTCGTCGAACACCGCCGAGATCCCAGACCGGAGGATGTTGATAGGAAGGCCCGTAGTGATCGGTTCCTCCGCCCAGAAGATGAACGGGCGTCTTTGCGAGGTCTCCTGCTCTGTCGGCATGGGTGAGGACTAGTGCCGTTCCTCCTTCGGAGGTCATCGCACAGTCAAGAAGGTGAAACGGATCAGCCACCATTCGAGAGTTGAGCACGTCATCTGCGGTGAATGGGCCACGACCGGAATACACCGCCTGGGGATTCACATGACCGTTATTTCGAATCGTTGCTGCAACATGCGCCATTGATTCGGGCGTTGTCCCATACATGTGCATATGACGGCGAGCCATCAACGCGAATTCGGCGGCAGTGAACATTCCATACGCGGCGACGAATTCATTCGTTGGTCGCGTCCAGGGAGCAGTGGATGCATGCTGGCGATAGCTGCCCGCTTCTCCGGTCGCGATCAACACCGTGTTGGCAAGACCGCAGGCGATGGCCATGGCGCCTTCGATGACGGCCGGAATACCGAGCGGTGACATCGAACGCCATGCCGGGCCAATACGACTTTGGTACAGGAAGTTGCTTGCGATACCGCCGACAACGCCATCGATGTCGCGTGGTTCGAGGCCAGCATCGGCGATCGCACCCAGCGCCGCCTCAAGCGCGATGCTCTGAGAGTCGTAACCCTCAAGCACTCGTGCTTGCTTGGTATTGAAGACGCCGACAATCGCCACGTCACGGAAAGGATGACCCACTTCGTTCCTCACTCCCCCAAACGCCGAAGCCACAATGACCGCGACGCAGTTGATTCCTTCCTAGCATCGCACTCATGACGCCATCACTGCGACCACTCGCCCTCACCCTCTCTGACGGCACCGTCCTTCAGGGCGACTTGTACCTTCCCGAGGAACACACCCGATCAGCGCCGACGGTCGTCATGAGTCACGGCTTTTCGGCGACCCGAGGTATGGGCCTGCCCTGGTTTGGGTCTGCTTTCGCCGATGCTGGCTACGTGGTCTATCTCTATGACCACCGAGGCCTTGGAGGATCATCTGGAGAGCCCCGAGGTGTTGTTGACCCGTGGATCCAAACCCACGACATGTGGGAGGTCATCGATCAAATTCGCGAACTCCCTGAGGTGCAACCTGATCGTGTCGCGGTCTGGGGATCAAGTTTCAGTGGAGGCGAAGCGATCGTCCTCGGCGCTCTTCGCCCCGACATCAAAGCCGTGATTGCCAATGCACCGTTCGCGGGACGGGGCGATCTCCTGACCAACCCCAGCCAAGCAGAGCAGCGCTTTGTCGCCATGCGTGTTGCATTCGACAACGACTCACTTGATCTCGGGCGCAATGAGATCGGACCCATGCCCGTCGTACTCGACGGCGGCCTCGACACGGCGTTTCTTCCTCAGCCAGAGTCATCTGAGTGGTTTCTAACCCACGGCCCCTCGAATGGCTGGCAAAACTCCGTGACGATGGCGATAACAACAACTCCACCGTTCGATCCAGGTGCATGCTCTCCAGAACTCAACGGGACTGCGTTACTGATGGTTATCGCTACCAACGATGATGTTGCACCAACGAATGTCGCCCTCGACACCTATGAACGAGCATCTGGCCCGAAGCGCAAGGCACTTATCGAAGGGCATCACTTCAGTGCCTACGTCGAACCAGGGCGCAACGACGCGTTTGACGCGATGGTGGATTTTCTCGACGAGTTCTTATGAACTCTGTGGCTTAGGCGCCGATGACATTGGGACGTGGGAGCCCCTGTGCCTCACAAAGCGCGTAATAACCCGCCAATGAGCCGGCGCCATCGGTAACCGACTCGACATTGCCATCAGCATCGAGGTTGATATTCGATCCGTACATGTGGAACCAGACCTGCGTATCGTCCTCGATGCACTGCAACGTGTGAACTGAACCCGCTGGTTCGTAAAGGAATGAACCGGCGCGATTCACGTAGTCGTATTCCTTGTACTTCCAACCTCCACGCACGGTGTATCCCCACACCGGCCCGGTGTGACGATGGGCTTGAACTTCAAAGCCCTTCTGAAAGATGTTCTCGACAACCCAAAGACCTTCCTCGATCTTCACCTGAAGAACGCGAAGTTTGTTCCCTCCGCCGATCTCCACCCAGGGAAGATCATCAGCTGCCAGATGGAGGGCTTCAGGGGCATTTGCATCGATGATTGTCATGGGTGATCTCCCTTTAAATGTGGTGTGTGGATGATACGCCGTCAGCGCATTCCGCGTACGAGTCGGCCGGGTCGAGCGCCAGTATCGGCGTCGTTTTCTCGAGTTACTTCTCCGGCTACGACCGTGTAGCGGTAGCCCGAAGCGCGTTGGATGAGGCGGTGGCCGCCAGCAGGCAGGTCATGAACGAGTTCAGGATGGAGCAGACGAAGGTTTTCTAGATCGATCACGTTGATATCGGCTCGTTTGCCAACTTCAAGCACTCCCCGATCGCCAAGTCCGTAGACCGATGCGGTCTCGAACGTTTGCATGCGCACTGCTGACTCGAGTGACAGCCTCGGCCCTCGTGTTCGATCGCGAACCCAATGGGTAAGCAACACCGTTGGCATGCAGGCGTCGACAAGCAGATTGCAGTGTGCACCTGCATCGGACACTCCTAGAACCGATGCCGGATGCGTGATCATGTCGTACACGCCTGCGAGACCGGCGTTGGCGTAGTTGTTGATGCCAGCCATCATCAGAGCGCGGCCATCGCGTTCGAGCATGCGGTCGTACATCATTTCCATCTCACTGACTCCCGCCGCTGCGGCTAAACCAGAGATGCTGTCTTCTGGCCCCGGTTCCTGATCTATGAGATCGGTCATCGGAAAAATAATTGAAGCGCCGTTCTGAGCGAAGGTCGAGATCCCTTCGTAGAGCTCGCCGGTCGGCGGAAGATCCTCTTCAGAAAGGATCGTCGCTTTGATCGCGGGATCCTGGAGCAGCGCAACTAGGGCATCGAGGTCGCCGTTGGCTTCATCGCGCATCTTCCGGAACGTCGGCCTACGAAGAAATGCATGCGAAGAGGTCAACCCGATGAGCAAACCTTGACTCTTCGCCGAAACCTGCGGAATCACCATGGCGCCATCACTACGGGCGTCGAGTGCGAGGTCAAGCAGCTCCCGGTAAAGGCCAATATTGCTCGGGATTTGATTGAGGATCATGAGAACCGGGATCGAGAACTCGGCAGACATCCGCCGCATCCAGTCGAACTCCTTGATCAACATCTCAGGGTCAGAACTGACAACCCCAAGAGGGGACACTTCAAACACCGGTGTTCCGAAATCGTGCAATGCAGCGGCGATTGCCCAAAGTTCGTCGGGACCCGCATGAGTGCCAGGGACGTAGGTGCCATCGGGCGCCTGATGGGCATAGGTGCGCGAAGTTGAGAATCCAAGCGCCCCCACCGAAAGGGCTTCCGTGACGAGAGACGCCATCGACGCAACCTCGTCTTCGGTCGGTACGTGGTCGCCGACTGCTCGATCACCCATGACCCAAACTCGCAATGCACCATGCGTAATTTGCGTAGCAATATCCATGGACCAGCGCCGACGATCGAGAGCGTCGAGGTACTCGGGATATGTCGTCCAGTCCCATGACATGCCTTCAGTGAGCGCCACGCCGGGAATGTCTTCCACGCCTTCCATGAGATGAACAAGTTGCGCACGTCGCTCCGGCGCAACGGGTGCAAACCCAACGCCACAGTTACCCGCAACAATCGTCGTCACTCCATGACTTACCGATGGCTCAAGTACTTCGTCCCACGTGGCTTGACCATCGAAGTGTGTATGAATGTCAACAAATCCGGGGGTGACGATGAGCCCAGTTGCATCGATTTCCCGATCGCCTAATCCAGCGACGGTCCCGCCCACCTGCGTGAGGACGCCATTAGCCACTGCGATGTCACCGACGTAACGCGAACGACCGCTGCCATCGACAATCGTTCCGTTCCTGACAACGAGATCGTGGATCGTCATCGATGGGAACCGACTTTGGCGATCTGACCCGGGGCGATGTCAGCATCGACCTGCTTCTCGTCCACCCTGATCGGCACTCCGTTGACGAGCACATGACGGACGCCCACCGGCTGATCCGCTGTCAGACGCTCGGAGTTCGCCGGGAAATCGGCGATGCGACGAAGAGGTCCTGGGGCAACCGTCGTTGGGTCGAAGACGACGATGTCGGCCCATGCACCGACACGGAGTTCTCCACGGTCAACCAGATGAAAAAGGTCGGCTTGTGACTTGGTAAGTCGGTGAACCGCCTGCTCGATCGTCATGACTGCGCGGTCTCGTACCCAATTACCAAGGAGATCGGTTGCCTGTGGGGCGTCGCATAACTGGCCGACATGCGCGCCGGCATCAGAGAGCCCAAAGGCGCAATGGTCCTCGGAGATGAGGAATGCAACCTCGGCGGGATCATCATTCGCCACGACACAGCGCACCCTCAAAAGAAGGTCCGGTTCAACGAGAGCGAGATCAAGAACCAGATCGAATGGATCGCAATCTCGCTCTGCCGCGACATCAGCGATCTTCCTGCCTTTAAGGGAGGGATCTGTGGGGCACTCATCGATTTCAAATGTCTCCCAACGAGGCACCATGAACGTACCGGTCGACCAAACTTTGCGTGCTTCATCGCGCCAGTCGCGGTCTTCGTAGGCGTCCCGCCTGCTCTTGAGGTCGCCTGACATTAATTCCGCAAACTTGCTATTCACATTGAACGTGAAGGGCTCGGCAAGCGACATCGCAAATGCGAGGGGACGAGGTGTCACCTGAGGCCAAACGTTTGCTCCGCTTTCCCACCGAGCCCGGTTCAGGTCCACAAAATTCCGATGCGTCATTGACGGCGTACTCAAGAGCGCAGTGATCGTGAACGGTGCTCCCGATTGAAGCTGAAGGTCGTAGATATCGCCGAGAGGAAGAATCTCGCCGGGAGTGACTTCGACAACGCCTTTTCCAACTCGTCCGACGCAATCAAACAACGCTTCCAACTCGACGCGTTCGGCGAAGCGAGACGGAATCGGCTTTCCATCAACGCCCCGATGCGTCGGAGCAACGCTGGTGGCAAATCCCGCCGCCCCAGCATTGAGAGCTTCGGTGAGGACTGTCACCATCTGATCGATTTCCTCGGATGTAGCGGCACGCTCATACGCGTCATCGCCCATGACGAAGAGTCGTAGCGCCGTATGTCCGATGTACGCCGTGAAATTGAGCGACAGCGGAAGTTCGCTCACCGCCGCCAAATATTCGGGGAACGTCACGAAGTTCCATGGAACTCCCGCTGCTAACGCAGCAACATCCATGTCTTCGACGTTTTCCAAGGTCCGTGCGATCAGGTCATGGTGTTCGGGTCGAGTGGGAGCAATCGAGAACCCACAGTTGCCCGCGATGACCGTTGTGACTCCATGGAAACTCGACGGAGTAAGCGAAGGGTCCCAAAACACCTGCGCGTCATAATGCGTGTGAATATCAATGAAACCCGGCGCAACGACGCAACCCGTAGCGTCAAGCTCCGAGTCGCCTTTTAGTCCAGTTCCGATTTCGATGATTCGTCCGTCCTCGACGAGTACGTCAGCAACAAATCTCTCGTTGCCAGTTCCGTCGACAACGGTTCCACCCTTGATTACTAGTGATGTCATGTGTTCGATCCTTTCATTCTGGGGCTGAACTGCGAGGTATCACAGTGAAAGCTTTACGGGTAGGCGCTTCACGCCATTATTGAGATTCGAACGCACCCGCTCGGGCGAACCATTGAGTTCAATCGTTCCGAATCGCCGAATGAGTTCTTCAAAGAAGATGCGCCCTTCAAGCCGCGCCAAGTGCACGCCAAGACAGAAGTGCTCGCCGATCCCGAATGACAACTGAGGGTTGGGCGACCTTGTTATGTCGAACGTCTGCGAGTCGGAAAAAACGGTCTCGTCGCGATTTGCCGACGTGTAATACATCGCGACCTTGTCACCCTTCTTGATTTTCGTCCCTGAGATTTCGGTGTCATCACTCGCTGTGCGCCGGAAATAGTGAAGAGGGTTGAACCAGCGCAAGATTTCTTCTACAGCACCAGGAATTAGTGAAGGGTTGTTACGAAGCAACTGGAATTGCGAAGGGTGCTCAAGCAAGGCCCAGAGGCCCCCAGCCATCATCGTGACTGTCGTGTCGTTGCCCGCGGTGATCATCTGCACGAGAAGGCTGCCGATGTCGCCGTCAGAGAGAAACCGCCCATCAAACTGCTGACCGAGAATCACGTCCATGAGATCACCTTGCGGCGCGACGGCGCGTCGCGCTTCCGCAAATGCCATTCCGTACATGGCCATCTGCATTGATGAATCAGCACTACCCGCTTCAGAGAGATCTCCATCTGGATTGAGATCGGGATCTTGGCCGCTCGTGTTCATCTGAGAAAGTCGGTGAAGCCACTCCCAATCTTTCTCAGGCAAACCAAAGAGTTGTCCGATCACTTGCGTCGGCAGTGGTCCAACCATGTCGTGAACAAACTCGACATCGGAATTGTCACCAACTGCACTAAAAATGTCAACGGTGATTTCACGGATTTGGGACTCCATGCCTGCGATCACTCGTTGCGCAAATTCCGGCGCCAGTGGTTTTCGATAGGAAATGTGCCGCGGAGGATCCATCGAGAGCAGCATGTCTCGCATTCGAGAAAGTCTTTCGGGGTCCAAATCTTCGAGAACAACTCCCCCAGCCTCACAACAGAACAGATTTGGATTGCGCGAGACATAGACAACGTCAGCGTGCTTCAGAACCGCCCAATAGCCAGCTTGACCCGGAATGTCCTGCCAATGAACAGGATCCTCTCGACGTAAACGCGTGAACTCATCGTGCGGTGCGCCCTCGACATACGTATCCGGACTGTAGAGATCGATTGCAGCCACTTGGAACCCCCCTCGACACCCCCGGCGTCGGTCGCTGTCAGCAGTCTTGCCGAAGTACTCTCCGGCTGACTCTTAAAAGACAGGATTCACTCATGGACATTGCGATGACGATGCCGACGATGATTGCCCATGGTCGCCCCGAAACCCTCTCTTGGTGCGAAGCCATTGATCAAGGCCCCTGGTCGAGTCTCGCCGTACCTGAGCGAGTCACCTACCCGAGCCACTCGTGGATTGTGGAACTCTCGGCGGCCGCGGCCATTACTCAGAGGGTTCGGCTGTGGACCACGATCATCGTTCTGCCTGCGCATGACGCCGTCGACGTGGCCAAGCAGTTGGCTTCTGTCGATCAACTCTCAGGAGGCCGCCTCACCGTCGGTATTGGTGTGGGTGGACGCGAACACGACTACCGAGCCATTAACGGCTCCTTTGACCGCCGATGGTCGCGAATGGACGAACAAGTTGAAACGATGCGTCGCGTGTGGTCCGGCGAACCGCCGTTCGAAGGAGCCGATCCCGTGGGTCCGCCGCCGGTGCAGGCAGGCGGGCCTCCCTTCGTCGCCGGAGCCATGGGACCAAAGGCGCTTGCCCGCGCCGCCAAATGGGCAATTGGCGTCGACGACGGATCGACCGTCTTCGGGATCGATCCCGCCGCAACCGATGCTGCATTCACGCGTATCCGCGAGGCATGGTCTGCTGAGGGGCGCTCCGATGCTCCCCACATTTCGGCCAGTCTTTGGTACGCCCTCGGTGATGGCGCCCAAGAACGTCTCTACGACTATGGCTATTCATATATGAAAATCTTTGGTGAAGAGGTTGGGACAATGATGGCGGGAATGCTCTCCACATCGACTGCGGATTCACTTCGTAACTCAGTGTCCACCCTTGAATCACTAGGTTGCGATGAATTGTTTCTCGTACCAACAACAACAGACGTGACAGAACTCAATCGCACTCGCGATGCACTCGGAATCTGAGAGGGATTACGAAATGACAGAGATGACGTACCGGAATCTTGGCGACAGCGGCCTAAGGGTCTCAAAGATTGGTATCGGCTGTAACAACTTCGGCATGCGGATTGACGCTGCGGCGACTGAGCGAGTCGTAAGAGCTGCTCTCGACCACGGAATCACGCTGTTCGATACTTCAGATTCTTACGGCGATTCAGAAATCTTCCTTGGCGCGGCCCTCGGGTCCCGGCGAGACGAGACCGTCATCGCCACAAAATTCGGAAGCGACCTCCGTGGCGCAAATGGCCCCGATTGGGGCTCTCGCGGATCACGGCGCTACATCCGCAAAGCTGTTGAGCGTTCCCTCACGCGTCTGAACACCGACTACATCGATCTCTATCAAATTCACATGCCCGACCCGTCAACCCCGATCGAAGAGACACTTTCCGCGCTCACAGAGCTCGTGAACGAGGGCAAGGTCCGCTACATCGGTAACTCGAACTTCTCGGGTTGGCAGATTGCCGATGCTGAATGGATCGCTCGCACAAATGGGACGGCGCGGTTCATCAGCGCGCAGAACCACTACAACCTCATCGAGCGAACTGCTGAAACTGACGTGCTGCCGGCTTGCGAGAGATTTGGCCTTGGCCAATTGCCGTACTTCCCGCTTGCCAGTGGACTTCTCACTGGCAAGTACCAACGAGGGGTGGCTGCTCCCGCCGACGGGCGCATTGCGGCCTGGCATATGGACGCAATGTTGTCGGATGCAAACTTCGACAAGGTCGAGACAATCGCTGCATTCGCGAATGAGCGCGGGCTCAGTCTTCTGCAGGTAGCACTCGGCGGTCTTGCCTCTCGACCGGCAATCGCATCCGTCATCGCCGGGGCAACGAGCCCAGAACAGGTCGCAGCCAACGTCGAAGCCGGGCTATGGACCCCAACCGCAGAAGATCGTGCCGCGCTCGACCTTGCTCTGAACTAACCGATCAAGCGAGCGGCCCGACATCGGTAAGTTCAACAACGTTCCCGCTCGGATCGAGGACAAACGCTGCTCGCACAGGAATACCGAAATCGGAACGCTCTGAGGGTTCAGATAAGAACGCAACAGCGTTGCTCTTCAACAGACCAATGGTTTCATCCCACTGGTCGTTTTCAATGTGTAACGCAAAGTGTGGAAAGCCGGGACCGGAAATCGGCATCGTTTCATTCTCCAAGAAATGAAGTTGCAGAGATCCAACGCGTAGCCACATGCCTGGAACTCCGAAATCTGGTCGAGGGAGTTCCTCGAATCCGAACAGCCCGCAATAGAACGCCCGCGCGGCAACGAGATCAGTGCACACAATTGCGATATGCGAATAACCGCTGACGATCTGCTTAGTGGTTGCCATCAGAAAACAATTCCGTTCCGTCGGAGTTCTTCGATTGAATCGGCTCGGCCCAACTCGGTGAGTATTTCATCGGTCTGCTGACCGAGGGTAGGCGAGACGGTTTGCAACGTTGCCGGTGTGCCGAGGAATTGTGCAGGATGTCGAGGCTGACGAACCCTTCCCGCAACAGGGTGATCAAATTCCTCAAAGAGACCGATAGCAATCGCGTGAGGATCATTGGGGAGGTCTTGCGGTGCTACGACGAGGGCAAAAGGAACGTTCGATGTTTCCATGCGCTCAGAGATCTCGGCGCACGTGAAATGCCCAGCGACCTCGTGACACTTCGACATGATCTCGCCGGTGACCTCTGGATGCTTCCTGCGTTCGCCGATCGTGGCGACTCGAGGATCATTGTGGCCATCGACACCAAGCGCTTCGCACATGCCGTGAAAATCAGCGTCGGAGGTTGGAGTCGCTATGCCAAATCCATCGATGAAACGGAAGGGCTTCGACCCTTGCACGAAACTTGAGTTCATGGATCCATCGGAGTCCAGCATCATCTCGTTGCCTGCTGCGTCGGCCCACAGGAATGACACCACCGAGTCGGCCATCGAAAGTTCAACATGTTGACCGCCCATCCCCCGCTCACGAGCGAACAACGCAGCGGTAATCGCCTGCACTGCGTACATGGCAGTGATTTTGTCGGCCGCTGTTTGTCGGAGAAATGTCGGTGTTCCGTCGTCAGGGTCAGCCTGGTTCGTTCCAAGTCCGGCATAGGCCTGTATCACCGTGTCGTAGGCGCCTCGGTGTGCGTAGGGACCGGTCTGCCCAAAGCCTGACAATGAGAGGTAAACAAGATCATCTCGGCCAGCCGAGAGATCTGACCAACCGATTCCGAGACGGTCGGCCACACCCGGACGCATGTTTTGAATTACGACATCGGAACGAGAAGCAAGTTCGCGAACAATCGCCAGTCCCTCCGGTGTTGCCATATCGAGAGCGATTGATCGCTTACCGCGATTGCATGCTTGGAACAGGGCCGACACACCATTCACTGCCACGCCCACCCAACGGGCAAGGTCACCAAGCCCGGGCCGTTCAACCTTGATGACGTCGGCACCCTGATCGGCAAGCAACGCCGCCGGGTACGGACCGGTCAGAGCAGTTGAAATATCAAGAATTCGAATTCCCTGAAGTGCACCAGCCATAGTTCCCCCCGGAATTCGCTGTTAGCCGACTCGACGGTATCGCCATACTGCGAGCGGTATGAAGATTGCCATGAAGATCGCAGACCAAATCAGCGTGAGGATGACCCAGTGGGCGGTGTTGGCGCCAGGGCCGCCCTGCATCAGAGCGCGTGTGGCGTTCACGGTGATGCTCACCGGTTGA